>NZ_LXKR01000042.1:0-35409 GCF_001692375.1 Serratia sp. 14-2641 | reverse complement strand
CGGGAGGTGCATATTACGCTTTCCCGCTGAAGAGTCAACCTTTTTCTCTTACGAGACGCGGTGTTTTCACCGGGTTGCTTCTTCCTGGCTGGGCGACTGCTTCGTCGTTGTTCCCGGTCAGTGGAGGCGCATTATAGGGAGTTCTCAGAAGGGCGCAACCCCTAAATTCAAAAAACTTTTCAAGCGCGGCTTTTTTCGGCAAAACGCTGCACAAGGCAGCATTTCTATCACTTTTCGTACTGGATGCGGCTGAATTCCTGGGAAAAACGGTCCACCTGCTGCCAATCTGTATATTCCACTTCTTTACTGGTATCCGTCTCTCCCCCAGTCATTTTCATAATAAAGCGGATCATGACGCGATCGAACCAGCGATAACGCGGATAACGCAGCGCACCGGCGAACACGGCGCACTGCTTTGGCTGCCAAGGTGATGACAATAAGAACTTGCGGGTATAGGCGTTGGTTTGCGGCGAACGCTTTTCCGGTTTGCGTGCCGTCAGGTTAACCGCGAAGAACGCACTAGGCATCTGATTCAACTGATCAGCGTGGCGCTTCACAAATCGGTGTAATGCCGTATTGAAATGCCCGTAGCGTATCGAAGCCCCTATAAGTACCTGTTGGTACTGCCCAAGCTCGATATTCTCTGCCTGCTGCAGATCGATAACGTCGCAGTTCAGAGTATCCTGCAACTGGTTAGCTATATAAGCAGCAATAGAGTGCGTTTGTCCGTCACGGCTCGAATAGAGAATCAGTGCCTTCATGGCGTTACTCCTCGTAGATACATTTACTCACGCCAGAAAGTCGGTGTGAAGAGAACCAGCAGCGTAAACACTTCCAAACGACCAAACAGCATGGTCAAGACCAGTACCCACTTTGCCGGTGGTGGCATGGTGGTAAAGTTATCGGCGACAACGCCGAGGCCAGGCCCCAGATTGTTAAGCGTAGCCGTTACCGCGGCAAAGGCCGAGAACTCGTCCACGCCGGTGGCGATAATGGCCAGCATGCTGACGATAAATACCAATGCATAGGCGGAGAAGAATCCCCACACCGCTTCAAGAATACGCTCCGGCAACGCGCGGTTGCCTAACTTGATGGTGTAAACCGCATTAGGATGCACCAACCGTTTCAACTCACGTGACCCTTGAAGGTACAGCAGCAGGATGCGGATCACTTTCAAGCCACCGCCCGTTGAACCCGCACAGCCACCGATAAAGGCTGAACAGAGCAGGAGCATTGGCAAGAACAGTGGCCATTTGGCGATGCTGTCGGTGGTAAACCCTGCAGTGGTTGCCATCGACACCACCTGGAAGAAAGCCTGATTAAGCGTTTCCATGCCGCTTCTATATATACCGTGCCACCACAGCACCACGGTACACACCGCCACCAGCGTGAACTGCACGGCGATAAACATGCGAAATTCCGGATCGCGCCAGTACACTTTCAAGCTGCGCCCGCTGAGCAAGGCAAAGTGCAAGCCGTAGTTACAACCGGAGATCAATAGAAACACAGCGATGATAGTGTTGATGGCGGGGCTGGCAAAGTAACCCACGCTGGCATCATGCGTGGAAAAGCCCCCGATGGCGATAGTTGCAAAGCTATGGCCGATAGCATCGAATACCGACATTCCGGCGCCCCATAATGCCAGCGCGCAGGCGATGGTCAGCAGTACGTAAATCAGCCACAATGTCTTGGCCGTTTCGGCAATACGCGGGCGCATTTTGTTGTCTTTCAATGGGCCGGGCATTTCCGCACGGTATAGCTGCATGCCCCCGACGCCGAGGATAGGCAGTATGGCGACGGCCAGCACGATGATCCCCATCCCTCCCATCCATTGCAGCATCTGGCGGTAGAATAAGATGGCTTTAGGCAAGGAGTCTAACCCAACCAGGGTGGTAGCTCCGGTGGTGGTTAAACCCGAGAAGGATTCGAAAAAAGCGTCCGTCAGGGAAAGATTGGGCCGTTCGGAAAACAGGAAAGGCAATGCCCCCACGCTGCCCAGTACGGTCCAGAACAACACCACAATCAGGAAGCCTTCACGTGGTTTTAATTCGTGCTTCTGCTTACGATTTGGCCACCACAGCATCAAGCCAATGGTCACGGCTACAAAGAAGGTCTGGCTGAATGCCCGCCCCGCTCCGTCGCGGTATATCAATGCCACCAGGCCAGGAATAAACATTGTCCCGGAAAACAGGATAACCAGCAGGCCCACAATACGGGTTATGGCGCGAAAATGCATTTCAGCACGATCCTTAACAATTCAGTTGGTGGGAATTATTGCGATATAGGGACTAATTGCAAACTTCCGCGGCTGAGATCGCGTAATTTATTCCCGAATACCTCGGTACCCGTGGCGGGTAGCGCCAGATGTAACACCACGGCAGCACCGTAATCCCCATGCACAATCCGCCCTTCACTAAGCTGTAGCAAATTCTCTACCATTGCCAGCTGAGCATAGTCGCACTGCAAAGTATATTCGAGCTGCGGTACTTTATAGCTAACAACCAGCTGCTTAAGCGCCTGTTGTACGCCGCTGCCGTATGCCCGCACCAGGCCACCAGTACCCAGTTTGATCCCACCATAGTAACGAACTACCACCGCGGTTATTTCACCGATCCCACTGCCCGTTAGCTGGCTCAAGATGGGCTTGCCCGCAGTGCCGGAGGGTTCACCGTCATCGGAAAACCCCAACTGCTGCGAATCATTCGGTGCCCCCGCAACAAAAGCCCAGCAATGGTGCCGGGCCGTTGGATGCTCGTCACGCACCTGCTGGATAAAGGCTTTGGCCGCCTCGACCCCGCAGGTAGGTGCCAGCAGAGTGATGAAACGGCTTTTCTTTATCTCTTCACTGACGCTGATGACAGCGCCAGGAATGGGGTAAGGCTGCATCAGGCCAGGTTCAGATCGCGCGTCATATTCTCAATACGCTTTTCGTGGATCACGATATTGTCCTCAATGCGGATACCGCCGTAAGGTTTTAACGCATCGATACGATCCCAGGCAAAGTGTTTACTGAACTCGCCACTACGCCAAGGAGCCAACAGGGACTCAATGAAATACAGGCCCGGCTCAATGGTCAGCACCATACCTGGTTGCATGACACGGGTGCAGCGCAGGAAGGGATATTTTGCGGGTGCTGCCAGATGAGTACCATTTTCATCCTGCATAAACCCGGCGGCATCATGCACCTGCAAACCAAGCGGGTGGCCTAAACCGTGCGGCAGGAACGGACAGGTGATGCCTTGTTCGACCATCGCTTCTTCGCTGATGCCCGTTACCAGCTTATGATTTTTCAACAGTTTGGCGATGCGTTGATGCATCTGTACATGGTAATCCGTGTAACGCACCCCGGCTTTGATGGTATCTATCAGCGCAAGCTGTTCACTGTTGAGATCTTTCACCAGATGGGCGAATGCATTGTCGCTCTGAGCCGCATAGGTGCGAGTCAGGTCGGCGGCGTAGCCGTTATATTCTGCCCCTGCATCGATCAGGAAGCTGCGGGATTCGGCCGGAGGTTGATGATCCAGCTTGGTGTAATGCAGCACCGCCGCATGCTCATTCAGGGCCACGATATTATCGTAAGGCACGTCCGTATCACGATGGCCAGTGGCGGTCAGATAGGCCTGGTTGATATCGAACTCGCTCATACCGGACTGGAAGGCTTCATGAGCGGCACGGTGCCCCATCACGGCCGTTTTCTGCGCTTCGCGCATGCAGGCCAGCTCATAGCCGGTTTTGATCGAGCGGCGGAAATCGAGGAAATTCAACACCGCTTGCGGGTTGATGTGCTCGGCCGCAATGCCAAGAGAGAGGGCCCGCTGTTGTGCATAGCCGATATAGCCTACACGCTCGCGCTGCTGTGGCAGTTGGCTGGCGATATCATCGGCATTGGTCAGCGGCAACAGTTCAATGGATTTGGTCCAGAAGCTGTTGGGTAGCGGTTCAACGCTATGCCAGTAATCCACCGGGGAATAGAACCACAGCTTTGGTTTGTTAACGCCGTCCACCCACAACCAGCAGTTCGGCACCGACGTTACCGGCACCCACGCCTTGAAGTTGGCGTTCACTTTAAACGGGTAGCTGTGGTCGTCCAGAAAGACCCGTTGCAGCTCGCCTGAATGGATTAGCAATGCATCCAGATTGTTGCGCTCTAATACTTCACGAGCTCGTTGTTGCAGTGTTGCCAGGTGGTCGTTATACAAAGAAGCCAGCGTTTCCATCACAGTACCCTTATGCCCTCAGAACGGAATGAGCCATCTTAACACACAGATCCCACGCTCCAACCCCATCTCCTCTTGCATGAGGTGTGCTTCGCAAACCGCTGCAACCAGATTACATCCCTGGGCGATATGGCCGCTACGCGCCAAAGTTTTGCGCCCAGGGGTGAAAAATAAGTTGATTTGGTATCAAGCAATTAGCCATTTCCCCTGTGATCCGGTTTGCAAATATGCAATCTATTATTTGCAATTTATTAACATAAAAACCACACTCCTCATCATCTGGTCATACCAGATCATCTGCGCTGATTCAGGAGATCGACATGCTCTACCAAGGCGAAACATTACAAGTACACTGGCTCGACAACGGCATCGCCGAGTTGGTGTTCAACGCACCAGGCCCAATCAACAAGCTGGATACCAGCACCGTTGCCAGCCTGGGTGCCGCACTCGAGGTGCTGGAACAGCAAACCGAGTTGAAAGGGCTGCTGCTGCGCTCTGCCAAATCCGCATTCATCGTGGGTGCCGACATCACCGAGTTCCTCTCGCTGTTTGCCGCACCGGCCGAAAAGCTGCATGAATGGCTGGTGTTTGCCAATACCATCTTTAACCGGCTGGAAGATTTACCGGTGCCAACCCTCTCCGCCATCAACGGATACGCGTTAGGCGGCGGCTGCGAATGTATCCTGGCGACCGATTTCCGTATCGCCTCTCCAGACGCACGCATCGGCCTGCCAGAAACCAAACTGGGCATCATGCCAGGATTCGGGGGGTCCGTACGTCTGCCACGCCTGCTCGGTAACGACAGCGCGCTGGAAATCATTGCCGCCGGGAAAGATATCGGTGCAAAAGACGCACTGAAAGTCGGCCTGGTCGATGCCGTGGTCGCACCGGAGAAACTGGTGGAAGCCGCGCTGAAAATGCTGCAACAGGCGATCGACGGCCAACTCGACTGGCGTGCTTACCGTCAGCCGAAGCTGGAACCGTTGAAGCTGAGCCCAATCGAAGCGGCAATGAGTTTCACCACTGCCAAAGGCATGGTGATGCAAACCGCAGGTATTCATTATCCTGCGCCGATGACCGCAGTAAAAACCATCGAAGCCGCCGCCAAGCTTGGCCGTGACGAAGCGTTGAAACTGGAAACCGCCAGCTTTGTGCCTTTGGCCCGCTCTAACGAAGCGCGCGCCCTGGTGGGCATTTTCCTCAACGATCAGTTTGTGAAAGGCCAGGCGAAAAAACTGGCCAAGAACGTTGAAGCTCCGAAGCAGGCTGCCGTGCTGGGTGCAGGAATTATGGGGGGCGGTATCGCCTACCAATCCGCGCTGAAAGGCGTGCCGGTGAACATGAAGGACATCAGCGACAAATCCCTGACTCTTGGCATGAATGAAGCGGCCAAGCTGCTGAATAAACAGCTGGAGCGCGGCAAGTTGGATGGCCTGAAGATGGCACAGGTGCTGTCAACCATCCAGCCAACGCTGGACTATGCCGGGATCGAACGCGCCCAACTGATTGTTGAGGCCGTAGTTGAAAATCCTAAGGTAAAAGCGGCGGTATTGTCTGAAGTGGAAGCCCTGATCGGCGAAGATACCGTACTGGCCTCCAACACCTCAACCATCCCGATCAATCACCTGGCAAAATCATTGAAGCGCCCGCAAAACTTCTGCGGTATGCATTTCTTCAACCCGGTGCATCGCATGCCGTTGGTTGAGATAATCCGCGGTGAACACACCAGCGACAGCACTATCGCTGCCGTGGTGGCCTACGCCACCCGCATGGGCAAAACGCCGATCGTGGTCAATGATTGCCCTGGGTTCTTCGTTAACCGCGTGCTGTTCCCGTATTTTGCCGGGTTTAGTCAGTTACTGCGCGACGGCGCCGACTTCCGTCAGATCGACAAAGTGATGGAGAAACAGTTCGGCTGGCCGATGGGCCCGGCGTATCTGTTGGATGTGGTCGGTATTGATACCGCACACCATGCCCAGGCGGTGATGGCCAACGGTTTCCCTGAACGCATGAGTAAAAATTACCGCGATGCGATCGACGTGATGTTCGATAACCAACGCTTCGGCCAGAAAAACCAGCTGGGCTTCTACCGCTACAGCCAGGATAGCAAAGGCAAGCCGCGTAAAGATAACGACGAGCAAACCGACACTCTGCTGGCAACCGTGAGCGCGTCGGCACAGACCTTCAGCAGTGAAGAGATCATCGCTCGCATGATGATCCCGATGATCAACGAAGTGGTACGCTGCCTGGAAGAAGGCATTGTGGCCAGCCCGGCAGAAGCGGATATGGCATTGGTTTACGGCATCGGCTTCCCGCCGTTCCACGGCGGCGCATTCCGCTATCTGGATACGCTCGGCACCGCCAATTACGTCGAGATGGCCCAGCGTTACGCTAACCTGGGGGCGCTGTATCAGGTACCAGCCGGTCTGCGTGCCAAGGCGGAACGTAATGAAAGCTACTACCCGGTGGCGACAGCAGCGCTGTCTGATATCTCCACTGGCCAACCGGCATGAGGTTATGAAGATGGAAAACGTAGTTATTGTTGATGCCGTACGTACGCCAATGGGCCGCTCAAAAGGCGGCGCTTTCCGCCAGGTACGCGCGGAAGACCTTTCCGCACATCTGATGCGTGCCGTGCTGAGCCGTAACCCGGCGCTGAATGCCGCTGAGATTGATGATATTTATTGGGGTTGTGTGCAGCAAACGCTGGAACAAGGCTTCAATATCGCCCGTAACGCCGCGCTGCTGGCCGAAATCCCACATAGCGTACCAGCGGTAACAGTGAACCGTCTGTGTGGTTCTTCCATGCAGGCCTTGCACGACGCAGCCCGCGCAATCATGGTAGGTGACGCTCAGGTCAGCCTGATTGGCGGAGTGGAACATATGGGCCACGTCCCGATGAACCACGGCGTAGACTTCCATCCTGGCCTGAGCCGCACCGTGGCAAAAGCGGCCGGGATGATGGGCCTGACCGCAGAAATGCTGGCCAAAATGCATAATATCAGCCGCGAAATGCAGGATGAATTTGCAGCTCGCTCACACCAACGTGCCCATGCCGCTACGTTGGCTGGCTATTTCAAAAACGAAATTATCCCCACCACCGGCCATGACGCCGACGGCGTATTGACTCGTTACGATTATGATGAAGTGATCCGCCCGGAAACCACCGTTGCCAGCCTGGCGGCATTGCGTCCGGCGTTTGACCCGGTCAACGGCACCGTCACCGCAGGCACCTCTTCCGCACTGTCTGACGGCGCTTCCGCCATGTTGATCATGAGCGAATCCCGCGCCAAGGCGCTCGGCCTGAAGGCTCGTGCCCGCATCCGCTCAATGGCGGTGGTAGGATGCGATCCTTCGATCATGGGCTATGGTCCGGTGCCTGCCAGCAAACTCGCGCTTAAACGCGCCGGTCTGAGCGTACAGGATATCGATCTGTTTGAATTGAATGAGGCCTTTGCCGCCCAGTCGCTGCCCTGCATTAAAGATCTGGGGCTGCTGGAAAGCATGGACGACAAGATCAACCTTAACGGCGGTGCGATTGCCCTGGGCCACCCATTAGGCTGCTCCGGCTCCCGCATCTCCACCACCCTGCTGAATAATATGGAACGCCGTGACGTGCAGTTTGGTCTGGCCACCATGTGTATCGGCCTGGGTCAGGGGATCGCCACGGTATTTGAACGCGTTTAGCTGTGTCTGATTGGATGCCCCAAAAGGGCATCCCAAAGGTTTTGTTGCCGTACTTCCCGCCTGTCAGGGGCGGGTTTTTTTATGCCTGGAATTCGGCACCAATAAAAACGGGGCAGCACCTGGCCACCCCGTCTTTACTGCTGCGCGTACGATCAGATGAACGCGAAAGCATCGCCAAACATGTGCGCTTCCAGCGCGCCACGCTCGGCACAGAAACGCTCACGGGCAATTTTCGCCATCTCGAAACGACCTGCGATATAGATATCATGCTCCGCCAGCGAGCCAAAATCCTGTAACACAGCGCTCAGCACCGTGCCACTGCGGCCACGCCAGTCCTCTTCCGGCTGTTCAACTACCGGGATGACCTTCAGATTTGGATATTGCAGTGAAATCGCTTCCAGTTCGCTGAGATCATAAAGATGCTTCAGCTCACGGCCCCCCCAGTAGATAGAGATATCGCGATTGGGCTGTTGTTCCAGCGCCGTCAGCAAAATCGAGCGCGCGTAAGAGAACCCGGTACCACCGGCAATCAACACCAGCGGGCGCTCGCCCTCTTCACGCAGCCAGGCTTCACCATGCGGAATATCCACGGTGATGGCCTGCTCTTTCAGCACCCGATCCATCACCGCCATGGCATACAGGTTCAGTTCAGAAGCACCAATATGCAGCTCGATATAATCTTGCTGTGCTGGCGTCGAGGCCACAGAGAACGGGCGTTTATCACGCTCATCCATCACTACCATCAGGTATTGACCTGCTTTGAACGAAAACGGTGCCTCTGGCACCAAACGTACCCGATAAACGGTATCGGTAATGGCCTCTACGGAGGTCACTTTACAGCTCAGGATTGTCATGCGTTCCTCTGTCGGGTCATCACTGGCGCTAAAGCGTCGGTTCTCGGTCACTGAATATGGCGAGCTCATCCCAGATGTCATCGATGCGCGCACGCACCTTCTCATCCATCTTGATCGGACGGCCCCACTCTCGTTGGGTTTCTCCCGGCCATTTGTTGGTGGCATCCAGGCCCATCTTCGATCCCAGCCCGGAAACCGGTGAGGCGAAGTCCAGATAATCAATCGGCGTATTCTCCACTAAAACGGTATCCCTTGCCGGATCCATTCGGGTGGTTATCGCCCAAATCACATCATTCCAGTCACGCGCATTCACGTCGTCATCGCAAACGATGACAAACTTGGTATACATAAATTGGCGTAGGAAAGACCAGACCCCCATCATTACGCGTTTGGCATGCCCTGCGTACTGTTTTTTGATGGTCACCACCGCCAGGCGATAGGAACACCCTTCCGGCGGTAGGTAGAAATCGACGATTTCCGGGAACTGTTTTTGCAGGATCGGCACAAACACTTCGTTCAGCGCCACTCCCATCACCGCAGGTTCATCCGGCGGGCGGCCGGTATAGGTTGAGTGATAAATCGCATTGCGCCGCTGGGTAATATGGGTCACGGTAAAGACGGGGAAGTGATCGATCTCGTTATAGTAACCGGTGTGATCGCCATACGGGCCTTCCGGCGCCAGTTCCCCTTGCTCGATATAGCCTTCCAGCACAATTTCCGCGCTGGCGGGAACTTCGAGATCGCAGGACAGACATTTGACCACTTCGGTCTTGTTGCCGCGCAACAGCCCGGCAAAGGCATATTCGGACAGATTATCCGGCACCGGCGTCACAGCACCCAAAATGGTGGCAGGATCGGCCCCCAGTGCAACGGCGACCGGGAAACGTTCACCAGGATGTTCCTGACACCACTCCTGATAATCCAGCGCGCCACCACGGTGCGAGAGCCAGCGCATAATCAGCTTGTTCTTGCCCAATACCTGCTGGCGATAGATCCCCAGATTCTGGCGCTCTTTGTGCGGGCCACGGGTAACCGTCAGCCCCCAGGTGACCAGCGGGGCGGCATCTTCCGGCCAGCAGTGCATCACCGGGATACGGCCGAGATCGACATCTTCCCCTTGCCACACCTGTTCCTGGCACGGGGCAGAGCCCAGCACCTTGGTCGGCATATTCAGCACTTGCTTGAATTTGGGGACCTTGTCGACCAGGTCGCGAAAGCCCTTCGGTGGCTCTGGCTCTTTGAGGAACGCCAGCAGCTTGCCCACTTCGCGCAGCGCACTGACATCTTCCTGCCCCATCCCCATTGCCACCCGCTTGGGCGTGCCGAACAGGTTACAGAGCACCGGCATATCGTAGCCTTTCGGGTTTTCGAACAGCAACGCCGGGCCTCCCGCACGCAGCGTACGATCGGCAATTTCTGTCATTTCCAGATAGGGATCAATCGGCTGGCTGATGCGTTTTAGTTCCCCTCTCTTTTCCAGCAACGAGAGGAAATCGCGTAGGTCACGGTATTTCATGCAAGCCATTACACCATTGATTTATAGAAGATTTAAACGACGAACCCTGAAAATCTCAAGGTGGCTCGACGTTTAATTAACTGGCTGATTTTAAGGCGTTTCACAGCAAAGGGATAGATTAACAAATTCTAGCCAATCTGCCCACATTAGCGCTACTGGTTTGGGTTGTCATCACAATGCTGAATCTGTAGGGGCGCCGCATGCTGCGCCCCTTCGGTTTATCAATGGCAGATGAACGGCACCAGAGAGCGCAATGCCAAAGTATCCTGATACTCCTGTATCTCTACCCCATGGCGGAACACCTTGAAGCCCTGCTCCCTGGCGCTGAAGTAGCGCAGATCGTTGCCGCAGACGTGCAGCAGGCTGCCTTCACGCAGTGCGACAACCGACTCGCTCGGATTCACCGCACAGAACTCTGCCAGGCGCTCATCACGGGTTTCACCCATGTGGCCGCTGATATGGGCATCGATGTAATGTGGGTTGATTTGTACCGGGAACAGCCCCAGTGCAGGCAACACGACGCTGTTGCGCACCGGCATATCGTTGGTGGTACGGATGCTCGGCGTCGCCACGTTGCAGCCAGCGCTCCAACCCACATAGGGTACTTCACGCTCACGCACCGCACGCTGGATTGGCACAATCAGGCCATTTTCATGCAGCATCTGGTTCAGCATCCAGGTATTGCCGCCGCTGACCAAAATACACTCGGCCTGCGCGATCGCCTCTGCCGGAGACTCGGCATGGTGGATACTGGTGACCTTGATACCCAACGTCTGCGACAGTTCACCCGCACGCTGGTCGTAATCACCCCGGATCATGGCATAAGGAACAAATACGGCTGACGTGATGTTACGGCGTTCAATCATGGCCAACAGCTGGCTCTTCGCATAACCGAGCAGTTCGGCCTCGCCGGAAAGCTTGCCGTTACTTAGCAAAAATAGCTCCATGTCTCTCCCTCAGTGCAAGAATGATAAAGGCGTCACATTGAGCGTCAGGCTTGCCCACCATACTGTGACAGTCGTAAATTTTAGGCCTATTGTTATACCTGAATCAGGTAAACAAATATGTGACTTTATGCTGGCTACCGTGGATTGCCGCAACTCATGGCAACAAGATGGACGCTTGCGTCACTAGGTATCCGTAGTGGCTTTTGGTATGCTTAACGGCTGACAGAAAGGCATGTGAAACTATGGAATCTTGGTATTTACTTTATTGTAAGCGCGGCCAGCTCTTACGGGCCCAGGAACACCTGGTAAGGCAAGCCGTCAACTGCCTGAGCCCAATTATTACGTTGGAAAAAATCGTGCGTGGCAAGCGTACCGCCGTTAGCGAACCGCTGTTTCCCAACTACCTGTTTGTTGAATTCGATCCGGAACGTATTCACACCACCACGATCAGTGCAACCCGTGGTGTCAGCCACTTTGTGCGATTTGGAGCCTTACCGACCCAGATACCTTTACAGGTTATCGAAGAACTCCAGACACATAGCGAAGAATACTATGTGGATCCAGAGACCCCACAGCCGGGCGATACGGTGCTGATCACCGATGGCGTGTTCGAGGGCCTGCATGCGATCTACACCGAACCCGACGGTGAAGCCCGCTCGATGCTGCTGCTGAATCTGATCAATAAGCAGATTAATCAGAGCATCGATAACCGGCAATTCCAGAAACTTTAATGCAAACAGGCACCCAAGGGTGCCTGTTTTGTCTGCTACCGATTAACGGCGCATCGCATCATCATGCAGCCACTGGGCAACACGCTTGGCGAAGTAGGTCAGCACACCATCAGCCCCGGCACGCTTAAAGCACAGCAGGGATTCCATCACCGCCGGTTGCTCCTGCAGCCAGCCGTTCTGGATTGCCGCCATATGCATCGCATATTCGCCCGATACCTGATAGGCGAAGGTCGGCACCCCGAAGGTATCTTTGACACGGCGCACCACGTCCAAATACGGCATCCCCGGTTTCACCATCACCATATCCGCGCCTTCCTGCAGATCCTGAGCAATCTCTTGCAGGGCTTCGTCGCCGTTGGCCGGATCCATCTGATAGGTTTTCTTGTTGCCGCCTTTCAGATTACCGGTGGAGCCGAGCGCATCACGGAACGGGCCGTAATAGCATGAGGCATATTTGGCGGAATACGCCATGATCTGGGTATTAACCAGGCCTTGCAGCTCCAGCTGATCGCGGATCGCGCCGATGCGGCCATCCATCATATCGCTGGGAGCCACGATTTCGGCACCGGCTTCGGCATGAGATAGCGCCTGGCGAACCAGAATCTCTTTGCTGATGTCGTTGATCACGTAGCCATGCTCGTCGATCACCCCGTCCTGCCCATGGGTCGTATACGGGTCGAGTGCCACATCGGTCAGGATCCCCAGCTCCGGCACGGCATCTTTCAGCGCACGCACGGTGCGCTGCACCAAACCATCCGGGTTATAGGCTTCCTCGGCATGCAGCGACTTCAGGCCAGGCTCAATCACCGGGAACAGGGAGATCACCGGCACGCCGAGTTTGGCAATGGCTTCCGCCTCTTTGATCAGCAGATCGATGCTCATGCGCGATACGCCAGGCATCGAGGAAACGGCTTCCTGACGGTTGCTACCTTCCATGACAAACACCGGGTAGATCAGGTCATTGACCGTTACCTGATTCTCGGCGACCAAACGGCGGCTGAAGTCATGACGGCGCACACGGCGCATACGGCGACCAGGGAAGGTGCCCGGAAATGCATAGCTCATAATTTTCTCCTAACTCAGACCAGCCGGAATAACCGGCGGGCGTTCTCATCAGTTTTCTGGCCCAGCCACGCGGGATCTTCTTCGCGCCAGGTTGCAACCTGCCGAATGATATGGGGCAGAAAACAGGGTTCGTTGCGGCGAGATGCAGGTTTCGGGTGTAAATCCCGGGGCAACAAATAGGGGGCATCGGTTTCCAGCAGCAGACGATCGGCCGGGATTTGGGGTAACAAGGCACGCAGTTCCAGACCCCGGCGCTCATCACAAACCCAACCGGTGATACCGATCGACAACCCCAGCGCCAGACAGTCCTGTAACTCTTCGGCGCTGCCGGTGAAGCAATGCACAACTGCGGCGGGCAGTTTATCCAACCAGGGAGTCAGCAGTGCAACAAAACGTGCGTGTGCGTCGCGGCAATGCAGGAAGACCGGCATAGTGAGCTCGGCGGCCAATGCCAGTTGAGCGGTGAAAGCCAGTTCCTGCTGTGCCGGGGTAGAAAAATTGCGGTTAAAATCCAGCCCACACTCGCCAATCGCGGCCACGAAGGGCTGCGATGCCAACCGGTGAATATGCTGCGCGACCTCATCGTTCCAACTGCTGGCATCATGCGGATGCACGCCCGCCGTAGACCAGCAATAGCCACTATGAGCACGGGCCAGGTGGCTGGCCGCCTCGCTTTGCTGTGCGTTGGTGCCGGTGATCAGTATCCCCGTCACGCCTGCCGTTTTGGCTCGCTCAACCACCTGTGTGGCATCTTTGGCAAATTGGGAGCTGGTAAGATTGACGCCAATATCAAACATGGATTTTTCCAAAGCAAAAGCCGCCCGATGGGCGGCTTAGGGACAGACGAGTATCAGGACGCTGGTGGCTCTTCGCCTTCCTCTTCTTCCTCTACCAGCTTGCGCCGCTTCCCTACATAGAAGCGGGCGAAGAACACGCCAACCTCAAACAGCAGGTACATCGGGATCGCCAACAGGGTTTGCGAGAACACGTCCGGCGGCGTCAACAGCATACCGACCACGAAAGCCCCGACCAACACATACGGGCGTTTCTTACGCAGGTCTTCTGGCGTAGTGACACCACTCCAGCACAGCAGAATAATGGCAACCGGCACTTCAAAAGCCACGCCGAACGCCATAAACAGCGCCATGACAAAACTCAGGTAGTTGCTGATATCGGTCGCAATCGTGACGCCGATGGGTGCAGTTTTGGCAAAAAAGCCAAAGGCCAGCGGGAACACGACAAAGTAGGCAAACGCCATCCCCAGATAGAACAACAGGCTGCTGGAGACCAGCAACGGCATCATCAGGCGGCGTTCATGCTGGTACAGCGCAGGAGCGATAAAGGCCCAGACCTGATAGAGAATGAAAGGCGCGGCAACGATCACCGAAACCATCATCGTCAACTTGATCGGAGCAAAGAAGGGTGAAGCCACGTCGGTGGCGATCATGCTCGCCCCGGCAGGCAACTGATCGATCAGCGGTGCAGAAACGATCTGATAAATATCGTTAGCGAAAAACACCAACACGATAAAGATCGCCAGCACGCTGATGATCGAATTCAACAGCCGCTTACGCAGTTCAATCAGATGACTGATAAGCGGTTGGGTATCTTCAACGGCCATGTTTTAACGTTCGCCACTAGGTTGTTGAGACGCAGGGGATTTATCCGCCACAGGCTCTGGGATGGCCTGCTTTGCAGGGATTTGCTGATCCACGACCGTTGCCTGAGCCACGGGGGGCACCACCGGCTCGCTTTGCACGGCTGGCGCAGGTTCAGTGGGCTGCGGTGTGGCAACAGGTGCCGAAGCGGTAGTCGCCGCTTCCGCCGGAGTCACGCCGTCGTGGATGGCTTCAGGATCGGTGACCACTGGATTGTGGATGGTATGCGGTGGCTCGTCCTTATCGACGTGATAAGAACGTTTCAGCGACTCAGCCGCCTCTTTCAGCTCATCCATTGAAGCTTTGAGTTCCGGCGTTAAATTCTGCAAGCCCGCTTTCTCCGCCTTCTTCAGGCTTTCCTGCAGTTCTTGCAGCTTCAATTCCTGCGTCAGCTCATTCTGTACCGATGCTGCCAGAGAGCGCAGCGCTCGGATCCAGCCCGCAACGGTTCTGACCGCCACTGGTAACCGTTCTGGCCCAAGTACCACCAGGCCAATCACCAGTACCAGCAGCAGTTCACCAAACCCAATGTCAAACACGGTTTATACCTGCTCTTTGTTCTTCGACTCTTCCGCTGCTTTCACTTCAGGCTGCTTATCGGTGATAGGCTTGGCCGCAAAGTCTGCATCGTGGTTGGTTTTTTCAGTCGTGTTGGTTGGCGCTGCGGTGTTGTCATCGCCAATCGCTTTTTTGAAGCCCTTGATTGATGCACCGAGATCGGAACCCAGCGTACGCAGTTTGTTGGTACCAAACAGCAGCACCACGATCACCGCGATAATCAACAATTGCCAAATACTAATACCGCCCATTGTACTTACCTCTGGTTTAAAAAAGGGTCTATTTCAAGCTGCCGCATTATATACCCTTCATCTTTGTGTTGGATATGCCCCGTTTTTGCAGGGCTACAGCGACAACGCTTAACCTGATGGTTAATTTATTCAGACGGTGCGTTTCCAACCGACGACCCAGGCCACTACTCCTGCGGCCATCATCCAGGCAGGGAACACCTCTACGCCTCCCAGCAGTAAAATCGTACCACTGACTAACAGTGTAGCGCCAACCCCGAACAAATACCGTGATTGACCTTGCCGAACGCGTTGCGCCTGCATCTGACCGGTCAATTTATCGACGCTTTGTTGTAACAGTTTATGCTGTTGCAGACTGTCATAAAACAATTCAGGTAACTCCGGCAGTTTCTCGGCCCAGAACGGCGCTTTTTCTTTCAGCGCGCGGATCACTGCTGGAATGCCCACCTGATCCCGCAGCCAGCTTTCCAGGAACGGCTTTGCCGTAGTCCACAGATCCAGTTGCGGATAGAGCTGACGGCCAAGGCCCTCAACGTACAGCAGCGTCTTTTGCAGTAATACCAGCTGCGGCTGCACTTCCATATTGAAACGGCGTGCGGTATTGAACAGGTTCAAGAGTACGTTGCCGAACGAAATTTCCGCCAGCGGTTTTTCAAAGATCGGCTCACAGACGGTACGGATGGCAAACTCGAAATCTTCCACGTTGGTATCACGCGGTACCCAGCCAGAATCAACGTGCAGCTCCGCCACCTTACGGTAGTCGCGGTTAAAGAAGGCGATAAAGTTTTCCGCCAGATAGCGCTTGTCGTCTTTGTTCAGGGAACCCACGATACCGCAGTCGATGCCGATATAACACGGATCTTCCGGGTGCTCATAGCTGACGAAAATGTTGCCTGGGTGCATGTCGGCATGGAAGAAGCTGTCACGGAACACCTGGGTAAAGAACACCTGGACGCCACGCTCGGCCAGCAGTTTCATATTGGTGTTCTGCTGTTCCAGAGCCGCAATATCCGATACCGGGATGCCGTAAATCCGCTCCATCACCAGCACGCTCTCACGGCAGTAATCGGAGTAAACCTCTGGCACGTAGAGCATCGGGCTACCGTCAAAATTACGGCGCAGCTGGATGGCGTTGGCCGCTTCACGCAGCAGGTTCAGCTCATCGAGCAGGGTTTTCTCATATTCACGCACCACTTCGCGCGGACGCAGACGGCGACCGTCCGGCATCAGCTTGGGCACCCAGCCTGCCAGGCGATACATCAGGCGCACATCGGCTTTGATAATCGGCCCTATGTCCGGGCGGATCACCTTCAGCACCACCTCTTGGCCAGTCGTTTTCAGCCGGGCGGTATGCACCTGGGCAATCGAAGCCGACGCCAGCGCCTGCTGGTCAAAGTCATCGAACCAGGTTTCCAGCGGGCCGCCCATCGCCAACTCGATATGCTTACGTGCCAGCGCACCATCGAACGGCGCCACTCGGTCCTGCAACAGCGTCAGTTGGTCGGCAATATGGGGTGGGAACAGATCGCGGCGGGTCGACATCATCTGGCCGAACTTGATCCACACCGGGCCCAGCTCTTGCAGCGCCAGGCGCAGGCGTTCGCCCAACGGCTGGTTTTTATGGCGGTTAGGCATCCAGAACAGCAGGCGGCGGCCAATGCGCAGCGGCAGCGTCAAGCGCATCTTGGGGATCAGTTCATCCAGTCCATAGCTCAGGAAAACGCGCACGATCAAATACAGGCGGCAAATTTCGCCAGGGGTCATCGCTTACCCTCCAACTTGTCCAGACGAGCAATCAGTGCGTCTACACTGCGAACGGTGGCATCAACCTCTTCGTTAAACCACACCACTTCAAGCGGGCCGGGAGCCATACGCCACTCTTCGGTCAGCGTTTCGGCCACGTAGCGTTGCTGGCTCTGCAAACCGGATTTTAGCAGGCCTAAACCTTTACCTACGATCTGACTAACCCCTTGCGCAGCGATGTCACCCACATAAGGTGCCAACCATTCCGCCGGATCCCATTCTGCCAGATCGAGCAAACCGACCAGTTGTTGCACCACCTGAATATCGCCTTCGACAATCAGCTCGCCGCTACGCATCAGCGGGGAAAGTTGCTGGCGATCGCGCAATTTCAGCAGCACCGGTACGCGGGTTCGCACCGTACAGTCGGCGCTATCTTCTGATTGGCCAAGCACATCCACGCGCTGTTCGCTGAACAGCAGTACCAACGGCGAAGAGAGTTCCTGTAGCTCGATACGTAACACTTTACCCGCCAGCCGTTGGCGGGCGGTTTTCATGCTACGATCGCGAAACAGCAGGCTATTAAGCGAGGTTTCCAGCACGCCGGTCAGTAACGGGGTTAGCAGCATCGGCATTTCCATATCAGAACTTGAAGCCCCGGTGCAGCGCCACGATGCCGCCGGTCAGGTTGAAGTAGTTGACGTTCTCGAAGCCGGCCGCAGCCATCATCCCCTTCAGGGTTTCCTGATCGGGGTGCATGCGGATCGATTCTGCCAGATAGCGGTAGCTGTCCGGATCTTTCACCACCAGCTCACCAATTTTTGGCAGCACGTGGAAGGAATAGGCGTCGTAAGCCTTGCTCAGCGGCTCCAGCAGCGGCTTGGAAAACTCCAGCACCAGCAAGCGGCCACCCGGTTTCAGCACACGGTACATCGAGCGCAGTGCTTTGTCTTTGTCGGTGACGTTGCGCAGGCCAAAGGAGATGGTGATACAGTCAAAATAGTTATCCGGGAACGGCAGCGCTTCGGCGTTGGCCTGCACGTAGCTGATATTGCCAACGATACCGTGGTCGCGCAGCTTTTCGCGCCCCATCTTGAGCATGGAATCGTTGATATCCGCTAGCACCACCTGCCCCTGCTCGCCCACCATTCGGGAGAACTTGGCAGCCAGATCGCCAGTACCACCGGCCAGATCCAGCACGCGCTGGCCGCGGCGCACGCCGCTGCAATCGATGGTAAAACGCTTCCAGATACGATGGATACCAAACGACATCAGGTCGTTCATCACGTCATATTTTGCCGCTACCGAGTGAAAAACGTTGGCCACCATGGCCTGCTTCTCGTCTCTTGCTACGGTACGAAAGCCAAAATCGGTGGTTTCCTGCGCTTGATCTGCCATTGTCCTGCCTGCCATTCAGTCAATTTAGTGTCGTGGAGTGTACCAGAAAGCCACGTAATACCCCACCTTGCAACGGTATCATCCGTGCGATGCGCGATGCGGTTCTTCGTTGCTATCGTCGTTCTCTTCCCCCGGCAGCGAGGCGATATCCTCGTCTGGCTCAGAGAGCAGCTCATCATCCTGTTGTTCCGATGCCTGCTGCGCCAAAAGCGGGTTGATGGGACGTTTAATCTCAACCCCAAGCGCGCGGAAGCCCTCGATGCGGCCGATAAGATTACCACGGCCTTCGCTCAGTTTATTCATCGCCTGGTGATAACTGCCCTGCGCCCTATCCAGACTCTGCCCCAAGGCCGACATATCGTCAACGAACAGGCGCATCTTGTCATACAGGCGGGCGGCGCGATCGGCGATCCGCTGGGCGTTCTGACTCTGGTGCTCATAGCGCCACAGGTTGGTAATGGTACGCAGCGCCACCAGCAAAGTGGTTGGGCTGACCAGCATGATATTATGTTGCAATGCCTCGCTAATCAGCTCCGGCTCACGATCGATGGCCAACAGGAAGGCCGGTTCCACCGGGATAAACATCAACACATAATCCAGCGAACGCAGGCCAGGCAGCTGTTGATAATCCTTCCGGCCCAACACGCGAATGTGCCCACGCAGCGAAGTGATATGCTCGGTCAACGCCGCTTCCCGTTCGAAGTCATCTTCACTGTTGAAATAACGCTCATAGGCCACCAGCGACATCTTGGCGTCGATCACCACGTCTTTACCCTGTGGCAAACGCACGATCACGTCTGGCTGCATACGGCTTTGGCTATCCAGCCGCACATTAACCTGCGTCTCATACTCATGTCCTTCACGCAGGCCAGAGGCTTCCAACACGCGGCTCAACACTACCTCGCCCCAGTTACCCTGGGTTTTGTTATCGCCTTTTAGCGCCTTGGTGAGATTGAGCGCCTCGCGAGCCATTTGCGCATTCAACTGTTGCAGATTACGGATTTCGTGCGTCAATGTATGGCGTTCACGTGCTTCCTGACCAAAACTGTCCTGCACCTGGCGGCGGAAACCGTCCAACTGCTCGCGTAACGGCAGCAACAGGCGATCCAGGCTTTGCTTATTTTGCTCATCCACCTTGCGGCCGCTGTTTTCGAAAATGCGGTTGGCCAGGTTCTCAAACTGGGTGGTCAAACGTTGTTCACTGCTGATCAACAGCCGCTGTTTCTCTTCTGCGGCCATCCGGGTCTCTTCCAGGCGGATCGTCACCTCACGCAGTTCGGCTTCCTGAGCGCTGTTGACTTCACGCTGCGCCCGTAGCTCCTGGTTCAGCAATTCACATTCATTGCGCCAATGGTTGAGCTGTTGCAGCCTCTCCTGCCCGGCGGCCAGTTGGCTGTGCAGGGTGCGCAGTTCCAGATCGTTTTGCCGTAGCAGCTGTTCGTGGCGTTGCAGCGTCTCTTGGCGGGAGGCAGTTTCAAGCTGTGCCTGCTGTAAAGACTGTTCCAGCAGACGCATGTCGGTTTCATGTTGCGCACCGTGCTGCTGCGCACGCAGGCTGGCGATCAGCCACCCCAGCAGTAAACCTATCGCTACGCCACCAATACCGTAAACCAAACTGGTATCCACCCTGCCTCCTGTCATACATGCACTTGCGGCGCGTTTTACGCCTGATGCCTGCCACGTTAAAGGGAGCCTGTATGGATGTCCAGTCTGTTTTTATGTGGAAGTGAGCGCGGTAACCACGGCGGTACCGCGCTAATAAGGCAGGTTAAAACAGCTTGAAGCGATATTCGGCGATAAACTCGCCGGACAGCGAGTGGGAGGTCTGCGAATGCCCATCCACCAGTATCGGCGTTTTATTGCTGTTCTTATAAGACCAACCTGGCCCAGCCATGGCGAATACCGTCAGGTTTTTCAGCTTGGGATGGGAGGGAGCCCAGCGGCCAAAGACGTTGATCTCACCGGTACGCACCGCGGCACCTTGGTAGCTAAACTGGCCCACGTTGCCCGCCAGCCCGGCGGTAAACTCAGGCGTGATGCGGTATTCTGCCATGGTGGCCAGCATGGTTTCGCCATCGCGCATATAGTCTTCACCCGCATAGGCCATGGAGGTAAAGGTACCGCGTGAATTTTTGGACATATGGCGCGGGTAGAAACCAAGCTGGCCGTCGCCCTTCGGTGCTCGCGTATGGGCGATGCCGACCTTGACGCTCCATAGCGGTTCCTGCCATTTGGCATCCAGCGCATAGTGGTTGGCGTTATGATCGAAGTTGCGCTTGCTCAGCGCCATCTGTTTATAGTCATCCAGCGCCTGAGTGGTGTAAATCTGGCTGCCCAGGCTGAGTTTCTCATTGGCTTTGTACCCCACCCGCAAGATCTGGCGGCGTAAATAGTCCTGAGATTCCCCATAGGCCAGTTGCCCATTAAATTGTTTATTCTCATAGCCCAACTCAGCGCTGGCGAGATGGTTGATATAGCGGCCATCGTTGGTCTGCAAACGCAGGCTGTCAGGGGAGTTACGATCCATAGAACGTTCAACATACGCGCCGCGCAAAGAGAGCCCGGCACCGGATACGCCACCGGACCAACCCAGGTAAGTCGTAGGCGACAGGCGAGTGGAGGTGGAAATCACGCCGTAGTTACGCAACACCTGCCAGCCAGCCTGCGCATTCAGCGCCGCGCCACCTACGTCGCCTTTCAGCTTGATATAGCGTTGGCCCACCTTGCTATAACCAGCAGCATTCTCTTTGCTGTTGCCGGGACCGTTGTTATATAGCACCCCACGAGTATTGAAGTAATCGCTGGCACCCAGCTTTACCGCGCTGTAGTAATCGAGATTAACGCCGATAAAGTCCGCCAGATAGCCAGACTGATAACCCAGCGCCAGCCCTTGCCCCCAGGCGTTATGCACCTCTTTTGGGTTGGCGGCATCTTCCTTGAGGTACTTCCAGTAGTTTTTCAGCGACAGTTCAGCGTGGCTGTCACTGAAAAAGGGCGAATCCAGGACGTCATCAACGCTGGCCTGGGCCGCAGTGGAGAATAGCGAAATAGCGACCAGACAGCTTAAAGCAGAACGTTTCATTATTGTTATCCCCGAAAAAGGTATAGAAAATCCCTGCCGAGGCGATATGCTATCGCCTCAGATAATATCCCTGAGCCAAAAGGGTGCGTTATTTTTATTGGGTAATAATCAAGGTGCTTTATTTAGTAACGCTTTCCCTTTAGCGACATAAGTCATATCGCCAATATCGGTTACGGTATATTTCCCGTCTTTATAAGTCATCTTGACGACTGCCGCATTAGTCAGTGGCTTATTTTTGTTCGGGTTATCGGTCATATCGGAAATCATCATCTGCATCGAGAGCCCGGAAGAGACCGCCAGGATGTTTTTATCCCCATTCTTTACGGCATTCTGCACCATGGTATGCAAGGCTCGTTGCATACGGGTTTTGACCTGCAGCGCACTTTCCGCCTCTTGCTTATCATCGCTTTGCGTGATGGCATCCACCATCGGGATCAGGCTGATCTTGCCTTCGCCCATTTGCTTGAACATCTCGGCACCTGAGGCCAGGCCCAGCTTCTTGGCAGCAGCGTCGGCCATTTCTGCGTTAGCGCGCCCTTCAAAACCGCCGAAGAACATTTCGCGCAGGTCGGTCAGTTCCGTGACCTTGGCATCCGACTTGCCCATTTCCTTGAGGATCACCTGCATCGTTTCACGCTGGCGGCCAGCGTCGCTGGTGTAGAAGCTATCGAAAGGGATCCCCTTCAACCCGGCACCCAGATAGCGCGCGGTTTCGATCCCAGCCGGTGTCAGTGGTGAGTCAGCCCAGCCCTGCACGCGATCGTAGGTATTGAGCAGCGTTTTACCGTGGCGAGCAAAATAGATATCGACGCTATCGCTTTGCGCGGCTGTTACGTTGAAAACCGCAGCAGAGGAAACGGCAACTACGGAGGCCAGCAGCCAGGTTTTAATTTTCATTACTTTTTCCTTAGTGAACAAAATAACGTCTATAGGTTAATTTTTTTAATCATCGGCAGATCATTTGCCAAAATAAGGGCGAAAAAAAACCCAAACCCATGACATTGGTTCGTCAACGGGTTTGGGTTTTGCCTGTTTATTCACAGTAACAATCCACTTATTGGGAAAGTAACACTGTTAAAAAAATAAGGGAATTAAAAAGCACCGGATAAGGATAAATTCGTGATCGAATTCTCACTGTGACACTGAATAATTAAAATATGAGGCTAATTGGCACGGCACCGGTTCATGCCATCCACTGGGTAAACCATTTGATACCAAAGGCGCCAGGTGCCAGGATGCCGAAAGCCCAGACCATTGCCGAGGCCACATTGGCAATCTGGAACGCGGTTTGCGGCATGGCACAGATGCCCCCCACCAGCGGCACCACGGCGCGTAACGGCCCGAAGAAGCGCCCAAAGAAAATGCCCAGCACGCCCCATCGCTCAAAAAACGCATGGCCACGCACCAACAGCTGTGGATTGCGTGACAGCGGCCACATATGAGCGACACGCCCCTGATAGTGATAACCTACCCAATAGGAGAGCCAGTCACCAAAGAAGGCACCGGCGGCGGCCGCAGCCCAGACCGGCCAGAAGGCAATGCCGCTCTCGCCAATCAACGCCCCCAACCCCAGCAGAATCACCGTGGCAGGCAACAACAACGAGAGGAAGGCCAGCGACTCGCCAAACGCCAGGAAGAAGACGATCGGGATCGCCCAGGCTTCATGCTGGCGCACTGTTTCGCTAACCCAGTTAATCACGTCATTGAGGCTCATAGCCTGCTCCTTTTGAGAACGGATCCGACCTCAAGGATACGTAGTACCCTACCTCACTGGTTAAGCTCCGGTTAAACATGGCGCCGTTATTCCAGATAGAGCGCCTGCAACGTCTCGAGCTGGCGTTGCCCCAGCCCATATTCGGCTTCCAACCAACGGCTGCTGGAACCATATTGCTGATGAATGCAACCCAACGCGGTCGCCAGGAACTCTTCACGTGCGCTAAGCACATAGGCAAACTGCGCCACCGAAGCGTCGTTCAGACGGCTAGAGATCTGATCCAGCATGTGTTCACGGTAGCTCGCCAGCGTGGTTTCCGTCAGCAGATAATCTTCCATTACCGTAGCCTCATCCGCGCCCAGCGCCAGCAACACCATCGCCGAACCCACTCCGGTACGGTCTTTACCTACCGCACAGTGCTGCACAATCGCACCGCCTTCAGGCTGAGCCAGCAACTGCGCCAGTTGGCGATAGGCGGCGTTATTAAACGGCAGGCGGCGGTACAGCTCCAGCATAAAAGCCCGGGCATCAAACTTGGCCAGCGTTTCGTCGGTGAGTTTTTCAAGGTTGGCATTCACTTCGCTGCTGAGCGGATTGGCCGGCACGTGGTAATAGTCGGCTCCCGACCATAGCACGTCAGGTTTGGCCTGCACTTCGTCGAAGTCGCGGTAATCCAGCACCGAACGCATTGGCATCTGAGCCAGGTAGCTACAGTCGTTTTCACTCAAGCGATCCAGAGCACCGGAACGAAACAGCAGCCCGCGTTTGATACGGCGGCCATCGGCCACGCTGTTGCCGCCTAAATCGCGGAAGTTGATACCACCGTCAAGCGGCGCAAGTGAAGGATGGAGCAGGATCTGAGCGGTCATAGACGTCCTTACATTGATTGTCTCGGGATATGCCGCCACATCAGCCAGCAATCGGTAAACACCAACAACAGAAGGCCAGCAGCATGACGCAGAGGGGGATAACCGTAACAGAAGGGGAAACGGGCCGTCAAACGGCCCGCTTTTAACGAGGATTTGGATTACAGCAGACGGCGAGCTGCCTCGACGACGATTTGCACCGCTTGGCTTTCGGTCTTCTTCATGGTTTCCGCATTCGGGATCTCTTGCTGGGTGCGGTTAACGATCACACCGGCAACCATTCCCGCACGCAGGCCCTGGCTGGCGCACATGGTCAGCAGGGTGGCGGATTCCATTTCATAGTTCATCACGCCCATCGACTGCCACTCTTCCATCGAGCCCTTAAAGCGGCTGACCACACGGCCGGAATAGGTGTCGTAACGCTCCTGGCCTGGGTAGAAGGTATCGGAAGAGGCGGTTACGCCGATATGCGTGGTAGCACCGCAGGCCTTGGCGGCTTCAACCAGCGCAGTGGTACAGGCAAAGTCCGCCACTGCCGGGAATTCCATTGGGGCAAAGTGCAAGCTGGCACCGTCGAGGCGCACAGCGGCAGTTGTCACCAGCACGTCGCCCACGTTGATATTGGCCTGAATGGCACCGGTCGTGCCGATACGCAGGAAGGTACGGATGCCCAGTTGAGCCAACTCTTCAACGGCAATAGAGGTAGACGGGCCACCGATACCGGTTGAGCACACGATCACTGCCTTGCCATCCAGTTCTGCACGCCAAGAGGTAAATTCGCGGTGGGAAGCCAGGTGAACCGGGTTTTCCATCAGCTTGGCAATTTTCTCAACACGCTGCGGATCGCCAGGGACGATGGCCAATGTAGCGCCTTGCAGATCGTTTTTAGTGAGACCGAGGTGGAAAACGTCAGACTGAGACATGGGAGACTCCTCATGGATACGGTTTTTGGGAGGAACAAACAGAGATTCTACTGACAATCGCTGTTAAATTTCGTGATGATCATCACCTTGAATAAAGAAACAGAAATTCATCTACATTATTTTTGTGATTTAAATCACATAAAAAACCCTAGCACGCTTAATCTCCACTCAGTTTATACCAAGTTGCTGCCTGAGCAGCCATTGCTATCCTGCGCGAAAATTCGCCATGCTGTGCTAATAAGCGCTAATCTGCCTATAGTTAACTGCCGCGCTTTTTCTCTAACGCATGGAGCCTGCAATCAATGAAAACAGAACAACAAATAACGTTAAAACAGGCCAAAGGGGGATTTACCCCGGCCGTCGCACCGTTGGCCACCTCAACCATTCTGACCGATGTGCAGGATATACACGTGGGGGAAACCACCATCCCTTCGCAGGGGGACGATCTGCCAGCCTATATCGCCAAACCGGCCCATCATCAAGGGCCGTTCCCAATTGTGCTGGTCGTGCAGGAAATTTTTGGCGTCCATGAACACATTCAGGATCTATGTCGCCGTCTGGCTAAGCAGGGTTATCTGGCCATCGCTCCAGAACTCTATTTCCGGCAGGGCGATGCCAGAGAGTACAGCGAAATCAGCGAGCTGATGCAAAAGCTGGTCAGCAAGGTGCCAGACAGCCAGGTATTGGCCGATCTGGATCACGCTGCGCACTGGGCAACGCGCCACGGCGGCGATGCCAGCAAGTTGGCGATCACCGGTTTCTGCTGGGGCGGCCGCATCACCTGGCTGTATGCCGCGCATAATCCGCAGCTGAAAGCGGCGGTGGCCTGGTACGGCAAGCTGGTGGGGGAGAAAACCTTGAATTCGCCGAAGCATCCGGTTGATATCGCCACCGATCTTTCGGCGCCGGTACTTGGGCTATACGGTGGCCAGGATGGCAGCATTCCGCAGGAAACGGTGGAAACCATGCGCCAGGCGATCCGTGCGGCCAATGCCGATGCGGAAATCGTGGTGTATCCAGAAGCGGGTCACGCTTTCCACGCCGATTACCGGCCAAGCTATGACGCGGAGGCTTCCACCGACGGATGGCAGCGCATGTTGGCCTGGTTCAGCCAGCATGGTGTGAAATAGAGGGGCGCAGCATGCAGCGCCCCCCACATGCCAAGTTGGGTGAGGAATATCAGCAGTTTCAGGGGCAGCGAGTGCCCCTGATGCTTGTCAGTTAAGCCACCTACTTAGCTCAGTGACAAAGTGCCAAACGCACCGTGCCAATCGTGCTCGAACTTCTCAACCGCCGCCTGCACCGCCGGGGCGCTGATCAACTGTTCTGCGACATCAACCGGCAAGGTAATAGCTTCACAACCTGCCAACAGGCACTCCAACGCCTGACGCGGAGTCTTGAAGCTGGCGGCCAGCACCTTGGCCTGCGGAGCGTGCAGTTCTAACAAGTGCTGCAACTCCTGCACGGTAGCAATACCATTGCCGCCCTGGGCATCCACTCGGTTAACATAAGGCGCCACGTACTCCGCCCCTGCCAAGACAGAAAGCAGCCCCTGCGCCGCCCCATACACCGCCGTTCCCAACGTTGGAACAGCCATGCCGCTCAGGATTTTGATCGCTGCCAGCCCTTCCCCCGTCACCGGCACTTTCACCACCAGGCCAGGAACACGCCGGTGAAGCATCACCGCCTCTTCAACCATCTGCTCGGCCGTGGCCGCCATCACCTGGGCAAACAATTTTCCTTCGCCACCGATGATATCGCGTAAAGCAGGCAGCACTTCCCATAGCGACGTGCGTGACGCAGCCACAATGCTCGGGTTAGTTGTCACCCCTTGCAACGGCAACACACGTGCCAGGCGTTTCACCGCATTGATGTCGGCAGTATCCAGATAGAGTTCCATAGTTGCTCCTCAAGGCTAAAAATGAAGGGCGCCGCAGCGCCCAAAAATGGATTACAGTTCAAGCTCTTGTTTCAGCAATGCTTCTACCTGTTGGGCAGACACTGCGTTCACCAGTGCGTCACGGAAACCTTCATGCATGATGCGCCGCGCCAGCTTGGAGAAAATCCGCATATGCTGGTCCCCGGCGGCATGTTTATTAAGGGTCAGCATGATCACAAACTGCGCCTCTTCATCCCCCCAGACGACCGGCTGCGCCAGCTTGGCCACGCTGATGGTGGACTGTTCAATATGTTCAGATTTGGTATGCGGAATGGCAAAACCGAAGCCCAGCCCGGTGGAGAATACCGCCTCACGCGCCCACAAATCGGCGGCAAGATTACGTGGGTAACGGCAGCGTCCGGCCAGCAGCAGGTTATCCGCCATCCCTTTGATCACCTCTTCTTTGCTACGCCAATCGGCCCCCAGGGCAATGCAGTCCGGCGTGATCAGCGGCGCATCGCTTTGCTCCATGCGGAACTGGGCCAGCAGGTGCTCAACTTCCAGCGACGTACGGCAGGCCATGGCCCGGTTGAGCAGTAAACGGCATTCGCGGCTATCCAACTTGGCCAGGCGGGTTTTGGTGGCGGCAATGGAAGGCGCGCTCATGCTGATCTCATCCAGCCCCATCCCCACCAACAGTGGCAACACCGAACCTTTCGCCCCCAGCTCGCCACACAGGCCGATCCATTTACCGTGGCGGTGCACTTCACGCACGGCATGATCCAACCCACGCAGGAACGCTGGGTTCAGGCTGTTGTAGTGCTTGATGACCTTGGCATTATCACGATCCACCGCCAGCAGGTACTGCGTCAGGTCATTGCTGCCGATACTGAAGAAGTCGATCTCCTCACAGCACTGGTCGATGATAAACAGCACCGAAGGCACTTCCAGCATGATGCCGAGCGGGATTTTTTCGTCGAACGGGATCTGCCCGGCACGCAGCGATTGCTTCACTTCGGCCAGTTGATCTTTCACCCACAGGATCTCTTCCATTGAGGAGATCATCGGGATCATGATCTTTAGCGGACCGTGTGCCGAAGCGCGCAGGATCGAGCGGAGCTGGGTGCGGAACAGCGGCAGGAATTCCTGATAGATACGCACCGCCCGGTAACCGAGGAACGGGTTGTTCTCGGCCGGGATGTTCAGATAATCCACCGGCTTGTCGCCGCCGATATCCATGGTGCGCACGATGATCGTCTTGCCTGCGGCGGCTTCCACTGCCTGACAGTAAATGTTGTAAAGCTCATCTTCGGAAGGCGCAGTCAGGCGATCCATATACAGCATTTCGGTACGGAACAGGCCTACTGCCTCTGCACCGTTGCTGAAGGCCGCCTCTGCTTCTACCGCATGGGCGATATTGGCGGCAACTTCCATCCGCACACCGTCGGCCGTGCGCCCCGGTTGATCGAGATAGGCACTTTGCTGGCTGCGGATCTGCTCGCTCAGCCACTGCTCCTGCAGATAGTAACGACGAACCGGTTCGCTGAGATCGCAAGCCACCAGCCCAAGATCGCCGTCGATCTGCACCGATTGATTCAAATATGGCAGCATTGCAGCGGCATCAACGCCAACCAGAGTTGGAATGTTAAAGGAGCGTGCCAGGATCACCGTATGCGAGGTGCTACCGCCGCTGCCCAGCAGCAGGCCCTTCAAATAACGCTTGTCCAGCTCCAGGAATTGGCTCGGGGTCAGCTCATCGGTGATGCAAATGCTGTCTACACTTAGCGCCTGTTGCGCCGGGAAGCGCTGCTCGCCATAAATTTGCTGTAACAGCTGGAAGCTGACATCACGAATATCCAGTTCACGCTCGCGCAGATAGGCACTGGCAGACTGTGCCAGTTGCTGGCTGAAGTGGGCTGCGGTGGCCACAATGGCGGCGGCACAGCTTTCCCCGGCCAGCACACCATCAAGCAGGTGCTGGCGGAATGCGCCGTCACGCAGCAAGGAGCAATGCGCTTCCAGCACCGCCGTGGTGGTTCCGTTACCGCCCATCAGTTGCAGATCCAGCGCCTTGCCAAAGCGCGTCAACCCTTCGGCCAGTTGCTGCTGCTCCTGCTCAACAGATTGCGTAGGCGGCAACGTCAGGGCGTTTAAATCCACCCGCGCCAGATGCACCAGTTTGCCATTCGCGGTGCCTTGGTTGACGGAGCGAGCGCGCACCAGCGTTGGGTTCAGGTTAGCCAGAGACTGCGGGATAGGTTCCTGCTCCGCCTGGCCATCCACTTGCGGCAGTGCTTCGTCGCAGTGCGGGAATTCATGTTGGATAAACTGGCTCAGGCGCTCAAACGCCGCCTGTTCATCTTCCCCTTCGATGGTGATGCGGCATTCATCGCCCAGCAAAGTATCGGTACCGATCAGTGACAACACGCTTTTACCGTCGCCACGCAGGCCACTACGTGAGTTGTGCCATTCAACGCGGGAACGGAAACCGTTGCACAGGGTTTCGATATGGCTGGCTGGGCGGGCATGTACCCCGTTGGGCAGCACGCAGGTAAACGTCACTATTTTCGCCATCACTCTTTCCTCATACCAAAGCAGCGGTGAACAACACCGGTTTGCCACAAGGATAAAAGCGCAGCGCGGCCCAGGGCTATCGGATAAAAATGTCAAACACTGGACAAATGTATCCTGACGGCATAAATGCGATACCGCTCACAAACCCCGTTTCCACAAGCCCGGTTTATTCTGTCGCACACTTTGAGTTAGATCGCACTTTTCTCCTGACAATACAAAAATCCAGTAAATGGCAATTTTATCCACTGTTGATAGTACCGCCAGATGCCTATTGTGATAGCCAACAACCTTTATCCATCAGGGGTCATTCCCCGGTGGTTTTATCTCAGAAGCACGCTGGTCGCGGCCAGGGAGTGAACGATGAAAGAGCTACTCAATATTCTAAGAAACACACGCCAGCACTTGATGACCGGCGTCTCCCATATGATCCCGTTTGTGGTCGCCGGCGGCATTTTGCTGGCCATCTCCGTGATGCTGTATGGCAAAGGGGCAGTCCCCGATGCGGCAACGGACCCTAACCTGAAAAAACTGTTCGATATCGGCGTGGCCGGATTGACGTTGATGGTGCCTTTCCTGGCGGCCTATATCGGCTACTCCATCTCGGATCGCTCCGCACTGGCTCCCTCGGCGATTGGGGCCTGGGTGGGCGCGTCCTTCGGGGCTGGCTTCTTCGGGGCGATCATCGCTGGCCTGCTGGGCGGTATTATTGTGTTCTATCTCAAGAAGATCCCGGTGCCGAAGATCCTGCGCTCGGTGATGCCGATCTTCGTGATCCCAATCATCGGCACCCTGCTTACCGCAGGCATCATGATGTGGGGCCTGGGCGAACCGGTTGGCGCGCTGACCAACGGCCTGACTCACTGGCTGCAAGGTATGCAGCAGGGCAGCATCGTAGTGCTGGCCATCATCATGGGCCTGATGTTGGCGTTTGACATGGGTGGTCCGGTTAACAAGGTGGCCTACGCCTTTATGCTGATCTGCGTCGCTCAGGGCGTGTATTCGGTGGTCGCCATCGCGGCCGTTGCCATCGCCACCCCGCCGCTCGGCCTGGGATTCGCCACGCTGATTGGCCGCAAATACTACACCCCGGAAGAGCGCGAAGCGGGTAAAGCCGCGCTGCTGATGGGCTGCGTCGGCGTTACTGAAGGGGCTATCCCGTTCGCCGCCGCCGATCCGCTGCGCGTGATCCCCTCCATCATGATCGGTTCTGCCTGCGCCGCCGTGACCGCCGCGTTGGTGGGAGCACAGTGCTACGCCGGTTGGGGTGGTCTGATTGTGCTGCCGGTAGTTGAAGGCAAGCTGGGTTACGTAGCCGCGCTGCTGGTGGGCATGGTAGTCACTGCCCTGCTGGTTAACCTGCTGAAAAGCTTTGCCGCCAAGAAACAGGCCAACAAGGCCACACAGGAAAACGATCTGGATCTGGATTTCGAAATTAACTGAATAAATACGCTCTCAGGCTGCGTCTTGAGAGACGACGGATAACGTTGAGGAATTGAATATGACCATGATTATCGCTGTAACCGCTTGCCCATCTGGCGTTGCCCATACCTACATGGCTGCCGAGGCCATCGAGCGCTCCGCCAAAGCTCAAGGCTGGCAGTGCAAGGTGGAAACCCAAGGCTCCATCGGCCTGGAAAACGAACTGACGGCCGAAGATGTGGCCGCCGCCGACGTGGTGATCCTGACCAAGGATATCGGCATCAAGTTTGAAGAACGCTTTAAAGGGAAAACCGTGGTACGCGTGGCCATCAGCGATGCGGTAAAACGAGCCGATGCCATCATGGAGAAAATTGCCGCCCACTTAGCGCAAAAGGCCTAACCGCACAGCCCGGCACGACGTGCCGGGTTTTCCCGCCCTCATTACCGCACAAAAGGAAAATGTGATGCTCTCCCGGATCGAACGTCTAAAAGCCGCCCTGTTCTCCGCCCCGCGCGAAATTTCACTTGAGCGCGCACTGCTCTATACCGCCAGCCACCGGCAGACCGAGGGAGAACCGACCATCATCCGCCGTGCCAAGGCAACCGCCTATATTCTCGACCACGTAGCGATCACCCTGCGGGAAGATGAGCTGATTGCCGGTAACCGTACGGTGAAGCCGCGTGCCGGGATCGTGTCGCCAGAGATGGACCCTTACTGGCTGCTGAAAGAGCTGGATGCTTTCCCAACCCGTCCGCAGGATCGCTTTGCCATTTCCGAAGCGGACAAACAGGTGTATCGCGAGCAGCTTTACCCTTATTGGGAAAAGCGTTCGATGAAGGATTTCATCAACGGCCAGATGTCAGAGGAGGTTAAAACCGCCACCCAGACCCAGATTTTCAGCGTCAACCAGACGGACAAGGGCCAAGGGCATATCATCATCGATTACCCGCGCCTGCTGAATAACGGCCTGGATAGCCTGCTAGCCGAACTGCAAAGCCATGCGCAGCAGCAGCCAGACAACGCGTTCTATGCCGCAGCATTGTTGCTGTTACAAGCCTCACAGCGCCATATCCTGCGCTATGCCAGCCTGGCACGCCAAATGGCGGAGCAATGCAGCGATGAGACTCGCCGCGCCGAGCTGCTGCGCATCGCCGAGATCTCCAGCCACAACGCCCACCACAAGCCGCAGGATTTCTACCAGGCGTGCCAGCTGTTCTGGTATATGAACATCATTTTGCAGTATGAATCCAACGCCAGCTCACTGTCGCTGGGCCGCTTCGATCAGTACATGCTGCCGTTTTATCAAGCCTCCCTCAATCAGGGGCAGGATCCGGCCTTCCTGAAGGAGTTGCTGGAAAGCCTGTGGGTGAAATGCAACGACATCGTGCTACTGCGCTCCACCTCCAGCGCACGTTATTTCGCGGGTTTCCCTACCGGTTACACCATCTTGCTGGGCGGCTTGACGGAAACCGGCCGCAGCGCGGTAAACGTGCTGTCGTTCCTGTGCCTGGATGCGTACCAGAATATCCGCCTACCACAGCCGAACCTGGGCGTGCGGGTCAATGAGTTTATCGATCGGCCATTCCTGCTGAAAACCGCCGAAACCATCCGCCTCGGCACCGGTATTCCGCAAATCTTTAACGATGAAGTGGTGGTGCCAGCGTTCCTGAACCGTGGTGTCTCACTGGAAGATGCGCGTGATTATGCGGTGGTGGGCTGTGTTGAGCTGTCGATCCCAGGGCGTACCTACGGCCTGCACGACATTGCCATGTTCAACCTGCTGAAAGTGATGGAGCTGACGCTGCTGGATAACGAAGGCAACGCTAGCCTCACCTATCCGCAATTGCTGGATCACATTCGTGAAAAAATCCGCCATTACGTCCGGCTGATGGCCGAAGGCAGCAACATCTGCGATATCGGCCACCGCGACTGGGCACCGGTGCCGCTGCTGTCTTCCTTTATTGATGACTGCCTGCAACACGGCAAAGACATCACCGAAGGCGGTGCACGTTACAACTTCTCCGGGGTACAGGGCATCGGCATCGCCAACCTGAGCGATTCGCTGTTTGCCCTGAAAGGCCTGGTGTTCGATCAACAACGCCTGAGCTTTGATGAACTGCTGGCCACGCTGAAGGCCAACTTTGCCACGCCGGAAGGGGAAAAGATCCGCGCACGGCTGATTAACCGCTTTGACAAATACGGCAATGATATCGACGAAGTTGACCTTATCAGCGCCGATCTGCTGCGATTTTACTGCAAAGAGGTGGAACAGTATCGTAACCCGCGTGGCGGCCAATTTACCCCTGGCTCTTATACCGTTTCTGCCCACGTGCCATTGGGTGCGGTGGTGGGTGCCACGCCAGACGGGCGCTATGCAGGGGAACAACTGGCGGATGGTGGGCTATCACCCATGCTCGGCCAGGATGGCCAGGGGCCGACGGCGGTACTCAAATCGGTGAGTAAGCTGGATAACTACCTGCTCTCCAACGGTACGCTGCTGAACGTAAAATTCACCCCCAGCACGCTGGAAGGCCAGCAAGGGCTGAACAAGTTGGCAGACTTCCTCGGAGCCTTTACCAAGCTCAAGCTACAGCACGTGCAGTTCAACGTGGTGAATGCCGAAACGCTGAAGGAAGCGCAGGCCAGGCCACAGGACTTCGCCGGGCTGGTGGTGCGTGTTGCCGGCTATAGCGCATTCTTCGTGGAGCTGTCGAAGGAGATCCAGGATGACATCATCCGCCGTACAGCGCATCAACTGTAACCTGATCACGCCCGGGTTTTCCCGGGCAACACCCGCAGAGCCGCAGGCCCGGATCTTCAATATTCAGCGTTATTCGCTGAACGACGGCCACGGCATCCGCACCGTGGTATTTTTCAAAGGCTGCCCACATAGCTGCCCTTGGTGTGCCAACCCGGAGTCGATGTCGGGCAAGATCCACCGCGTACGCCGCGAGGCCAAATGCCTGCGCTGCCAGCCCTGCCTGAACGACGCACAAGAGTGCCCAAGTGGGGCGATGGAACTGATCGGGCAGAACATCACGCTGGAGGCGTTGTTACAGCAAATCCTCAAGGATGAGGTGTTTTATCGCACTTCCGGCGGCGGAGTGACGCTTTCCGGCGGAGAAGTGCTGATGCAGGCCGAGTTTGCCACCCAGCTGTTGCAACGCTTGCAGGCGTTGGGCATCAATACCGCCGTCGAAACCGCCGGAGATGCCTCGCAGGCCCAAGTGCTGGCCCTGGCAGAATACTGCGATCAAATCCTGTTCGACCTGAAAATCATGGATGCCGAGGCCGCCAAACATCAGTTGAACATCAATCTGCCACGGGTACTGGCAAACTTTACTGCGCTGGTGCAGCGCGGAGTTAACCTGATCCCACGCCTGCCGTTAATACCCGGCTACACTTTGAGCACGGAGAATATGGCGCAGGTGCTGGCATTTCTGGCGCCTTTTGGGCTACAAGAGATCCACCTGTTGCCTTTTCATCAGTATGGCGAGGCGAAATATACCCTGCTGGGGCGCGAATATGCCATGCGCGGCGTAGCAGCCCCGACAGAGCAACAGATCGCTCCCTTGCAGGCGATGGCGCAACAGGCAGGTTACCGAGTGATCATTGGCGGTTGAACAGAAGCAAAGGGGCTGACATGACGATAAAACTCGTAGCGGTAACGGCCTGTATCAGCGGGGTCGCCCATACCTACATGGCTGCCGAGCGGCTGGAAAAACTGTGCACGCAGGAGAAATGGCCGGTCAAAGTAGAAACCCAGGGCGCATTGGGGATTGAAAATTCTCTGACGGCGGACGATCTGGCGCAGGCCGACGTGGTGCTGTTGATCAGCGACATTCTGCTGGCGGAAAGTGAGCGTTTTGAACATCACCGCTGCGTGCAGATCGGCATCAACACCTTTCTACGCACGCCAGAAAAGGCGCTCAGTGCGGTACGCAAGGCCGCCGCTTCACCCCAGGAAACGCATATCCGCGTGGTTTAACTGCTGTGTTAGCCCCCTCACCCTAACCCTCTCCCCAAGGAGAGGGGACCGATCGAGCCTCTCTGAAATTATAGTGACTCACCTTGGATGCGGGGACCCATCGAGTATCTCTGAAATTATAGTGACTCACCTTGGATGAGGGGGACGATTGCGTTTACTGAGATGGCCTCTTTACCTGCAAAAGAACAGGGGCTATCAGCTCCCTCTCCCTGTGGGAGTGTACAGACCGAGGACATCATGAACACTTGTTCGGGGACATGGTAGACACTTACAACATAGGTATGAGTACTTCTGAGTGGAGCTGCTTATGCCGTGGAATGAGAGATCTGCCATGTCATTACGTA
>NZ_LXKR01000041.1:37753-37933 GCF_001692375.1 Serratia sp. 14-2641 | reverse complement strand
GATGTATTTATCTTGTTGTGTATTGTGGAGAGCTGAATCTTCGACTGAGTATTATTGTGATGGAAGTATCATAGGATGAATTACGTTTACTGATTGTGCCTATAAGACGGAGATGTTGTGGGAAGTTAGGTACTGTAGATATATCTGGTGGCATGTCTTGCGTAAGTTGTTTTGTTTTTC
>NZ_LXKR01000041.1:0-37707 GCF_001692375.1 Serratia sp. 14-2641 | reverse complement strand
AGATGTGTATAAGAGACAGAATTGAGTTTATTGTTATTTTTTGTTTTTATTGACGTTGATTGAATTAAGGATTTCCTGTTTAATTTTTGTTTATACTTCTATTGCTATTGTTGTCTGGCGCTATTTTGACCATCAAGTGGCACCGAGGTAAATATAAATAAGGATATCCTTATTTATTTTCATCAGCAATCTGTCAATATATTATTATCTCTAAAATAAACCCGCTCAGGGTTCTTTAGAAATCATGATTCGATAGCATTAGCCATCGATAATTTAATTTTAACTAACAGCAAACTATTTGTTGTGCTGAATACACTCTAGTAAAACCAAGGAATATAAAACATGAAAGCAATCTCTATCAAAACTACCCTGGCAACTCTGATCCTGGCTGGTCTGGCAAGCAACGCTTTTGCCTACGATGCACAGATCAACATCACCGGTGAACTGACTGAAAGCACTTGCCTGATCAATGGCGCCAGCAGCCCAGCGGTCAAGAACGTCACTCTGCCAACTCTGTCCAAGTCTGCCCTGACCGGTGCAGGTTCATGGGCTGGCCGTGTGCCAGTGACCTTCGAACTGACTGGCTGTGATGTGGGCACCACCGGTGCAACCGCCACTTTCGAAAACGGCCCGAACATCAGCGCCGAAGGCAACATGAAAAACCTGGCCTCAACCAACGCTGCTACTAACGTAGAAGTTCAGTTGCTGGATGCAGCAGGTACCGCGCTCAACCTGGCGTCAGACACCGTAACCACTCCAATCGTAGGTGAAGAAGGGACCTTGAAGTTCTTCGCACAATATTACTCCAAGGATGGTGGTGCATCTGCTGGCCAGGTGGTCTCACACGTTGAACTCTCAATGAACTACAACTAATCCCCCTAGGGATACTGGTAGTCACGGTATCCCTGATTTTTTAAGGGCATCCACAATCGGGTGCCCTTAAAAAATGAATTTGCTCACTGTGTTACCCCTCTCAAAATCACCCAACTCCGGAGAAATAGTCATGTTTGCTGGCTTCTTAAACGCATTTACTCCTCGCCAGACTCGTCAGATCTTTGTGACCAGCCTGTTAGCGATGGCGGTAAGTACGGCTGCCCATGCCACAGACCAGGATCCTTCGGAGTTGGCAGAGTTTGACCCCGGTTTTTTCCGCGGGCTCAGCGGCCAGGCGGCCGAACTCTCTCGCTTCAGCAAAGGCAACAACTTGACCCCTGGCCATTATCGCTTTGATGTTTACGTCAATGAGCTGTGGGTGGGCCGCCAAGAGATCGCGGTGACCCATACCGTCCCCGAGGCGGGGGTGAACTATTGTTTTACCCCTGAGCAGGTACTGCAATGGGGACTGGATGCCAGCAAACTCCCTGACGCGGCATTGGCCCAACAGGCGCTGAAGAACGAGAAATGTTTTGACGCCGAGAAATTCATTCCCGGTTTCAAGTTAAATGCCAATACCGGTGAGCTGATGCTGGAGATCACCGTACCCCAAGCCTTTATCGGTTCACGTCGTGGCGTTGTGGCATCTGAACTCTGGGATCATGGCGTCACCGCCGGTTTTGTTGGCTATAACCTCAACGCTTTCCACACTGAAAACCGGGATGCGGGCAATACCACCCAGTATTTCGGTGGTTTTAACAGTGGGATTAATCTGGGCGCCTGGCGGTTACGTCATAACAGTAGTTTTACCCGGACGGAGGGGAGCAACAATTCCGGTCACTATCAGGCTATCAGTAGCTACGCTCAGCGTTCGATCGCGCCGCTGCGGGCGCAGTTCTCGGTGGGGCAATACTTCACACCGGGTGACCAGTTTGACAGCGTGCCGTTCACCGGCGTGCAGTTGACCAGTGATACCCGCATGAACCCCGATACCGAGAACGGCTTTGCGCCGGTGATCCGTGGGATTGCCAATTCTAACGCCAAAGTCACCGTCCGCCAGGGTAACAACGTGGTCCATGAGACCAGCGTGCCGCCCGGCCCGTTTGCTATCGACGATCTCCACAGCACCGGTTTCTCCGGCGACCTGCTGGTGACCATTACCGAAACCGACGGCCAGACCCGCAGCTTTACCGTGGCCTATGCTGCGGTGCCACAAATGCTGCGGCCGGGGATTTCACGTTTCAACCTGTCGATGGGGCAATACCGCGACAGTACGCTCGATACTCTCCCCAGCTTTTTACTGGGCACCTGGCAGCAGGGGATATCGAACCTGGTGACTGCCTACACGGGCGGCATTCTGGCCGACAAGTACCAGTCGTTGCAGGGCGGATTGGCTTTGAACACCGGTTTAGGTGCGGTGGCAATGGATATCACACAATCACGCGCTAGCGGCCTGAAGAACAGTGCTACCGGGATCGATGAGCATATGCAGGGGCAGAGTTATCGGGCGACCTACAGCAAACTGCTGCCCGAAACGCGCACCAACTTTACCCTGGCGGCCTACCGTTTTTCGAGCGACGGCTATCTGAGTTTCGGTGATTTTGCCCGGGCGCGCAGTAGTGAGACGCCCACGTTTAACGAGGCGGGGAGCCTGCCCGGTCTGGCTGGTGATATTTCTGAGACCTCTCGGCCACGTAACCGTTATCAACTGAACGTCAACCAGCCGTTGGCCGATGGGTACGGTAGCCTGTTCTTCAGCGGTTCGGCGCAGAACTACTGGCATAACGGTGGGGGCACCAGCACCACGTTCCAGGCTGGGTACGGGAATAGCTATGGCTGGGGTAACTTCAACGTCGGTGTCAGCCGGACCCTCGGCTCGGCGGGCAAGTCGGATACACAATATCTGGCCAGCGTCAGCATCCCACTGGGTAGCCAGTCTCGTGCGCCGATGCTGACGACGTCACTGAATTACAGCGACAGTAAGAATACCACTGCGCAAACTACCTTGAGCGGTACGGCGGGTGAAAATAACCAGCTGAACTACAACGCGTTTGGTAGCAACAACCGGGCCGACAGCCACAGCGCCAACTCGCTGGGCGGCAACGTACAGTACAGCTCACCGTATGCGGTGATGAGCGGCGGGGCAAGCACTGGCAATAGCGCTCGACAGTTGAATCTGGGGCTGAGCGGCAGCGTGGTCGCGCACCCGGGGGGCGTCAATTTTACGCAGTATCAGGGGGAAACCATGGCAGTGGTAGAGGCCAAAGGTGCGCAAGGGGCAACCATCAGCAGCAACGTCGGTGCAGCAGTGCAGGGTAACGGTTTCGGGGTAGTCTCCGGGCTGATGCCGTACCGCCAGAACGAAATCGCGCTCGATCCGAAAGGGACTTCGCAGAACGTGGAGATCCAGGGTAGTTCTCAGCAGGTTGCTCCCAGCGCCGGGGCTATCACGATGCTGAAATACGAGACTGAGACCGGCGCGCCGGTGATGTTGCAGGCTACCCGTTCGGATGGGAAACCGATCCCGTTGGGTTCAGAAGTGCTGGATGACAAGGGAAACTATCTGGCGATGGTCGGCCAGGGTGACCTGATCTTTACGCGCGGTTTGGCACCTGAGGGGCGGCTGATGGTGAAATGGGGGCAGGGAGCCAATCAGCGTTGCTCACTGCAGTACCGTTTACCGGCCAACGTAGCCACCATGCAGGATTACCCAAAAGTGGCTGCCAAGTGTGTGGTGCAGTAAGTCTACTTACCATAGCGATCCCCGCACCGATTTGGCGGTGCGGGGATGTTTTTTAGCGATCAAATCCCCACTCAGACCATTTGCTTTTGATTTTCTCCTGCAACGGCAGCGGATAATTGGTGGCAAAACTCAATACCTGTTCCAACGGTTGGTTGACCTGCTGTTGGATCTGCAAGCAACTGTACGCCACCAGGCCGCCGCGCCCGCGCAGTTTGGTGGCCACATCCAGGTAAATCTGTAACCCGGTACCGTCGGAGTCGTACTGCGGATAGTGAAACACGCCTTGCACCGGGTTATTGCGCGTCGCTAATGCCCAAGTCACTTTGTTGCTGTCATCAGGGGGAATATCTTCTCCCACGATGATCAGCTTGGCGGTGGTTTTACCAATATGGTTGGTCCAGAACACTTCGGCAATCTTGTCGATAAAGGCTTTGACCGTCATACCGGTGATTTTATGCCAGTCGTCACGGACCCGGATCACCAGCCAATGCGAAGAGGCCTCCAACGGGCTGAAACAGTCGATGATCGGCAGACCGGACTTTTCAAAATACACCCTGGCGGTGGCAGATAAACAGAAGCAGCCGAGCATCAGCGTAGAGTCGATCGGAATACCCGGTATGCAGATCGGCAAGATAGCCTCATCGCGGAAGGTGACGCAGGTGATTTTAGCCAAGGGTTTCAGGCTGGACTGGTTGGAAAGGTAGCCTGGGAACTCGCCAAACGGGCCTTCAGCCACGGATTTATCCGCGCTGACATAGCCTTCAATGATGATTTCACATTCGGCTGGTACCAACACATCGCAGGTTTCCGCTTTCACCATCTCAATGCCGTGGCCAAGGAACGCTGAAGCATAGTTGTATTCATCATGCCAGGCTGGCGGTGCGGCAGACAGCAACATGGTAACCGCCGGAGGCACTCCAAGGGCGATCACGAACGGGCAGTCTTTCCCCTGGGCAGTCCACATATTGTAGATCATGCCGTTATGTTGGAAAGGCAGCCACAGGCCGACAATATTGTTCTTCGAATAATGCGGGCCATTACCGTGTGGTACGCCGACCGAACTGGCGTGAGGCGGTTTTGGCGTTGGGTTATTCTGCGGCCGTGAACCGGCGATCATCGCCCGGCTGAAAGACCAATTGGTCCAGGCGTCCTTATCTACCGTGTAGGCGTCTTCAGGTACAGGTTCCCCCGGTGGAGTTCGCACCATGATGGCTCCGGCTGTCTGGAAATAACGGCCGCCGTCGCCGTCGTGCAGGATAGGAGCCGGGATTTTGGTCATATCAACCTGATCGCCCACCCATTTGTTTTGTTTACATGGGGCCGTGGCCGGGTCAACCATCACTGGCGGATGCGGCTCCTGACCGATGGCATCCAGAAAGGCATCCTGGATCTCCAGCAACTGAGCATCGTCCGGTAAACCTAGCATCAGCGCCAGACGCTGCCAGCGCTTGCCCGGTACGCGGCTGACCGTCGGGCCCATTTCTGCCGCCCGAAAACCGGGGGCGCCCTTCACCTTGCTAAACAGCGGCATTGGGCTTTCCGTTTCGCAGGCGTGGCGCAGAATGGCGCCGATCTCCAGATACCAATCCACCTCATCGGGGATCGCCACCACTTCCCCCTTGCTGGCCAACAGTTCCAGATAGGCGCGGTACGATTTGGGGACTTTCTGCACATCAATTTTCAGTTTACGTCGCTTCATTGATTTTGATCCTGATGTGGGCCACTGAGTTCATCGGCCAGGGCGAATGATTGGGCTACGCCGGTCAGCGTTGGGTTCCATGAGCCAGGGCGGGGGAATAACATGCTGCCCAGGCCATAAACGTTCGGGTAACGGTGCATCTGACCGTTGAGGGCGGTGACCGAGGTTGCAGGATCGTCGCCCATCCACAGGGTGCCCGCCTCGTGCACTAACCCCTGATTGCGGATATTGTCCGGCGGCGATTTTTCCCAGGTAAAGCTGCCGTCCGGGTTATTGTGCTGGTACTCAAGTGGGGCATCTCCAGCAAGGGCGTACATCACGTCATAGGTGGTTTTATCCATCGCATCCCAGAATTGACGGTCGGTTTCCTTCATCTGGATATACACTTCGGCCTCACCCAGCGGGTTGGTCGTGACGTAATTCCACGAGTTTACCGAGCGTTCCCCGAGGAACTCCCCCATGGAATGCAGCATGATCACCACGTAGTCAGGATCCTGATAGGTGGCAACGGCTTCTGGTGAAGAAGCATCTGGCAGGATGCGGTACAACACGTCGTAGCTTTCCGCCGGTTGTGGGTTATGGACCACGCTGATGTGGGTGTGCATCAGGCGGTTGGTGGTTTTATCGATACCGGGCAGGTAATAGGCCACGGTTTGCAACTGGTTGGTTAATACCGGCAGGCTGCTGGCGGGGATACGGGCGGCCAGCCAGGAACGGATATGACCGCACAGGTTTTTTCCCACCAGTTTATCGTCAGGGAAAGACTTGGTAAGGATAAAACCGGCTTCCAGGGTATTACAGGCCAAAATCACTTTGGCGTTGCCGACGCGCAGTGATCCGTCTTTAGTGATGATTTCGGTGACAACGTCACCTTCTGCAATCAGTTGCTCCACTTCGGCATTGACCACCACCTTGAGTGAGGCGTAAGCCTGCACATCATTCACCAGTACCGAAATGGGCGAGAACTTGGCCCAATCCTCTGGTGCCACTCCCTGGCCAGTTGCCATGGCTGAGTCCAACGCGCTCGGGCTTGGCTGCGGTTTGGCTCCACTGATATTGGCCAATTGCGAGAACAGGCGCTCACCCATAAAGCGATTCAGTGACTGGTTGCGATTGCCGGGGATCTCCAGGGAGTAGCGCCGCCCCATAAATTCGCCGGTGGGATACCACTGATTATCCAGGCGCTCGATCGCCTGCGGTGGCCAGTCCGGCATTTCGCTGCTATCGGGTTGCGGTGTCCAGGCGTTCCAAAACAGCGCGCGACCGCCCACATAAGGGATCTGCGGCATAAAGTTAAGGCTGAGTTTCATATCGGCAGAGCCATGGTACGTCCATGGTCGGATACCTACGCTGGTGTTGAGTTTGATGTAGGCCGGTGGAATGTTCTGAATATGGTCGGGGATCAGATAGTTGCCTTTCTCCAGCACCAGAATTCTGGCCTGAGGATTATGTTGCAGCACCCGGTGGGTAAAGCTGGTGCCATAGGCACCGCCACCAATCACGATATAGTCAAAAGACTGCCCCTTGATCTGGGCAAAGCGGGAAAAATAGATATTGTCGACTTCACTCATAGTTGGCTCCCGGAACGTGGCATGCGAAAAATCATCCCCGCCCCGAACTGGCGGCGGGGCAAACGGCTATGGGTAATAGGCGCGGCTTTGAATGGCTGCCGGGGCTGAGTTGAGGGTTTGCACTGCCACAGGGTCGCAACCGCCGATCAACTGCTCCAGATCTTTACGCATGGGGTGGCTGCTGGTACCCAGCACCAGTTTTACCGCCTCAGCGTGGCCGCCATTGAGGAAATAGGTATCCATCGCCTGCAGGATGTTCCAGCGGCAACCGATCAGTTTGTTATCGTGAACGCCGTATTCGGTAATTGGCGAGATGTTGCCCGGGATTGACTTGATGCCCAAGGTGTTGACGATGCAGGTGAATATCGCGGTGTTGGCATCCTTTGGATCGTCCACCCGGAAGCCCCAGGTTTCTACCCACTCGGGTTGATAGACTGCAGAGTTGGTCCGCACCGGATTTTGTGAGGCCAAATTGACCTTGAAGGTGGTCTGGAATTTAGGCTCGCCAAACAGCTGCTCACCGGCGGCGATGGCGATAGGGGCATCGCAAGGCACCCAGACGCGATGGTTACCGTACAGCTTGGTTTGATCGCCGTCTTGAATAAATTCCTCATAGCCAATCGGTGCCAACTGGTCTTTACGGTGCTCGGGATAGGCAACAATGTTGAGCTCCAGCTCCTGGGTGATTGCTGCACCGCTGCTGCTCCATTGCTCTGGCGGGGTATTGAGGCCAGAGGCAAATTGCCCAGCGTACAATTGGAAGTTAAAGCTCACCATCGCCTTATCGCCAAACCGTGCCGGGCTAAGCCCGGTTCCCTGCAAATAAGGTTCCACTCGGCTCAACGGCACCAGATAATACACGCCAACGTTGGTCAGTGAGGCGTAGTAGAACGGCATGGTGAACGGCGACGGGATGCTGGGTAAATCATTTTGCTGATTAGACATGTGCGTGGTTCCTACTGTTGTTGGGATTGAGGTTTGGCCGAGTGTGGGCAAGCCGCCGGTACCGGATAAGGCGCGGCTTTCAGCGCCGAAAGAATGTTCAGTGGGTTGAAGTACTGACGCATCAGGGTGATTTGATGCTGTTCATTGAATTGATAACGGATCGCCCAGTCGTAGCGATAGGGCACGCGGCCGCATTTGGTCGTGCCTTGTTCGCCCCCGTAGGACATTGCCTGATCGCCGCTGAAGAAGGATTTCTCAACGCCCGCGCTGCCAAAATTCACCGTTGCACCGAGCAGCGTCCAAAAACGGGTAAACCCTTCGTGGCCGTAGAACACCCCCAGATAGGGGCATTCGCTGGGGCCGGAGATATCCCAGATCACCTCGTCACTCATGCAGGAGAGTGCCAACTGCAGGTTACCGGTGGAATAGGCTTGCTGCAGCTGATCCAGGGTGGCCTCATTGCTGGCACTGGCACTGGCACTGGCATCTACACTGTCGGTTGCGGTTAACGCTGCGGTGGCCGGAGCAGCCATCAACACCTGTTTACCCAGCGGCTGGCGGTTAGCCACGCTGTACTCAAACGTGGGGGCGCAGTGGAATAATTCCTTGCCGGGGAAAGGGTTGGCGGTGATGGCCCGGAAGTCATCCCGCAACGCGCACATCGCCACCACGGCGGCCATCAACTTGTCTGGGGCACCGGTAAATGCCGCCTGCAGGTCGCCGAGCAACTGACAGTAACGCTGGTTAAACCGGATGATGGCGTCACGAACTTCTCCGGGTGGATAATCGCTGACCTTGGCGTTGCTGTCGATCAGCACGCTTTTACCCCACGGCACCGGGAACGGCTCGCCGGTAGGGCCACTGGCCACGGTATCGCCTTTTTGATACAGCCGTTCATTGTAGATCTGGCTAAAACGGAAATAGTGGGCCAACTCATCTTCATCCACGACCCAGATATCGTTTTCTGTGCCTTCACCCTGATCGGTAATCAGTTTCATGGCGGCTATCGCGGACTTCAGATCGCTCACTTTCAGTACGTTACCCCCACCGCCATAGTAGAAAACATCCGGTGGGATCTGGCGCTGTGGATCGCCGCAGAAAATCGCCCGTTCTCCATGGGTTTCCACCGCTGCCCGCAGGCGCGATTCAACGTAAAGATAAAACTCACCGATGGTCATATCGCTGGGGACTTCATTGGCGATGGCGCGCGGGCGGACATCTTTCGGATGCTCGATCACCATGCCCTGGAAGATGCCGTTTTTGGAGAAACCGTACAGATTCACTTCAATATCATCAATATCGTAAGGCAGACGTGCGGGATAACTGGGCAGGAAGTCGGGCGAATCGACCGCGGGCGTACCGCCGATGGCGTTGAGCAGGTTGGCCGTCAGGGTGAAGTGCAGCATCTCTTCAACCACCACCGAACGCAGGGTTTCGATGATGCGCCAGTCCACGTCGTCATCCAGGGTATAGAGCATCGTCAGATAGGGGGGAATGGTGGCATGTTCCAGTTGCATAGCGTTCAGCAGCAGATCGCGCAGTTCGGTCAGATCCTGCGCCAGGCTTTTTTCGTCGGCAAACTGCACATAGCCGAGTTGGGCAAACGAGGTTTCAGCAAGCTGGAAGGTCTTGGCTTTTGCGGTCATGTTCATATCAATGTTTCCGTCCGAGTATGTGGTCGGCAGTGGCGAAGGTCAGGGCCGTCATGGTGAGCGTGGGGTTTGAGGTGCCCAGCGTTGGCATGCTGCCGCAGCCAATAACGTAAAGGTTGGGGTGATCCCAGCTTTGCTGGTGCCGGTTGACTACCGAGTTTTCTGGCCGTGTTCCCATCCGGTGGGTGCCGGCCACATGGCCAACGCCTGCCCAGATGTAACCGTTACCTTGCCAGGTGAAATAACCGGGGTTGTCCGACGGGTAGTGGGTGAAATCCTTGATCCCCAGTTGGCTGAACAGGCTGCTGGCCACTTCGCGGCCAAACGCCATGCCGCCCTGGCTGTAGCCGTCCACGTTGTAGTGGATCACTGGCCGGTAATTGCCGAGCGGATCACGCCAGCGATCGTCGATGGTGACGCGATTGGCGGCATCCGGCAGCTGTTCGGTCATCATATCCAGGCGGATTTGCCGGGGTAGCACCTGCCCAAGCCGCTGGCGTAACGCCTTGCCATACAATCGCTCGTCATCCACCATATCCATCGTGCTGTCCACCGGTTCGTTGCGTGGCCAGCTCCAGCCCCAGTTGCCGATCTCCAGCACAAATGCGGCGCGATCGCGGCGAAACTCGCCCCCCCGGTAGTTCACCAGCGTTGACGTCAAACCCGGTCCACGAAATGCACCTATCGCTTCCGGCGCTAATCCCCAAGACAGAATGGCGGGGTGATCCATCAGGTTGCGCCCCAGCTCTCCGCTGGACTGACAGGCCTGTGATGCCTGTAATAACACGGCGTTTTCGATGGCATTGGCGGCCAGAATAAACAGCTCGCTGTGTAAGGTGATCGGCTCAAAGTCATGGCTGCTGTCGTTCTTCCACACCTTGCAGTCCAACGCGCTGATTTGCCCCGTCTCTGGCGAGATATGCAGACGAGAGGCAACCGCCTGGATCAGCAAATCGGCATCCGTTTCCACCAGGGTTTTTAACGCGTTGTAACGAGCCTGGATCGGGCAGATAGGAATACAGCTGGAGTTGCCCATACAGCGACGACCCACGGCCGGATTACCCACCGCACCACGCGGGGTATAACCTGCATTGGGCACGCTGTTTCTGCCTTGCGGGATAGAGCGGATCTGGGCTTTGTCTGCTGTACCGGGTAATTCGGCCTGTGCCAATCCGGCGATCATCCAGCGATCCAGATAGCTTTGCGGGATTTTTTGCATCGGGTACTGATAGCCTGGTGCAAAATAGATGCCGTGGTATTGCTGATCCTGCACGTCGGCGGAAACCCCAATTTCCAGTTCAGCGCGTTGATAATACGGCAGTAATTCTTCATAGCTCAGCGGCCAGTCTACGCCGCGGCCAAACAGCGTGGCCATGGCAAAATCCTCAGGCAGCATCCGTGGACAACTGCCGAACCAGTGCAGCGAAGTGCCACCCAGCCGACGGGTATAGTTACTTTCGAAGGGATAGGGGCCCATCTGCACGAAATACCCTTTGTGCGAAGGTTTACCGGGCGTGATGGGTTCAACGTCAGTCACTTCTGGCTGTGGTGCGTTGGGCGAGTTGGGATAGGGCGCGTTAGGTGTTTTTGCCACCGCCTGCATAAAGGTTTGCACATGATCCAGGTGCTGGCCAAAGCTGTCGTTGCCCGTCCCGGCTTCGACGATCAGCACCCGGCGGCCAGCGCGGGTCAACTGCTTGGCCATGATGCAACCGGCAAATCCTGAACCTACGATCACCGCATCATAGGGTTGGGCGGTGGCTTGCTGCCAATCAATCTGCCGCATGATGCCCCCCGTTCAGATCCTGGAGGATGTTATGCGCAGCCCAACAGGTGAGCGCCGACATGGTTAGCGTTGGGTTTGAGGTACCCATGTTGATCATGTTGCCGCAGCCCACCAGATAGAGGTTGGGGTGCTCCCAGGTACGCTGGTCCTTATTCACCACGGAGCTTTCTGGTGAAACGCCCATGCAGTGGGTTCCGGCAAAATGCCCGGCACCGTTAAAGGTGAGGGTTCTGCCGTCTGGGCAGACGAAGGCTCCAGCATCATCTTTTGAGTAGGACGAGTAGTTCTTGATATCGGCCTGGTCGAAGATTTTCATCGACATATCGTAAGCGCTGGCGAAACCGGCTCGGGTATAGGGCGATAAATCGTAGTGAATAACCGGGCGGTAGTTACCCATTATGTCTAGATAATTTGGATCGATGGTGACGCGGTTATCGTACTCCGGTAGCTGTTCCACCAGGATGCCGAAGCGGAATTGACGTGAAACCTGGTCTTTGAGCCTTTCACGTAACTCTTTACCGTACAGTTGTTCCTTGTCCACCAGAGTGATCACATCCTTCGACGGTGCCTGAGCTGGCCACAGCCAACCGTCGTTGCCCATTTCGAATCGATACGGTGCATGGTGTTTACGGAAGCTGCCACCGCGGAGATCCTCGATGCCGGAGGTCGCTAATGGGCCACGTAGCGGCCACAATGGCGTTTTCTTGGTTAGGCCCCATGTCAGCAACTCCGGGTGATCCATCAGATGGCGGCCAACCAGATCGTTGCCTTTACAGGCACCGGAGGCCAGTAATAGCACCGCGTTGGCGACAGCGTGGGCGGCGAGCACATAGCGTTTGCCCCGCACCGTATGCAGGCTGTAGGAATTATCTCCCGGATAGCGATAGTGTTTTAACTGAACGCCGTTGATCGCCTTACTATGTGGGTCGATATCCAATTGGAATGCCACGCTCTGCAACACGATATCGAGCTTTTCGTGATTGGCGGTGTTCAGCGTTTTCAGTGCATTATATTTGGCCTGAATTGGGCAGATAGGTACGCAACTGGAGTTACCCATGCAGCGGAGGCCCACTTTGTCGTTACCCACGGCACCTTTTGGGGTATAGCCCCGGCCCTGATCGTAAGCACTATTGGGAACGCTATTGCGTGAGGCGGGCGTTCCGCGCACTTTCAGTGTGTAAGATTTGCCGTCATCATCCACCTGCATGCCATCAATGCGGCTGGCCAGCTGTTTGTCACTCCAACTTGCAGGCAGACCGTGCATTGGGTAGACGTAATCAGGCGGGAAGGTGACACCAAGATAGGACTGTTCTTCCACATTGGCGGAAACCCCGAGCTCCAACTCAGCCTTGCGGTACCACGGTTCCAGCTCCTGATAATCGATCGGCCAATCAATGCCCACGCCATACAGCGACTTCAGGCGAAAATCCTCTGGTAGCATACGCAGCGAGGTTCCGAGCCAGTGCAGGGTGGTGCCCCCCAGATAGCGGGTGTAGGTCGAACTGAATGGCAGCGGCCCTCGCTGGACAAAGTAACCTTGGTCGTTCGGTGTTTTGGTAACATCGGTTTCCAGCGGCTCGCGGGCATTGGGATTATCAGGGTAGGGAGCATTGGGGATTTTGATGGTGGCGGTATAAAAGGTGTTGAGGTAATCCAGATAGCCTTGGTAATCCGTCCCAAGGCCGGTACCGGCCTCGACAATCAGGCAGCGTTTTCCCGCTTGCGTCAGGGTTTTGGCAACGATGGCGCCGGAGATCCCACCACCTACGATCACCACGTCGTACTCGGTTGTCTCTGCTTGTTCAAGAGTGATGATATTCATAGTTTCACCACTGTGGATGGGGTTACTGGCGGTTCAGACCAGGCACCAAAGCCTTGTTGTTTGGCACCCTGTGGATGGGCATGAATCGCATCCCACACCAAGCCCTGTTGATAGCTGTTAGCACTGGGGATCTGGGTATCATTCGGGTTGTCTGGCGAATACCACTGGCCTAGGTACCACAGCTTGATAATGCTGCTCACCAACGTTGACAACTTTTCAGAACCCAGCAGTTGGGTTTCTACAAAGGACGAGTGCTGTGCAGCATCTTCCGGAAGTTCGCCGTAGGTCGCCAACAATGTGGCAAAACGTTCTGCCGCGTGCGTTTGTACCCAGTCATAATAAAAGGCTGCTTGGCCAGTACCGAGTAACTCAAAACGGTCAAAACCGGTTAATAAACGGGAAAGATCGATAAATTGCTGTAGTGCCGCATCGGATGCAAGTTGTTCATCGCTCATAAGGTGCTGCCTGTATAGGTTTTTATTATGGCGGCCTATTACTGCCACCGGGAAAAATCAATAAAACAGGTGCATTAGTCGTGTTATTTATTGCTGTGGATTAATTGGACGAATTAATCCCTGAGCCTCCAGTAACGTGGATGTTCATGATTTTTTGTTTTTTAAGCGCACTAAAAAGTGCGCTATTGTAATAACAATAACGGTAATTTAATTCATTTTAACCTTTTGAATTGGAACGAATAGTGTGTGCCGCGCGCAAGCGAGACCACCGCTGGTGGCGAACAGTTACGTGAGGCTCACAACGTTTACTTCCCGGGCTAATTATATTAGCGGTGAATTGCTATGCTAAATAAAATGAAATACACAGAGCGTGCCAGCATTGCGCAGGCGCGTGGTATCCCATTAAAATAAAAGCTCATTCAGAATGTTACGTGTAAAGTACATGGTTAAGTTTTTTATTTCACTTAATCCACCACATTCTTCAGAGTGTAATAAATATGGTATGAGAGGCCATATTCCGCAAGCTTAAGCATTAATAAAGTATTTAATGATATATAATTCCCATGATTGCGAGATGTTTCGCTGTAAAAAAAACAATGCCAGCATAAAATGCTAATTATTAACATTTAGCTCCTATAGATAGAAAGATAATTCTTTCTATGCTTACTATAACGCCGCGATCTAAAGAGGCAGGCATGCAGATGGCGTCGGTTCTTATGAAAGTTTATTTAATGTGTTAGATCAAGGTTTACTACGAATTTCGTTGTAAAAATGCAACTTAGGATTAGATTGATTGCGATTATCATTAACTTTCAATGGGTGCAACATGGTGAATTGGTTTAATCGTGTCATGGATCGTCCGGATCTGGGCAAGCTGATCCTGCGTTTGGCGTTCAGCATTATGATGATATTCCATGGGTGGCATAAACTGATCGGCGGTATCGATTATATCCAGGGATTGCTGACTCAACATGGGCTGCCAGGATTTATCGGTTACGGCGTTTTCCTCGGCGAGTTAGTGGCACCACTGTTGATTATTTTGGGGATTTTTACCCGCCCGGCGGCGTTGGTGTTTTCATTTACCATGCTGGCGGCTTACCTGCTGATCGATCCCGGCAAGGCGCTGATGCTGACGAAGGTTGGGGCCTGGGGAGCAGAAGATATGGCGGTGTATTTCTTTGCCGGGCTGGCCATCGCCTTCCTTGGCAGTGGTCGCTATTCGGTAATGAAGGATCCGAACTGGCGTTGAAGTAGCTAGCGGGTATCGATAGGGACGCACAGTGGCATTCCAGAGCTGAATGCCACTTCAATATTTCTCAACATTAATACTTGGCTTTTCAGCGCGAACACAATTTGAATATTGATATTCTGCAAAATTGGGATTTGAGAAACCAGAAATTCCCGCGGGTATTCATGGATTGTGTCAGGCACTAGGTTTTTGGCGATGAGGGGACTCGCGCTATGTGATCCATTTTTGACACTTGTCACAAAACAATAAACCGGGGTATCTATTTTAGTAAAACATCGTTTCTTTTATTTAAATTGAACCGTAAAAGGGTTAGTATTCAATGTGCTGTATACCTAATAGCCTTTCAATCTGCGGGTTTTGTTTGCCTTGCTCTGTTGGTGCCGACGCTGTCTAAACTGAGCCGGCGGGGCGGTTTGCCGTTCAGCTGTTGTTTGCCTGCAACTTGCAATTCTTTTGGGTACAGCGACCTTGACTGTTCTTCCAGTGATAAGGGATCCCCATGAGAATACAGCTCTCTCCTTCCTATATAACGATTAAGACTATGATTCTGCTTATGGCAACCAGTTTGATTGCAACCACTCCGCAGGTGTCTGCAGCTCCACTAAATAAACAAGCACCGCAGCAATTGCATGTCCCAGCTCTGTCGGCTGATGACAGTAGCCTGATGTTGGTGTGGAAAGCGCCAGAAGATACCGGAGATATAGCTGACTATCTGGTTTATTCAGAAGGGAAACTGTTGGGTAAAGCCAGTGAAAACAACGATCGGTTTTCACCTGCCAAGCCTTACATCAATCATTTTTATGCGAATGACAAAGATAATTTTTCGCAGCGGATTGTGATCCAGAATTTCAAAGTAACAGATTTAAAGCCCGAGAGTCAGTATTCGTTTACCGTCAAAGCGCTCTATGCCGATGGTTCGCTATCAGACGCGAGTCAAAGCGTCACGATAAAAACCACCCCGTTACCGACCGTGGTCAATATCACGGATTTTGGCGCTATAGGGGATAGCAGCACGTTAAATACTAAAGCGATTCAACGGGCGATTGATGCTTGCCAACCTGGCTGCCGGCTTGATGTTCCTGCGGGAGTTTATAAAACCGGGGCGCTATGGTTGAAAAGTGATATGACGCTTAACCTGCAAGCGGGTTCTACCTTGCTGGGTTCTGATGACCCTGCTGATTACCCGCCAGCTTACCGGTTGTATAGCTATTCTACCGAAATGCGGCCAGCATCTTTGCTTAATGCCATCGATTCAGAACACGTAGAGCCGGGAACTTTCCGCAATATACGCATTGTTGGGCCAGGAGTGATTGACGGCAATGGCTGGTTACGCCAGAAAACCGCTGAGATTGTCGATGAAGTGGGAAACCGTCTGCCACAGTATATTTCCAGTAGAAACAGTGAAGTCCATAAAGATGGCATCTTGGCTAAGCATCAGGTCGCCAAAGCGGTGGCCGAAGGTGTGCCGTTACAAATCGCTTACGGGCAGCGTCGATCTAGCCTGGTGACATTGCGTGGCGTTGAGAATGTGTATTTGGCCGATTTCACAGCACGCAATCCGGCTTTCCACGGCGTTATGCTGTTGGAGAATCACAATGTGACAGCTAATAACCTGGTTCATCAAACCTTTGATGCTAACAATGGCGATGGTATTGAGTTTGGTAACAGCCAGAATGTGATAGTCATGAATAACTTCTTTGATACGGGTGATGACTGTATTAACTTCGCGGCAGGAACCGGGGAAAAAGCGCGTGAGCAACCTTCAATGAAAGGGGCTTGGTTATTCAACAACTATCTGCGCCGGGGGCATGGCGCTGTGGTGACGGGCAGCCACACCGGAGCTTGGATTGAGGATATTCTGGCGGAAAACAACGTTATCTACCTTACCGATGTCGGTTTGCGCGCCAAGAGCACCACGGATATCGGCGGTGGTGCTCGTAACATCACATTCCGCAATAATGCCATGAAGGATATCCTCCGCCAGCCGGTGATCCTGACGTTGAATTATTCAGATCCTAACGCCAAGATTGATTACCCTGCGGCGAAAAAACCGGCTCAATTTTATAATTTCCTCGTACAGAACGTCACGGTACAGGGAACATTGGGCGATAAGCCAGCAATCGAAATCAAAGGGAATAGTGAAAAGAATGCCTGGCACCGACAGATTCGCTTCAACAATGTGCATTTCAATAATGTTCCCCCAACTGCCATCAGCGATTTAGAAGACAGCCAGTTTGACCACGTGACTTTTGGCCAATTACGTGGAGATGCACCTTGGCATTTCAACGCGATCAGAAATGTGACCGTCGATGGTAAGTCTGTAGCACCGTAACGAATTTCAAGAGGTTTTAATGAAGGCTAAGGCAGGTGTTTACCTGCCTGTTATCAATAATGGCGGGGCAGATCTTCGTGTACTGGTGGTAAGCAAAGTAACTTTGTTGACGACATTGCATGTTTGTAACTCTGTCAAGCCTCGGCAAGTGGCACGCGGATTTCAGTTAATAGGTCAGGTGGTGACGTGTTGGAAGGATCGTTGAGATAGACCTCGTAAGGAGGGGCATTTCCCATTGTACGTCCAGACTCCAGCAACCACGTCTCGAACAACCATTTATATGCATCGTGCAGTCCAACATACGGCCCTTGGAAAACTAGAACAGCATGATCGCCGCCCGGGGTGAATTGCTCGACGAGGGGCGTTTCGGCTGTGACATCCGTAGGGGCAGAAATGGCAGCAAAAGCACGCAGTTTTTCGACCGGCGTCACGTCAGGATCGTCGTAATAAATAGCAACACCCAGTATGCCGGGACGAAAAAGCTGGCGGCTCGTCACCAGTTGGTATAGCTCAGTGAAGGTCCGATTGATCTCCCCGTAAGTCCCCGTGTGTGGCAGGCCGATGATACGCATTGGCGCCAATTTCGTGATGTTGACGTTAAACATGATGCTGTCTCCTTGCATCTTCAGAATGGTCAAATTTTGACAGTTTGTCGTAGAGCGTTTAGTCTGGTTCCGGATACAACCCATAATAAAACATGGAGTATTGTCATGGAAGAGGCTTACAAGGAGGTTCGCAGGGTATGAGCCGAGGGATGAACTATCAGGGGATATCAGTCATTTGCCAAGGTGATACGACCATACATTTTGGTGAAATCTGCACGGGTTCGTGTAGCCATATCATTTCAGATTTCACGTAGCGCGATCAGTAAAGCAGGGGGTTTTGACCTGTTGATGAGGTAAAAATGATCAACAGGTTGGTTTTAGGTATCTATTTGGCCATAGTGTCAACGTGAAAATTGCTAGATCACCATATTGGCAGTTGGGTGATGATACAAAGAACAAGGAGATCTCATGGCACGCGATCAAGGGCTGGAAGAAATCTTACGAGAAGATTTTGAGACTCTAAATGCTCTGGCAGAGAAAGTTGTGTTTTTGTTGGCTAGGCTTCTTGATGGAAAGCTTATCTTTGCGGCTCGTGATGATGGGATGTTGGTCAGGCTTGGGAAAGGTCGAGACAGTTGGACATTCGAACAACCAGACATTGTTCCAATGATTTCGCGTGGTCGTAAAATCCAGGGATGGGTGCGAGCAGGACCGTCAACTTTTTGGGATAATGTACTATGCCGGAAACTGGTAGACTCAGCTCTCGACTTTGTTCGATCCTTGCCAGCCAACTAAAAATGAAGAACAAGCTTTGTCGGTTGTATCAGCGGATTGCCTTGGATGAGATTTGGTAGTGAAAAATCAGGTTAGAGCATGGGGTTGACTGGCCACGTGAGTTTTTGACCAGGGCCATGAAGACCAGTGACAGTAGTAGATAGCCAGATTCTACGTACCGTCACCTTGGTACGTATAATGTATATTATGTTAAATTGAATTGGCATTTACGCACCTGGTTATCCCGCTAGGTTTATCTCACCTCACCTTCACGCTTTGATTGCTTGGTTTTATAGAAGTTGGTTCATGAGTAGTGATTGTTCGAGTTGATACACAGTCGGCTTCAATCCTCGATCTGTGTTCCTTGATGAAAACGCATCTGCCAATAGCCTCCGCTCTCTTGTGACGATTGCAACCAGATCGAAGAACGCTCAGCACGGCGAACAATGCTGCCATCCGCATCACGTTGAAAACTTTTATACCTCAACAATACGGCACCATCGGCAATCTTCACCAGTTTGAACTCTTGGGCAAAAATCTGTGGCTGGCCGCTTTCCAACTTTAGCGCCGCAATGGTTTGGTGTCTGTCATAGCGCAGCCCGGAACAGCCGATCTCCTCAAAATCGTCATGCAGCAACTCGTCGACGAGATTAGCATCGTTGCGCGTTGCCGACTGATGGAGTTGAACCTCCAGTGATTGGATTACTGGCAAAAGCTGTGCAATATCGTTCAAAACGCCCTCCTTTTTTGATCGCGCTACGTGAAATCTGAGAACTAATGGCTGTCATTACCCAACAGATTTCACCAGAAGAAGCATTTTGACTGCGCCGAATTGACTAGCAACTCGACGCAGATTCGGCTACTAAAGGATTACGCGTTGAGCAATTTTTCAGCCGTCTCTTTCACGCTTGCCAACAGGACTTTTACGTCCTCCAGACAAACCGTTGGGTTCAGCAGCGTTAGCTTCAGACAGGTTACGCCATCTGCTTCCGTTACCCCAACGTTGGCGCTACCTGATGCCAACAGAACATCGCCGATACGCTGGTTCAACAGCGCGATAAATGCGCGATCGACGCTTTTCGGGCAGAAACGGAACAGTACGCTTGCCAACTGTGGCTGCATAACAAGTTCCAGATGTGGTTGTGCAGAGACATATTCAGCAACTTTCTGTGACAACGTAACGCCGTTATCAATGATTTCGGCGTACTGCTTTTTACCCAACGCTTCAAGGCCCATCCACAGTTTCAGAGCATCAAAACGACGTGTGGTTTGCAGTGATTTTGACACCAGATTCGGTACGCCGTGCTCTTCGTCAAAATCAGAGTTTAGGTACGCCGCCTGATAACGCATCAACTCGTAATGGTGTGCGTCTTTCAGCAGGAATGCACCACAGCTGATGGTCTGGAAGAACTGCTTGTGGAAATCCAGTGTCACGGAGTCTGCAGATTCCAGGCCGTTCAGGTAGTGGCGATACTTCTCAGAAAGCAGCAGCGCTCCGCCCCATGCGGCATCAACGTGAACCCAGATATTTTCCTGCGCGGCCAGCGCGGTGATATCCTCTAACGGATCAATTGCACCTGCATCAGTCGTACCGGCGGTGGCCACAATCGCCATCACCTGCTCACCGTTGGCTTTTGCCTGCGCCAGTTTGGTTTTCAGGTCAGCGATATCCATACGCGAGAACGCATCGGTTTTCACCTGGGTCACTGACTGGTAGCCCAACCCCATCAACGCCATGTTTTTTTGCACGGAGAAGTGTGCGCTTTCGGAGCAAAACACTTTGATTTTACTCAGATCGCCCGTTAATCCATGCTGCTGAACGGAGTGCCCCTGACGCGCGAAGAAAGCATCACGCGCCAGCATCAGCCCCATAAGGTTACTTTGGGTGCCGCCACTGGTGAACACGCCGGCATCACCGGCGCTGTATCCTATCTGCTCACGCAGCCACTCGATGAGTTTGATCTCAATGATAGTCGCTGATGGGCTTTGATCCCAGGAGTCCATGCTCTGGTTAGTAGCATTGATCAGCACCTCTGCAGCCTGGCTTATCACCAGGCTCGGGCAGTGTAGATGTGCCACACATTGTGCGTGATGTACAGAGAGGCTGTCCTTGAGGAAATACTCAACTGCACGCTCAATGGCGGCCTGGTTACCCAGGCCCTGAGAGGTAAAGTTCAACTGGATGCGCTCGCGCAACTGGTCGACGGTTTTCCCCTGATACATTTCTGGCTGCTTTAGCCATTCGATAACGGCTTTGCTGCTCTGCTCAATGGCATCCTGATAGGCGGCGATACTTTGCGCCGAACCGGAGAGAATTGGGTTGTTATCAGACACGATCGTTAACTCCGATTAAACCGGCTCCATGCCAGTGGCCAGCAAGGCGTTTTCAAATTTATCGAGGAAAATTTCCAGCTCAGCGTCGGTGATCAGCAGTGACGGCAACAGGCGCAGTACGCAACCATGACGGCCGCCCCGCTCCAGAATCAGACCAGATTCGAAGCATTTTTTCTGCAGCAATGCAGAAAGTTCACCGTCCGCCGGGTAGCATCCCATGTGATCCTGCGCTTCGTTAGGCTTCACGATTTCAATGCCGATCATCAGACCCAGACCGCGTACGTGCCCGATGACCGGGTAACGCTTTTGCAGTTCGGCCAGTTTGCCTTTCAGCCACTCGCCCTGGGCGGCAACTTTATCCGCAATGGCGTTGTCTTTAAGGATCTTAAGCGTGGTCAGGCCGGTGGCCATTGCCAGCTGGTTACCGCGGAATGTTCCGGTATGGTGGCCTGGCGCCCATGCATCAAACTGTTTTTTGATACCCAGTACGGCCAACGGCAGACCGCCACCGACAGCTTTAGACATAACGATGATGTCTGGCTCGATGCCTGCGTGTTCAAATGCGAACAGCTTACCGGTGCGTGCAAAACCAGCTTGGACTTCGTCGATGATCAGCAGAATGCCATGGTCTTGCGTGACTTTACGGATGCGCTGCAGCCACTCGGCCGGAGCCGGGTTCACGCCGCCCTCGCCCTGCACCGCTTCGAGGATCACCGCCGCTGGTTTGCGTACGCCGCTTTCCACGTCGTTGATCAAGTTATCGAAGTAGTACGTCAGCGCTTTAACGCCTGCGTCGCCACCGATACCCAGTGGGCAGCGGTACTGATGAGGATAAGGCATAAACTGCACTTCCGGCATCATATTGCTGACGGCTTCTTTTGGTGACAGGTTACCGGTTACGGAGAGCGCGCCGTGCGTCATACCGTGGTAGCCGCCGGAGAAACTGATGATGCTTGAACGGCCAGTTACTTTTTTGGCCAGTTTGAGCGCGGCTTCAACCGCATCAGCGCCAGAAGGACCGGTGAATTGCAGGCAATACTCTTTGCCCTGGCCCGGTAATAAAGAGAGTAAATAAGAGGAAAATTCATCTTTCAGAGGTGTGGTAAGGTCCAGCGTATGTAACGGTAAGCCGCTGCTGATGACACTTTGAATGCTTTGAAGCACGTCAGGATGATTATGACCCAGCGCCAGAGTCCCGGCGCCTGCAAGACAATCAAGATATTGATTATTTTCAACATCAGTAATCCAAACGCCCTGCGCTTTGGCTATCGCCAATGGCAGTTTTCGTGGATAGCTTCTGACGTTAGACTCAAACTCGGCCTGTCTTGCTAAAAAGGTATCATTGCTTTGTGGTAATGAACGAGCACTTAAAGTATCAATACGGACTTTATCCGTCATCATATCACTCCCACAACCTCGGGTATTATTAACGCCGGGTTGAGTAAAAGGTTAAGGGGATTGCCTGTAAAAACGCGGCCAATATATATTATTTTAATGGTGTACTCAATCATTTGTTTCATCATGCAATTACCCCATTAAAGCTTATGCATAACAATGACTTAACTTTCAGTGTGCATTAAATTTTGTTACCAATGTCGTGTAAGGCGTTACGAATGCCCAGAATGGATACAACATCATGAAAACCACCGATTTGATATGGTTTTATTCTTTTGTTACACGATTTTACCGTTAATGATGTTAGGTTCTGGCCTGTAAGGCATTCTTTTTCACTGATTTATTGCCAAATAAAATAAAAATGTCGATCCATTAAGATAAATCACTTACTATGGCGCGCTTATTTTTACTATCCGTAAATAAATAATTAATGCGCATCACACCGGTAACGCGTAAGAGGCAATTCACGTTATCGACAACAGGAGGCTTTCCTGGGTTGTCATCAGAAATGTTCGCGGGCGGACATTTCGTAAGGCGAAGCGAGCTTCCCTTATGCCGAGAATGAAAATTTTCTAGCCATTTTTTATGGCGCCCTGATATGAGATTGCTATGACACGCATTTATCCACAATTCGTCGTTGCCAAGTTTGGCGGCACCAGCGTTGCTGACTTTGACTCGATGAATCGCAGTGCCGGTATTGTTCTTGCTGATGACCAGGTTCGTTTGGTCGTGTTGTCTGCCTCCGCGGGAGTCACCAATCTATTAGTCGAACTTTCTGAAGGGCTGGAAAGTCGTGACCGTATGGATAAAATTGATACCCTTCGCACTATCCAGTACAACATTATTTCCCGCCTGAAAGCGCCATTGGTCATTGGCAAGGAAATCGACCAACTCCTTGAAAATATTGCCCGTCTTGCCGAGATGGCATTGGCAACGCCTTCCACTGCGCTGAGTGATGAACTGGTCAGCCATGGCGAGCTGATGTCGAGCCTGTTATTTGCTGAAGTACTTCGTGAGCGTAAAGCGCAAGCAGAATGGTTTGATGCCCGTAAAGTCATTCGAACCAACAACTTTTACGGTTGCGCCGAACCCAATATCAGCCTTGTGAAAGATCAGGCAGAAGCCCATCTGCAGCCGCGTATCGAGCAGGCAATTGTTATCACCCAGGGTTTTATCGGCAGTGATGACGCAGGGCATACCACCACGCTGGGCCGGGGCGGCAGCGACTACACCGCCTCCCTGCTTGGGGAAGCATTACAGGCGGCACGTGTCGATATCTGGACTGATGTGGCCGGGATCTACACCACCGATCCGCGCATTGTGGCGCAGGCCAGGCGTATCGACCATCTCTCCTTTTCCGAAGCCAGCGACATGGCTGCTTTTGGTGCAAAAGTGCTCCATCCGGCGACCCTGTTACCCGCGATGCGGAAAAACATCCCGGTCTTTGTCGGTTCCAGCAAAAATACCGCTGCCGGTGGAACGCTGGTTCGCCGCGAGACGGAGGATCCGCCACTTTATCGCGCCATTGCCGTTCGTCGCAAACAGACGTTGTTGAGATTGCACAGCCAGCATGCGCAACCGGCATACACATTCTTTGCCGAAATGTTCGCGATTCTGGCAGAACATCAGGTTGATATGGATCTGGTTACCAGCTCCGAGAGTTGCATAGCGCTGGCCCTGAATTCCACGGGATCCACTTCGGGAGAAGATCACACCCTGACCACCGCGCTGCTTACGGCACTCTCTTCTCATTGCCGGGTCGAGATTGAAACCGGGCTGGCCTTGATCACGCTGATTGGCAACCAACTCCATCGTGGCGCGGGAGTATGCCGGGATACATTTATGGACCTGGATGAGCATGCCGTGCGCATGATTTTCCATGGCGCATCCAATGATAATCTTTGCTTCCTGCTACCAAGCGACGTCGCTGATGGCGCGGTTATTGCGCTGCACCGTAGGTTATTCGAGTAAGATAAATTGGGGCGTTTATGCGCCCCTAAGACGCGCCTGTGGCTCCATAAACATCCGTACAAAACGCTCAACCGGCCATTCCTTGATGTCGGATACCTGCCCATCCCCGATCTCTATAAGCCGAAGCTGACCCGCATCATTTTCAACCATATCGATGGAGAAAAATGGAGCATCGATGAGCTGCGCGATTTCAATAACCACTTCTGGAATGATTCCGTCTGCAGAGAAAACTTTGCCATTCAACGAAAAATATCTGCGCTCACTCTCGGGGACAAAATTTTCAAAACGTCTAAGGCTGACTCCCCCTTCAATTTTCCCACGGAAGTGCTCAATGGATTTCAACACTTCGCGGATCTCATCGGCATTTACGGCAACAGAGCCTCTGGAGGTGGTTAATGATTTAACATAATCCTTAACGAAGTAACAAGGCCACTTAAGCTGATCGGTCAGCTTATCGAAATCAGCATCTGCACTGACCAATACGGTCTCCGGCGTATACTTTTGGCAAATAGCGTACCAGCCAGTGATGTAATGACACCGAATGTAATCATCAAATGATTCAAGCAGTTGCCCATCGCTTAGCGAAACGGCTCTATGGAGTTGTTGATATTCTTCCGGGCTCAGCATCCATCCACGCCATATCACGGGGACATCTGGCTCAAAACTTTGAGAGAACTTGTATTTTCCCATCGAGACGTGTTCAGACGACAGCAGCACACAGGCTAATCCATTCTGTCTGGCACAGCTAAACTCCTGCTCAAAGGTTTCATCGGCCTTCGCGGGATTAAAGTAATCACTGGGATAAATCAGCTGCATTTAAATTCACCCTATTTCCATTTATTTTACGGCACCGCAGGAGCATATATTACAACAACTCGACCAGTTCAAACTCTTCTGTTACCAGCTCCATTGTGTCGGAGTAACTCCCTTCTCTTTGGAAGAACTCTTTGTGCCCTTGCTTCCAGTACCTGAGGCTTAGATCTCCCTCGCCTTCTTTTTTCGCAAGTTCGTCTGTCACATCGCAGAAACGAATTATCCGCATAGCGATCGTCCTGATGACACAGACTGGATCACCCTTGCCATTGAGGATAATGCTGTAGCCGCCGATCGTTGGTGATTCTTCTTCATTTTTGAAAGATGAAAGCGAACAGCAGGTTGCGGTTTTTACCCCTTTAATAACCAGGTCTGCTAGCTCGTCTGCCATTTCGGCGGAATCGCCAAATGGCCATGCAATGGCCCCCGGATACTTTGTCTTTAGACTTTCAATAATAATCACCATTAAATCCTGTTAAATCAATTTATTAAAAAACTCCGTCACTCCCAAGGTAGCAGACAAAATCATCTATCCACTATTTCGCACCAAGCGATTTTTTGAAGAAAGTTGCTATCTCGGTAATAATGCGTTGATGGATCGCGACACGATCTATGCCTTTACGATCCGTACATAAATCCGGCATCGTACGGCTCATATCAGGTGAGCATGGTGATATGGCCGGCGTTAGGAATGACCTGTAATGAAGCCCCTGTCTCACTCGCCAATGCTATCGCGTTATCATCAGGAGATAATTCCTCATCCTTGTCCCCGACAAAAATAAGTAACGGTGACTTAACTGGTTTCAATCCCTCTGGTGTAAAAATGACACTTAAGGGAGCAAGCAGGACGAATGACCGAATACGCGGATCGGCTGACGCGGCTAGTTCGGGATGATCAAGCCTGATATGGCCCTTCGCTTCGCAAACATGACGGTCGTTCGGGCGCTTCGCGCAGTACTCTACAAGGCGAGTAAGAGTCGGCTTGCCTCCTGCGAGTATCAAACCTGTTGTTCCACCGGCAGAAAACCCCAAAAATCCTATTCGATCTTTATCAGTATGTGGCGCTAGCACCGAATCTTTTAGAGCTGCCGACAAAGCAGCAGATACTTGCAAGGGGCGTCCGTAGATCGTGCTAGTAGCCCCGACTCGACTCGAATTCTGAAAATTATCGCCCGAATGGGTCACGCTTACGACGATGTATCCTTGCTTGGCGATGGCTGTGGCCAGATCATGATGCCCCCACATACTACCCATGTTTCCATGCGAAAGCAGAATCAACGGATATGAATCGCTCCCAATGGGGACCGATTTGGACGCTGAAATCTTATAGGGACCAATGCTTGTAACCCCCGAAAGCCCAGAACTTGGAAAGAACGCCACCGTTTCTATTGGGTGATGATCAATAGGGTCGACAACTTCAAGTTTTTTGATCCCAACACCATTAATGTTTGCGGCATTCGCACCTGTAACATATAGCATTAGAAACAATATCACTGGCATGAATTTAAGGAGAATATCGCCAAAATCCGGTACCTTGGCGTAGCCTAGTAAAACCATGTAAGTCTCACAAATCCATTTTGACACATGAAAGTATCATAATGTACAAAATACGATTTCTGATACCTAATTGTCCGTATTTTGAATGTGTCAGGTGAGTTCTGAAAGACAACGGTCGTAGAGAGCTTGCAGATTGGGCTGGAGGATATGGATGAACTGAAAGCCGATCTGGAGCAAGGCTTTGAAAGATTGAAGCAATTTATTTGAGACGTGATTTTTGCCAAGGTGACCGCATGAACGGTCACCTGCCCTTTGCTGCTTATTCCGCGCTTTGCCGCCGAAAGCGTACAAGCCAAGCCGACATTAAAATGGCTGCTATCGCGATGCCTGTGGCGACGTAACCGATGTTTTCCAAACCCCATTGGGGGATCACCAGGCCACCGATAATGGCGCCAAGACCCGTACCGGCATTGGCAGCAGAGACGTTCAACGTTCCGGCTAGTGCCTGAGCGTGTGAAGCGGACTTCATCACCCTTACCTGACAGATTGGAAACAGTGCAGTATAGGCGATACCCCAAAGCGCAAGAGCCAACCATAACAGAATGAGCGAGTCTGCCACTGGCACGCTGGCCATCATGCCTATGCCCAGCAATAATGAGAATATGGCGGTAGCGCCCAGTGGGCTGCGGTCCACAAAGCGCCCGCCAAGCCAATTTCCGACCAGGCCGATAGCACCGAAGCCCATGAGCCACCAACCGACTTGCGCCGGAGCCACACCAGCGATGCGCTCCAGCATGTCGGCTAGATAAGTGTAAGCCGTAAACATTGCGGTGAACACAACGACCGATAACACAACGTTACCGACAAAATACGGGTCTTTGAGGATGCGTGTCTGCTCTGCCAGCCTCAGCCGTTCGGGGCGTGCCAGGGTCGGCATGAAGACCGCCAGGGCCAATGCCATAACCAGCGACAGCCCGGCCAGTATCCAGAAGGTGCCACGCCAGCCGATGATGTCCGACGCTAGCGTACCCAGTGGAATGCCAAACAGTAAGGCGGCTGAGATCCCCAGATACACCTGTGATACTGCGCGACCGGCACGATGCGGCCCGGCAATCTGTCCGGCCGTCTCGCTGGCCGTCCCCCAGAATACTGGCAGCACCAGCGCAGGAATGAACCTGGCAATCGCAAGCACCCAAACGTTCGGAGCGATTGCGGCCAGAGTGTTTGAAACGCTAAAGATCATCAGAATAGCGATGAACAGGCGCTTACGTTCAATGTGTGACAACAACGCAGTCAGCACAGGGCCGAACAGCATCACTGTGAAGGCGAACAGGGTAACGAACTGGCCGGCAGCGGAAATTGAAATATCCAAGTCGCGTGCCAGTGCTGGCAATAGTCCGACGATCAGGTATTCGGTCGTGACAATGACGAAAGCCGCCACCGCAAGAATGACGATGGAAAGGCGGCTACGACTCGCCGAAATGGCGGTGCCCGGTGCGGTAATACAAGACATCAAAAAGGCTCCTACATGGGGACTTGCTGTTGCCTTTAGTATATTTAAGAAATAAATTCTTATTATTGATATGTTTTACCGATATTATTGAATTTAATTCCTTAGTAAGAGAGGCCAACATGATCCCATCGGAGCGGCTTAAGGGCATCGAAACCTTCGTGGCAACGGCCGATGCAGGCAGTTTCACGGCAGCGGCAGAGCAATTGCACCTGACCAGCTCTGCCGTCAGCAAAAGTGTGGCACGCCTTGAGGATCGGCTTGGGACTCGGCTGTTCGAGCGCACAACCCGCCGCTTGGCTCTGACGGATACAGGGGCCGCGTTCTACCGCACTTGCGTACGAGTGCTGGCCGATTTGGAAGAAGCTGAAGCCGTACTCGCCGCACAGCATAGCGAACCGGTGGGTCGTCTGCGGCTGGACACACCAGCGACGTTTGGCCGCCTACGTGTTTGGCCGTTGCTGCTCCAGTTCTCACAGCAGCACCCGCACTTACGCCCGCATGTTTCCTTGACCGATCGCTTCGTTGATTTGCTTGAAGAAGCCATTGACGTGGCGGTGCGTATCGGTGGTCCGGATCATTGGCCTACCTCAGTTGGCCATCGCTACCTGGGCTGCGAACGTCTCATTTTCTGCGCCTCGCCTGGTTACCTAGCCCGCAATGGCACCCCGACATCCCCCGCCGAACTGTCTCGTCATGATGCCGTGCTCTATGGCAAGGCCGATGGAACCACGGGCCCGTGGCTGATCGCACATGATGCAGGATTAATTGAGCGGCGAACGATGGAAGGCCGCATTATTGTCGGCAATGGCGAGGCTCAGGTTGCCGCGGTCAAGGCCGGATGCGGTATCGCACAGTTGGCAACCTGGCTGGTCTGCGATGAAATTGCACGTGGTGAATTGGTGCAAATCCTACCGGAACTGACGACTGATGGCCTGCCGCTCAATCTGGTGTGGCCCATCGGGCGACAACTGCAGCCAAAAGTGGATGCCATGCTGGAGCTGCTCGCTGCCGAATTGCGGATCGACTAGCAATGCCAAGCCCTTCACGCTCACCACGCCGTGGTGAATTGTCGGTTTCCTTGCATGCGTACAAACAGCATCCCACCAGCGAACATAGTCAGAACCTGCGATGCCACCAGCACCGAAAAGCCTGAAAAGTGCGAGGAAGGTGGTACGGTGCCGTGTTCAGGTGCTGAGGTGATCTGCGACAGAGTTGATGCAGAAGAGGAGTGCCCTAATTAAATAGTGGCACGTTCGGTCGCCTCACAAAGGGCGAGCTCCGGGCGTTGTATCAGCCCGGAACACAACTCTTTTATAGCCAGCTGGTGTTTTTCCAACCTTTTTTTGCCATGCAGGCAGTAAATGCGGCTTTCCGGCTGTTTATATTTACGTCCAAGGGATAGCTTTCAACGCCTAGTTTATTTTCATATTTATAACCACTGCTGTTACATCCATCGTCATCTTTATTGCATTTCAATGAAACCTGCTTTTCAACGCTTCTGGTAGCGACCTCATTTTTAACCGGATACTGAGCTAATGACTCAGTATCGCAAAGGTTATTTGCCTCTTGCAGGGGCAGTGTTGGCGTACCTAACGGTTCCCATGTGGCAGCACAGCCTGAAAGAATAATGGCGGGAAAAACAGCAAATAGGCGTTTGTTCATAAAAGATTCTTTAGTTAAATTGAAGAAGTTATTTTATAAGTGCTCCTGATCCTGTAGGAAATATAACCCTATTGGCACTTATCACTCATTTTCACCAACGAGGCGTTATAAACACTCTCGTCATTTGACGCGAATACGGCCAATCCCTTTACCATCGCTTTAGGCTTTAAAATCCCAGACATTAGCTTTTCATCGACGGTGTCTAGTTCAAACACTTTACCGTTAGCAGAGGACGCTTGTAAACATAACTTACTGAGATCGATATCTTTATCGGACAGGTTAGTCACGGCAACGGTGAAATCCTTGGTATAGAAGACATGGCTGCCAATCGCGGCAGAACCCTGGCTCTGTTGTGTGGAATATACCGCGACAGCGTCTGAATTCCCTGCGACTGCTGGTAGGCTAAACAAGCCAAATGCCAAGGTCACGGTCAGGTAATGTGCTTTCATGATCTTTCCCTTTAATGATGTGAGTGACTAATAATAGTGTAGAGGATTTAAACGGTAGATTAACGGTCGTACTCCAATCCCTTGACCCGCAACGTTGTCCCCATGAGTTTTCGGTAACTGATTGGCCGTCCCGTATACCTCATCTCGCTCTGATAGCGGTTTGCAGCCTCCAAAAGAGCGTCAATATGAATCGTCAAAAACGCTGATGAAACGATGCTGCGGGTCACGACAGTAGGCTAGCGTTTAATCAATCCGGCCTACCGGTATTGACTAAAATTCGAATAATAAGAGAATGATAAGATTGTGTTGGGGCTCTCCCCAATGAGTAATCAATAGAAGCCGGAGCGAATCATCGCCTGTTCTCATAGCTTTGCCAAAGTTAAACAACTGGGCGTACTTCTTGCCGGTGTGCTTTCACTGGCCAGTTGCACCTCTGAACCTGCGAAATCCTTAGTCACTCCGTTGCCTTCGGTGGCAAAACAGCCACACCCGGATAAATCAGGGCAAAGCCAGGAACCGATGCGCGGCGTTTGGCTGGCAACCGTTTCCCGCCTCGATTGGCCACCAGTGACATCGGTTAATGCCAGCAGCCCAGACATCCGCATTCGCCAACAGCAGGAAGCACTGAAGGGCAAGCTGGATAAACTGAAGACGCTGGGTATTAACACCGTTTTTTTCCAGGTTAAGCCTGATGGCACTGCCCTCTGGGCATCAAAAATTTTGCCATGGTCAGATGTGCTGACGGGGAATATCGGCGACAACCCAGGCTATGATCCGCTGCAGTTTATGCTGGATGAAGCTCACAAGCGCGGCATGAAAGTCCATGCCTGGTTTAACCCCTACCGAGTGTCCGTTAACACCAAACCAGTAACCATTGATAAACTGAACCGCACATTGTCGCAGCAGCCAGCCAGCGTCTATGTGCTACACCCTGACTGGATCCGCACCGCAGGCGACCGATTCGTGCTCGACCCAGGTATCCCGGAGGTGCGGGACTGGATCACCAGCATCGTCGCGGAGGTGGTTGCCAATTATGATATTGATGGCGTGCAGTTTGATGATTATTTCTATGCTGAGTCCCCTGGTTCTGTGCTCAACGACAGCCAGACGTTCAAAAAGTATGGTCAACATTTTGGCTCCAAAGCGGACTGGCGGCGAGACAACACCAAGCAATTGGTTGGGCAAGTTTCTCGTACGATCAAAAAGTTGAAGCCCGACGTTGAATTTGGTGTCAGCCCTTCTGGCGTATGGCGTAACCACTCACATGATGTGGCAGGTTCCAATACGCGAGGTGCAGCGGCATATGATGAATCTTATGCTGACACCCGCAGTTGGGTACAGCTTGGGCTGCTGGATTACATTGCCCCACAGCTGTATTGGCCCTTCGCGCGTGACGCGGCCCGTTATGATGTGCTCGCCAAATGGTGGGCCAATGTGGTGACCGCCACCAATACGCGTCTTTATATCGGTGTGGCGCTGTATAAAGTGGGTATTCCGTCAAAGAACGAGCCTGATTGGATGGTCAACGGTGGCGTGCTGGAGCTACAAAAGCAGCTGGATTTGAATGAATCCGTATCGCAAATTAAAGGTACGATCCTGTTCAGAGAGGATTATCTTAATCAACCACAGACCCAGCAGGCCGTCAATTACCTGAAAAGTCGTTGGGGTAGTTGAGGAACTTGGTGGGTTTTGTCATTGATTGTGCGTTAGATAACCCACATTTACCCTACTTGCATACCCAAGCAGAGAGATTAAGGTGCCACCTTTTAAAGGCAACGGCACCTTACTACTTTTATCGAGTCGTATCAGTTGTCGCAACGTCCTTCTTTGGCAAGCTTAACTCCTGGCTTTGAGATCACTCTTTTCCCTTCCTCTTCTGTCGACTGACTGAGGCCAGCACCACCAACAAAAGCACCCATCTTTATATATTGCCTGACGAAGTAATTCTTTCCAGACTCAGTGAAGATGGACAGGTCATTTGGAGAAAACTCTGACTCCGTTGAAATTTTGTGCTTTTCCCCACCAGTTACCTGTGTGTAGAAAAACGTTTTATCTGCTGTTTCACCAATGCATTTACCATCAACATAGATATCTTTTTTTAGCGCTTTGCCAACAAAACTATCCCTGTAAATATACAAACCAGCTTTATTTTCATCCGGTGTTGTGAAGCTTTTAGCTTGTACGGACTCTTGCTCTGTTGCCAGTGGGACACTAGCACAACCACTTAGAAGTAAGGCACCCAAAATAGATACTGATAAAAATAAACTTTTTATATTCATGATAATACATCCCTTTGAAAAATAATAATATACTTTATGATATTCAACCTATCCCCAAGTGGCATAAACTTTCAATAAGAATAGCTACGGTCATTGATTACCTTTCGTGGTTAATCAAGATCAAACCCAATTTTTGCTGAAGTTTATCCTAGACAAGGTGTGTCTGAATGTTGCCACAAATTAATGATAGGTCAAGATAATCAATCAACTATGCAGTAAAGTTATGATAAAGCTCAAGGTTTACGTGAACGAATGATTTTTAAGTAACCAGAATCACCCTTCGTATAGAACAGAGCGAGCTAGGCTGTAAGTTTGATTAAGGAGATTGATCTATTTTTTGTGATGGAAAATAACTTGGACTTGGGTTAGATGAGGGGACAATATGCCCCCTGAGACTGCTGGGCTAAAAATCTAGGGGCGCAGCACATGCTGCGCCCGTGTAAATCCATTACTTCTGCAACGCCTCAAGAATGCGGTAAGCCGCCTCAACGCGCACAGGATTAGGATAATTTTTGTTCGCCAGCATCACGATGCCGAGATCCTGTTGAGGAATGAAGGCTACGTAGCTGCCAAACCCGCCGGTCGAGCCGGTTTTATGTACCCAAGAGGCGCTTGATGGTGGCGCTGGCGGAGTGATTTTTGTGACGCTCAGCGGTGCCAATGCGTTTTTATTATCGCTACCCTCGACCACGGTTTTCTCTTTAACCGGCCAGTTCAGCATTTCCCAACCTAGACCTTGATACATATCACCGGCATGCCAGTAGCGCGACTGGGCAAGCGTAATCCCCTTCTGCAGTGAGGCATCCTTCACGTTGGCAGGCTCCATGTTGGCCTGCACCCAGCTTGCCATATCCTCTATCGTCGACTTGACGCCGTAGGCTTCGGCATCAAGCATGCCCGGAGAAACGCGAACCGCCTTCCCATCGCGATAGCCCCAGGCGTAGTGTTTATCTTCCTGCTGCGGCACGTTTATCCAGGTTTGCGATAGCTTCAACGGTTGGAACACGCGTTTGGTCATCGCCTGATCAAAACTCATGCCTGACGGTTTAACCATCAGTGCGCCAAACAGGCCAATACTGGCGTTCGAGTAAAGGCGCTTGGTGCCTGGAGCCCATTGCGGTTGCCAAGTTTGATAGTAATTCAGCAGCAATGCTTCATCGGTAACGTTTTCCGGTATCTGCAACGGTAAGCCACCGGCGGTATAGGTCGCCAGGTGCAGCAAAGTGATCCCTTGCCATTGCTTGCCCGACAGCGCTGGCCAGTACTTGCTCGCCGGATCGCCAAGGTTGATTTCACCGCGAGCAATAGCATCTCCGCCCAGTACCCCTGTGAACGTTTTACTGACCGAACCGAGCTCGAATAAGGTCTGCTGCGTGACTGGCTTCTTGCCGGCAACGTCTGCCAATCCCCAGGTGAAGTAGTAAGGTTGGCCCTGATAAATCACCGCCACGGCCATGCCGGGAATGGCCTGCTCTTTCATCAATGGCGCAACGGTGCGATTTACAATGTCGGCTATTTGTTTTTCCGTTTGCGGAGCTGCAAACACTGAACCTGAGGTGGCGAGCAACAGCACACAGGATAGGGATTTCTTCAACATTGCGATTTTCCGTAATTGAGGGTTAAGGGTTCTATCAGACGCGCTTAGTTTGTAGAACTTGATGTTGGGCGGCAAACGGTAAAATTTAGCATCTGTTAAAAGTTTTTCTATTGGTTTGAATGATAACCGATGGTGCTAAATCAATCGTTAAATTCCGCGTGTAACACCACGGCCAGTGTCTGGTTATCACAAAACCCAACCAATTTAAGGTATTAGCAATTGATGTCAGTCATTTAATAGCGCTATCATCAAGCCTTGTATCTAGCGGATTACGGCAAATGCTCAGAAAAGATGATGTGAAACCTCGCGCCTATAAACAGGTGGATGTATTTACCACTTCGCCATTGCAGGGAAATCCCTTGGCGGTGATCCTGGAGGCAGAGGGCTTGAATGAGATGCAGATGCTTTCATTAGCTCGCTGGACCAACCTTTCGGAAACGACGTTTGTTTTCAAACCGACTAATCCGCTGGCAGATTATCAGGTGCGCATTTTTACCCCGGAAAAAGAGCTACCCTTTGCCGGGCATCCGACATTGGGTACGGCTCATGCATTACTGGAGGCTGGGCTGGTGACCAAACAGCCGGGTGTGGTGATGCAAGAATGCGGGGTTGGTCTGGTTGCGGTCAATATCTCACCTGAAGGAACGCTGGCGTTTGCTGCACCAGCGGTAACGCTTCGAACGCTGACTTCAGAAGAAAGGGAAACGCTAACGGCCGCTTTTCTGCCTGCGGTTATTCAAGCCGATACGATGCCGGTGATTGCCGACATGGGCATTCGCTGGCTGATGGTACGTATGCCAAGCGCTCAATCCTGCCTGACGATGACGCCGAATCAAGCCATGATTAAACAGCTGCAAACTGATCATCATGTTGATGGCGTGGTGATTTATGGTAGCTATTCATCGGGTGAACCAGCAGATTATGAAATGCGAGCGTTTCTGGTTGAATGGGACAAGTTGGTTGAAGACCCAGTGACTGGCAGTGCCAATGCTTGCCTAGCCCGTTTGTTGAAAGCCAATAACTTCCCCGATGGTGGCTCGACGGCGCAGGGGTATCAGGTTCGACAAGGCACCCAACTGCATCGAGATGGCCGGGTTAGCGTTCGTTTTATTGACGGTGAGCCTTGGGTTGGTGGGCAGAGTTGCACGCTGATAAATGGTCAGTTGCACATTTAGCTGTGGCGATAACTCACAGAATATCGGCATAGTGACCGGGTGCGCTTTCCCGGTCTTAATAATTGCTCAGATGAATCACAACAGCTTAAGTAAATGTGTTGCGATCCCCCATCGGAGAGTGACGCATTTATCCCCAGCCAAGTCTAAAACAGAGTAGCTCGCGTTCGGTTGAGCATAACTGGAAAAATTGTCGATTCTTCCCTCTTTGAGCAATGCCAGAACGCCCTGGCTGACTTGGCCGTGAGACACTATGCATATTGTCTGGTGTGGAGCTACCGCTTGTTGGCTGTGCAAAAAATTGATAACTCGCTGAGAAGCCTGTGTCAGTGATTCGCCGTCAGGGGGACAAAACTGCGCATCTCGCGCAAATAGCGACTCTGCTTCACGGGGATAGTCAGATTGTATTTGCTCCCGTGTCATCCCTTCATAATGACCGAATGCCTGCTCTTTCAGCGCGGGTTCAGCAACCAACGGGCAGAGGAAACAATCCGCCAGTGCCTGCCCCATATGCCAGGCACGACCAAGGGGAGATGCGTAGACACAGTCTGTAGGGTAAGCAGCGTCTGTTAACGCTTCAAGTAACGCTGATGTCTCGAGCGCACCTCGCTTCGTTACTGGGCTATCCATATGTCCCTGGATAATGCCGCGCTGATTCCATTCCGTTTGCGCGTGTCGTACAAGTATCACTTTCATCAAAAATTACCGTTGATCCATTAGGCTAACAGCAAGATTCGCCAGCCAGCTGAAAATTCGTTATTATCCACATCCACTCCCCATCCGGCAGCCTGATGTCTACGATTTTCGATACCTTTATTGCCCCGCCGTGTCATGACGAGATAGAGATCCTCTATCAGGACGATCACCTGGTGCTTATCAATAAGCCCACCGGGCTGCTCAGCCTCTCTGGGAAGAATCCGCAAAATCTCGATTCGGTACATTATCGGCTGGTAAAGATATTCCCCGGCTGCACTCTGATTCACCGCCTTGATTTCGGCACTTCCGGGCTGATGGTAGTTGCCCGCAACAAGGCTATCAACGCCGCCCTCTGCCAACAGTTCAGCCAGCGCACCGTGACCAAAGTTTACAGCGCACTGCTCTGTGGACACCTGAAAGATAACAACGGGGTGATAGACACTGCGATTGCCAAAGACCCGGCGCTGTTCCCGCTGATGTCGATCTGCTCAATTCACGGCAAGCCAGCTCGCTCCCGCTATCGTGTCGTTGAGCGTTTGTATCACGAGTTGGAAGACGGGACGTTACTGCCTTTGACGCGGGTAGAGCTAACCCCGGAGACCGGGCGCACCCATCAACTACGCATTCACTGCCAACAGTTGGGCCACCCTATTTTGGGCTGTGACCTGTATGGCGGCCTCCTGATACCTGGCACCGAAAGGACGCCGCGGCTGATGCTGCACGCCAGTGAGCTGCATTTTGTTCATCCTATTAGTGATGAGTTAATCAAAGCCTATAATGCCTGCCCGTTTTGAAGGTGAAAACGCAATACAAATCTTAGGCTCACGCTGGGGCGGAGAGTGACGGAATAGGTTGCCGTAATTACTGGCGGGAGCTTAGCCCGCAAAACCGATGCCTATGGGGCATCCAAGCACTCTGTAGATCTCAGAAATCACCTTCATCGTTGCGTCTTCGATCGTTCCTTCATTTCGGCATAAAACCCAGCCGTTCTCTGCAATTTCTCGCTCGAACGCCTTGGTACAAGCGACATGCTCTTCCAGCTTATGAATCACAGTACTACTTAGCCCACGTGGTCGGGCCGCGGCCCTTGCCCATGAAATATCTGCCGCAGTAACAACCCCGACATGCAGGTCTGGCGTTCGCACGTTTCGTTCAATGTTAAGCTGTAAAATCTCTGCAAATGGAACCATCCGGCGAAACGCAGCATCCGATGGGTACCAGCGATCCATCAAGATAATGCTGTCCGGTGGCTGTTTAGTCAGCACTTGCTGGGAAATCCAGGCACGGCTATCAGCAAAGCGCTCACAAACCTCCAATTCTAAATCCAGGGTGGGATTTCTGGCGAGCTTGTTAACGAGGGCCATTGTTTCCCTCCTGTAGGGATCGCTTTTTTTCTCGCAAAGTCGGATCACCTTCTTGTTGTCTGCCCTTAGTACTTTCGTAATGGCCTCCAAAAGTGTGGTTTTACCGGCTCCCTTGGGCCCATCCAGAGAAACAAATAGCTGACGACTCATTCTTCAAATGCCGATTGATATACGGTTTTTGTAAAGCTTGAATCTGGCAAAAGCATCTTACATTCCTTCGTATGAATAACGCGCCCCCTCTTCGTTCGTCGGAGCCGCCTGGCGCGTCAGCGCGAACCGAATAGAGGGCTCTTATAAATAGACACTGATGAACCTCTGGCAATGATTCTAACTCACGGGTCTAAAACCCAGGATTACAGCCGTTTATGGTCATTGTCCATATGTTGTGACCTGCGCGGGGTAGTTTAAGGGATCCGCTTAGAAAACGGAATCTATGGTCACTCCCGTTTTTGCAACACCGATTTCGACGATAAGTTGGCTTGCTTGAATCTATCCGGCGTCTGAATGGGATTTTATTCC
>NZ_LXKR01000040.1:0-42752 GCF_001692375.1 Serratia sp. 14-2641 | reverse complement strand
GTGCTACTGCTACCCGACCCGCAGGGGGGCGACGGTGTGCCGGCGCCATGCGCAGCACGACAGCCCGCCCGGACGCCCGATACCGGTATCCACTCAGTACAGAGCCCCCTCACCAAAAATGCAGAAACAGCAAGCATCACTCTACCAGGACGATAAACCGTCCTGACCCATCCCCCTAAGCAGCCTCCCGCACAGCAGAGAAAGAGGGCGGCGCAGCCGCCATCTTCGGTAGCCTGACGCCGAAGGCGGCTAGCAAGGTTTTCCGCGCGGCCAAAGTACGCTAGGGCAAGCAGGCCGCCACGCTGACGGCCCTTTGTCTGTGTAACTCAAGGATGTAACGCGGCCCGCAATGCCTCGATAGCACATTGCCCTCTGGCTGTGTCCTCATCCCAATTTTCCGGGTCGTCTATATCTATAGTAATTGCAGCCAGCTCTAACACGGTTTCCAGCGCACTGGCGCTCACCTCGACCTGTAGAGTCCGCCTGCGGCTATCGGCGATTTTCGTCATTGCATCCTGAATGTATTGTTGATTGATACCGTACCGCTGATAGTTCTCAATATCAGAGCAGCCAATGGTTTCCAGTATTGCCAGCACATCGCCGTCGTTTGGGTTCCACTCCTGTGCAAAATAGCGCACGGCGTGTACGTCCCATATCAGCACGGTAATAGGTTCGTCGCTGCCATACTCACGGAATAATTCCGCACACACTTCTTTCACACTACCAAACATAATTCTGCCTCCTTCTTTATAAGGGGCGGCATAGCCGCCCGTATTCGAATCTCTGTCAGTCCAGCGCGCGGCAGATGTCGGCGCGTTCCGGGTGCGTCTCGATATAGCGCCAAAGCTGCTCTTCCCGCTGCATAAGCAGTTTCACCAGTCCGGCATTGCCCCGATCGTGATGCAACCAACAGCGGCGATTGATGGCCAGTGCCGTCAATACGATACCGGCCGCGTCACCGCTGAGGGTCTTGTCAAACCAGTTATCGGCGTTGATCAGGTGCACGCGATCGCTATCAGGTGCCATATAGCCGCCCCCCTCCGGTAAACGGATGAAGTGCCAAAACCCGCCGGTGTACTGCGGCAGATAGCGATCGGCGAGGGAATACACCTGCATCTCAGCGGGCAAAAAATCCTCACCAAATAGATCCGGCAGGAACGACAGGCGATCGGATTCACAGACTTGCAGCGTGACGGAATGACCATGTTGCATGGGACTACCTCCAGAGTTTCAGGGTTCGCGACACCGGCTGGTGCCGTACCCATTCGAAAGTCTGGCCTTGAGGGCGGGGCGCAAGGGCGACGCCAAAGACGCAGCGCAAAGCCGTTGTGGGCTGAATGCCCGCAACGGGTGCGAACGTGTGCCGGCGGCGGTTCATCTTCCCTTGCGGCACAACCGCGCCGGACTAGCGTTTGGGGACGGCACAGGCCGTCACTGCACCGAGGTCACAAAGGAAAAAGAGTTAGAAAGGTGTGGGCAGGCCCAGCCTGCACCCTTTGCGGCGCCGGCATCGCCGGCAAGGGCCGCGTGGCGGTTCAACGGACGCGGGGCGTTCGATGCGCCCTGCGTCCGTAGGCTTACTCCTGACAACCCGGGCAGGTTGCCCTGCCCGCCCGTATGCTGTCTTCTGCTGTTCAATCTTTGAAATGGTGATCCAGTTCGTTGATAGCCCTGTAGATTTCGGCGTAACGATCATGCGCGTCCCGCAGGATCTGACCGGCCAGGCGTTCAGCCAACACCTCGCTGTTCCAGAAATACACGCTGACCAGCTCGCGCAGCCGCAGATGCATCTCACACATGTCGTTGGACAATGCCGCAATAGCGGCGCGCAGGTCTTCATTTCCGGTATAATTCATCGTTGATTTCCCTTTGTTATGCCGCGTTCTGGGCGCGCAGACGATATAACCGCTGCTGTCCGATGGTGTGGTACTGCGCCAAAAGCTCGATGCCGATATAACGCCGCCCGGCCTGAGCGGCGGCGACACAAGTCGAACCAGAGCCAGCAAAGGGATCGAAGACGATAGCGCCGGGCGGCGTGAACGACTCAATCAACGGTTGCAGAATGGACACCGGCTTTTCGGTCGGATGATGACGATTGCCGGTGTATTCCCAGGGCTGCACATCAGAGCGGGGTTGAGCCGGCAATGCCGGGCGCCCTTTTGCCAAAATGTAGGCACATTCATGCTGGTAGCCGACAAAGGCCGATTTGGAGGCGTAGGGTTTGGTAAACACCATGTGCCCGACAACGCGGAACCCGGCCTGTTTCCAGGCAGCCATAAAGGTATCTACCCGGTTCCAGCCGTAGAAACTCACCGCCAGACTGTCAGGCTTGAGCACCCGGAACATTTCACGGAACGCCGGCCGCACCCATTCATCATTTTTGTCGTTGGCAATGCTGCGGCCGCTGCGATCGGTATAGCCGACCAGATAAGGGGGATCGGTCAGCACAAAATCAATGCTGTTTGACGGAAAGCCAGCCATCACCTGCACGGAATCACCCAGGACATATCGGGACATAAGGAATACCTCGCCATTCGAGGGGTGCAGGAGGAGGCCGGTACGGCCACCGTTCCCTGCTGCCCGATGTCAGCGCGGCCAGGCACCGCTGCGGGTCAAGCGGACGTGGAATACCGCAGCCGCTTGCGGCAAGGATATGCCGCGAAAGCTGCTTGAAGACGGGACGCCCGTCGCCCCGCCCAAGCCGGGGTATGGCAAGATGTCATCGGGCTGCAGGGGCAATGAAGAAGGGAAACAAAAGTACGTTGAATTGTTGTTTGGCGGCTATCAAGTGGGTATGACACTTCCCATGAAGATAAAGAATTAGTGCAATAACGGCACCAGAACAGCACCATAACAACACCAAGTAAGACAGGAAGGGCATCAGTACCATAATAGACATAAAGATGGTTGACAGGGTATTAAATTGGTACTAAATTAGCACCCATAAGGAACCATTAAGGAGCTAAAAAGGCATCATGATTATACTAATCGGAAGTCAAAAGGGCGGCTGTGGTAAATCGACCACCGCCGTCAATATCGCAGCGGAATTGGCCCGACAAGGCCACGACGTTATCCTGGTCGATTCGGACCGTCAGGGAACTGCAGCTAACTGGATAGCAGACCGGAATGCCATCACCGATATCCCTACGATCCACTGCATTCAGAAGTTCGATAATATCCGCGACACCTTGCTTGATCTTGATAAGCGCTATAAATACGTCGTCGTAGATACGGCCGGGCGTGACAGCAGAGAACTACGAACCGGGATGACATCAGCAGACATTTTGTTGGTACCTTTCCGCCCTTCTCAACCCGATCTGGATACGCTCCCACGTTTGACTGAAATCATGACGGAAGCGAAAGATCTCAATCCTAAATTGAAGGCAATAGCCATGCTGACTCTGGCGCCGACCAACCCCATCATCAATGAGATCCAGGATGCCAAAGAGTACCTGAAGGATTTCCCTGAACTGGATATGATGAGTACCGTAGTTCGTGACCGAAAAGTGTACCGGGATTGTATGTCCGAAGGCCGTGGCGTTGTCGAGATGGAGAACCCTAAGGCTAAGGCCGAAATACAGAGCCTGGTGAAGGAGTTGCTGACATGGTAAAGCGCAGAGAACCTACCGGCATCCCTGGTTCAGTGGAAAAACGTATCGAAGAGTTTGCCGCCGCTGCGGATCATGTCGTCACACCGCCCATGCAAACCGACAGTGAAGCGCCTCGGGATTACAAAGCAATCCGGGTACCGTTCAATCAATACGAGTATGAATTGCTCGAAAAACTGTGCAAAAAGACAAATCGATCCAAACTCAACATGATCAGGCATGCCCTAAAATATTATGATGAGAACAGCGATTAACAGTACCGTAACACCACTAAAAAGGAGCCTAAAAGGCTCCTTTTTGGTACCAATAAAGCACCATTTTAGTATTGTTCATGTACCCAGCGTTCACTACACCACATCGTGCTGACCACTCTTTACTCCACGTACAAAGAAGACCCAACCGAAACTGGTCAATATCTTCCTCTGTTTAATTTCCTCGCATTTGGCCAGCACTGGCAAGGTATGTCAGACTGATGCCTGGCAGTGAACACGTTGACTGAACAGTACCAGACACTATCCAGATGCCACATAAATGGAAAATGCAGTACCAGTAGGGCACTTAATTGGTACCAAAAAAGCACCCAAGGAATACCAATATGACACCAGATTTAATCAGCAAACACATTGACGTGAAAGACTACCCTCAGCACCTGCTCGAGGGGGTATTCAGTTGCAGGTTCAACGACACCATATACTGCCGCTTCAAAATCCCACTGCGCCAGGGAAAGTTTGCCTTTATGGAACAGGCGCTTTCGGACACCAGTGAAAGTCATATTGTCATTGCCGACCGGCACAGACTCTTGTCAGCCTGGCGCAATAATCCAAACTCAATCGTGCCAGAACTCAGTCGCGGAGATGAGTCCGCGTGGCGACGTGACCGTAAATTTCACGAAGCCGAAAAGGGGTTTTCCCACGGCGCGGGTAACCCGGTACCGCTAGCCGATCCGCATTGCCGATTTATTCTGGAGCGTGGTTTGCCGGTTCCTGCACTCAGCTTTACCAATGGGATCACCCGGACCATTTGGCTACTGGCCAATGGCGCCGAGCGGTTACCCGTTCATACCTATAATCACCGTGACGCTCAGTTGCTGCAGCGAGGTATCGGGCATCGGTCTACGTCGCCAGTGGCTGTTCAGACATTGTTTTTCCAGTATGCCGGCGCAGTCCTACCGCGTCATCTGCGCTATAAAGTGGAGTCAAAGAAACACTAAAAAGGAGCCTTAAAAACACCAAAATGGCACCACTATCACGCCAATATAGCACCAATTAATCACAACATTGATGTTCACTCAATCGTAAGGACGATCAGAAAACCTAGCATCAAATTAGCACCAAAAAGACATCAAAAAAACACCATTATGGCACTAGTTTTTAACCATTTCCGGCCAGCTGCAGCATCTCCGCCGCCACACCCGCGTCCATCGAGAACGGTACGCTGCCCCGGTTTGCAGCATAATCCAGACTGAATACTTTCAGGTAAACCTGCGTCGATTTGAAGTCCTTGTGGCCCATCACCGCCTGCAGGGTTTGTGGCGCCACCCCATGAAACAATAAATGCATCGCAAAGCTGTGCCGAAAGGTGTGTGGGGTGATGCGCTCCAGGCTGAACCGCACGCCCTGACGATCGGCCTCGAGCAGTACCTTCTTCAGCCAGTTACGAGCTGTATCATCGGTCACTGGCCAGATGGGTTTGGTCTTGTGTTCGGTGAAGGTGTGGATATGGTCATGTAGCCGGGCGGCAAAGGGCGCATCGTCCAGGGCCACGGTGCGTTTGACCGCCGAGGCCGCACGCACGGGCTTCTTGTCTGCCTGACCCGTGTTTTTAGTTTCACCGTTGCCGGCCGTCCCACTTTGGGGTGCAGCCGTTGTTTGAGGGTACGCAGCGTCACGAACGCCTGCGATGCATCAAACTCCACGTCAGTCGGTCGCACGGCCAATGCCTCGTTGATCCGCGCGCCGGTATTCCACAACAACTCGAACAGGGTGCGTTTTTCCAGGTCATGGCAACAGGACAGTAAGACCGCGATTTCCGGTGGCAATAGGTAGTAGGGCAGGTCACCGTGCACCGCCGCGCGGTTGCGCAAGGTGAGGGCACGGACATAACGGTCATCGGTAGCCAGCAGACCACAACCGATCGCGCTACGTAAAATCTGAGAGTTTTGCAGAGGGGCAGGGCGCATTTTTTCTTTATCCGCAATCAATGTCTTTCTGCGTCTATTTTGCCGTATCCGCGCCAGGTGATCGCTCACAATAATTATTCTGGTCCGGACCAACCTTCGGTTAAATAGTTACTCATGGAAGTTTAACCGATTTCATGACACTGACCAGCGGCGTTCTTGATAAGTCCTGAGACGGGGATATTCCGCCACCGACACAAGATATAGTACGCCGGTCAGCAGCGGAAGCCACTAGATAGAGGATTTCGCGCTGCCAGGTCGGGTAGGGGGTACCGTTCGGTAAACTGCCGGTAAACCCGAATCCGGGCGAACAGACAAGGATAAGCCCCAGTCGGGGCTTATTGAATAGGATACGGGCTTAGGCTACAACGACAGACCACTCCAAAATCTCACCTGTATCTGTAACGGCTCGCAATCGAAGGTTAGTAATACGTTCATGTTCCTTTCAGCATGGCAATGGCGTCAAGTTCCGGCATCTGGAACTGAACACGATGCCGTGCAGCCACGTCGAGCGCAAACACCTTCGTGTACACCTCCGTCGAGCTCACTGACTTATGGCCCATAAGGCTCTGCAACACCTTCAGAGGGATCCCCGCATACAGCATGTGCATGGCGTAGGAGTGGCGGAACGTGTGCGGTGTCACAGGTACGGAGAACATCACGCCGTCGGCCGCGGCGGCGTTAACGGCCTCGTTCAGCCAGGTCCTGACAGTCCGGTCGGTGATCTCCCAGAGGCGCGCTTTCTCCATTCTGCCTGTGCGTTTGTTACGGCGCTCCAGCGGAATTTTCAGCGTGGCCACCATCGTCTGCAGCTGCGCGACGTATTGTGGATCAGACAGCGGCACCAGGCGGTGCACCGAACTGCCGGACGGTAGCCGACCTGAAGTTCGCGCCGCCTTCTCTGTCCGCTGTTTGAGCGTGGCCAACTGCGCGAACGGGTAGGGCGGTTCTAACGAAAAATCCCCCCGCGACAGCGCGAGCGCCTCGTTGATCCGCGCGCCGGTGTTCCACAAAGTGGCAATCAGCATTTTCCGGTGTAGATCTGGCACGTAATGGAGCAGGGCACTGACCTCTGGGGCCAACAGGTACTTCGGGTAATCATCGTGGATCAACGCCATCTGCCGCAGCGCTAACGCCGCTGGGTAATCGATAGCAACCGGTAGCGACACAAGCGAGGAGTTCTGTTGCCCAGGCAACGCCGGGATGAATCCTGTCGGTAATAGACCGGTCATTCATGATCCCTCTTTAAGTCGTAGTTTGTTCCTAAACTTCCGCTCTGTGCGCCAGCATTGCCACAGCGTGTTCTGGGGCGACCAGAGATACTTGTCGAGGCGGGAAGAGGGCATGCCGGTGATCTTGCGCAGACGCTTGGCCAGGAACAGCGCCCGCAGACCGAGACGCGCGTACTGGTACTGCCTTTCACGAAAAGCCCAGGAAAAGTCGGGAGGAGAGTCATGATCATAGGCGTGAGCTATCGCACCACTGGCTTCGGGCTGAAGAACGTGGAACTCCAACACACGGTACATGACCGAAGCTGGAAGGGCGCGCCAGTCGCCGGTCACATCGTCAAATTCGAGCGGCTGTACTCGGGTGGTAGCACGATAAAAACCGCGCTCATCCGGCTCACCATCATCTTGGGTGACAGTCGCACACGTCTCGGCATAGTCTTCCAGCTTGAAAACCAGCTCGGTGGCAATGAAATAGCGATCGGCCGCGATTTTCTGCTCAGCAGCCGCCTGCTCCCTCTTGCGGGTAAAGCGGTGCGTCAGACTAACAGCACCCAGCGCAGCGGTAATGGTTGAAACCGCCGTAATTATCTGCGGCCACAGACTGACGCTGTCTTTGGCGACCTTCACGCCCTCTGTAACAATAATCCAGTCAGCCATATTTGTTCCTTTATTGAGAAATCCCGCCCACTGTCAGGGTTGTTCAGCAGCAGTTTTGGCGATCTCATCCACCGCTTCTCTGACAGAAAAGGACAATCTGTCCTTTGGTGAAAACTGGACCCAGTAGCACAGATACGAGCCATAGTTCTGGTCGGTATGACGGGGGTCATAGTCCACGCTGAAGGCGTAAATTTCCCGGTTACCTAGCTCCCATTTTGTAAGTTCACAATAGCGGGTATAGAGCTCCCTGAGATCCTCAAATAAATGCCCTTCACGGATCGGGCCTGATCCCTTCACGGCCTCACGCTGATCCATGAAATAGTCCACAGCGGCTTTTTTGGAAGGGAACTCCCTTCCACTAATTTCAACCTTAACGGAACGTCCCATCCTGAACTCCTTTTGTTAACAGTAAAATTGTCACACCCCGCAACCACCTCATTATTCACGCAGGTGACGAAGTTCGCCCTTTCTGTTTCCTGCTGGTTACTCAACGTCATGTTCTGCACTGCCGCCGAACGGCGTACCCGCGATATCGTTCAAATCTGATGACCACCCTTCAAACCAGTCACCCGGATCGTCACCGTTAAACACTTGCTGCAACCAGCGGGCCGTTGAACGGAGATCCGCATCCTGGAACCACACCGGATGGTGATGGCCAATCACGGACCAAAAATCAAAATCCGGCTCAGGCGGCGTAAAGTCGAAGGTATTCATCGGTAGATGGGCGCATTTCGTTTTCAGGAAGAGGAGAAACGCTTTCAGATGGGCATGGCCGCCACCGCCCATGCCAGACCTGAGATAGAAAGCTTCGGTCACAATGCCAAACGCTGTTTGGCCGGTATCCGTACGGGTTCGCAGGATAATGAGGGTACCTTCATGACGGCCCTGTTTGATACGGAGCAGCTCAAAGGTATATTCCCCCTTATCCGCTGGCAGAAAAAACTCGCTGTACCCACTGCTGCCCATACGGGTGACGCTGAACGGTGAGGCTTCTCCGGTCAGTAGCCAGTCACTGTTTGCACTGAACTGCTTGGCCAGTTCATCGGCCATCCCATGCGTCATTTCACGGCGACCTTCAATCAGATCCATCAATTGCCCTGGACTGGCGTGCAACTGTCGGCTTACCCGGACAAAATCCGCGATCCCGGCAGGGCGCTCCCTTTTCCATTTATCCAGGTAGCCATCGGCAATAAGCCGATCAAAAAGCCACTGCAGACGGTGACCGGTCTGCTGCTGCCACTGTTCACGAAGCGAGCACGGCGGAGCATCATCAGCTTCTTTCGGCGCATAATACTCACGCAGGGCAATACGGATCTCGCCCTCTAACGAACGCTCATGCCGCATCGCTGAGGCTTCGATGCGCTGGTATAACGCGTCATCGACATTTCGCGCCTGGATCTTAGCCATATCTTCTCTCCAACTCTCAATGCCTACATTGTATGCAAAATAGCGCAATAAATACTCACACCACTATTAATAGTCAAAAGCCACACAAAGTATACAAAAAGATTCAAAATGAATACATAAGGCAATTTTCATAACTACATAGGTAGGGAGTAATCACTCAAGTAAATTACCGGATACCCGTCCCGGTATGATCCGATTCTTCTTCTATTTCAAACTTTCCGGAAGTGTACCACGGTGCCGAAAGCCGCAACGCGCCCTTTTTCGCCCCTGCGCGGCGGGTCACGAAAGAAGAGGGAAACACAACATCTAGAAGAAAACTCCGCTGAAGGGGTGGCACATGTTGTGTTTCCGCGCCGCTGCGCGACGGTGCAGTTCTGAAAGATCCGGGACCACCAGAAATCGGATCTGAATGAAAGAATCAGAGAAAAGGTAATAAATATCTTGCATTGGTAATACATTTTGATAAAAGTAATACCAACCAAGAAATGGCGTTAAAAATCCATTCTATGGGAAAATTAACTTTTTAGCTTCAAACGTCAAAGAGGTGCTCATCTTGAACATTCATACGTCATCTGAACAAAACGAGTCCCAGGGGACGGTGTCGGTCTCGCTCAAGGGTATCCCGACCGATCAGGGCCAGGCGCTGAAGGAGGTGGCCAAAGCACGGGACATTAACCAGTCCGCGCTGCTGCGTGAGATGGTCAATGCCAGCATGGGCAGCATTATCCACGTATTCTGTCTCAAGAGCCCGCTGGTCGCTTCCCTGGATCAGGACATCGCCCAGTATAACGGCAGTCTTGTCCTGCCGGCTTGGAACGCTGCTCCGCCGGCCCCCCAGTTCGAGGCCGCCTACCGCGATCTGCTGGGGATCCGTACGGAAGACGACCTGACCCGTATTCTGCTCCGCAATGCACAGTATCTACGCATGCGAACCAGCCAGGTGATGCCGCGGGGGCAGCAGTTCTACGGCGGCACTGCGCTGTATTTTGCGCTGTTCTGTGATGTCGCCCGTCGTGATGACCAGACGATTGAAGCATTCTGGGCCAGCATTGCCCGCTTCTGGGGGCAATGGTATCGCCGGCAGGATTATTACCAACAGATCAACCAGCTGCGCAGTGTTTTAGATCTTGATCCTGCAGAGCGTCTTTATCAGGCCCGGGCGAAAGGTGTTTACAGCCAGGCAGAGATTTTCGAGGGCGAAGATGGTGAAAAAGGGCTGAGACAGGTCCTGCTGACGCTGCGCACTGAGAACACCCGGGCTCTGCCGGCTGACGCAATCCAGCTGTTCACCTTGCCTATCTGTAATGGCCACATTCTGACGCCTGACCCGGGCTATGGTGCCCCGTTAATTTTTCCCAACAATGTACTCGGTATGGGGTTCCGTTTCCGGGAAGAGTCCTGTTCACTGCACTGTTACAGCGTTGAAGCCCCCCAGATAGGAGACACCCAGACGTTAACGGAAGTCGCGGTAGAGCTCGTCCGTTACGTTGACGAACCCCTCAAGGCCTATGCGTCAACCATTCCTGTCAACATGTTGTAAACCCCAGGCCGCTGTGGCGGCCTTTACTACAGTGTTGACGAACTGACTGAAAAGGATCAAACAAATGCAATCCATTGACCTCAAAGCCTCCCTGCCACCGGGAGTAAAAGAGAAACTCGCGGATGGTTCATTGCGGGTTATCGGTGCCGTTGTCCAGGACACGGCAAAAGGAAGAATAGTGGCGAATCTGAAGACCGTCGTGAAAGAGGAGAATAACGATTACACCCCGGCGTTATTCGTGACCATACATAATGAAATTTTCGTATCACAGCAACTGATTTCGTCACAGATTAGAGAAGGCTTTCGGCGCTTCGAGGACTCTGTATCACAGGCTTTCAGGCAACTTGAGGGAAAAATTGATTTCCAGACAGACACCGCAATGGGGCAACTGAGCGGGGAAATTAGCCACTTTTTCCTCCGTTACGAAACGTTGAAATCCGGGGATGTGGACAGAGCTGAGAGGATAATGGAGACGGGGGGACTGTTAGCGGCCAGGCTTGCCGGAATGATCGATGTGTTGATTAACGATTATTTTGACAGCGCAGAGATCACTTTTGACTGGGGCCGGGACACGTTGACAAAAAGTTATAAGGACTACCAGGCAGGCAGTCGTTCCCATCAGTACTGGTATGTGAAGAAGATTACCTACCCCGATTTGCGGCAGTCACGGGTACAGCAGTTTATTCCTGCACTGATTGAGATGATGAATCGACTGAACATTATTTCCGTCTGCTTCTGTCAGGAATTGTACATGGGTTATGAGGAAACCCTGAAGACCCTGCGTTCCAAGTTAATGGTCGTCCTGAAAAAACTGGTCTTCGGGTTTGATGTTCAAAATCCGGAATACGACGACTATGCCCAGCGGGTTTTTGGTAAGGATGAGAATAGACAATGGATGCAGGATAATGATGCCGACAGACTGGCGCTGCATTTTGATGAATACTCGAGGAACAACCTGTGTTCCCGCAACTTTCATCAGGTAAGGCGAACTCAGGCTGACAGGGACCTGGTCAGTAGCGTCAGGTCAGTGCTCAACATGATTGCCAATGTGGATAACCTCCTAATGCGGGGAGAGGATCTTGAACGTGGAGCCATAAGTGACTCTGAATCAATAGCGCTGCTACGTGAACAAACATTTTCCCTCCGCCAGAATACGCCTTCACTACCGGATAAAACATAACCTCCGCTGGCTGAATAACATATACAGGAAAGAACCTTCCGTGAGTTATATGGAAGGTTCCGGACAATGTGGTCAACACCAGAATGCAGCCCTTGTGTTGTGCCGTGTGGCCAGGCAACAACGCAATTGCACAACATTACCTCATGGGGTCAGCGACGGCCCCGTTTCAGTTCACGTACACAGGGATCATACTCATCTGCATACCCCAGGGAAAAGCGAGAGGACAATAATGGCGGAATAGCAGAGACACTGATAACGTTGATAAGGCATAATACACAACAAACATCCCTGGCCGTAAGGAATCCTGTATGTCGTATGTCAGTATCAATGATTTCAAATTGCTGAATATTAAATGTCAGAAATATTTCGATCCATTCAGTAAAACAAACAACTTCGCACAACCTGTGATTGAAACAAAACTACAGCAGAGATTTGGATTTTATTTATTTATTTATGTTAGAGTCCCTCTGCAACGAAAAAGATATTGACATCATCAGCGAATATATTACTGATACCGAATACAACTCCTATATATCAGGACAACGATATGATGACCATGGGATTGACGCCTTTTACATTGATGAAGAAAGCAAAGAAATAAGATTATTTAATTTTAAGTTCCGAGAAAATCATAAGCCAGAGCAAAAGCAAAGCTTCAATGATGCATTTGTGTCAACAAAATTAGTTAACTGCATCATGAACGACAGCACGAACGGTCTGGAAGGAAAAATCCGGGCCTGTGTTAATTCCGCTAACCAAAAACTTAACGGTAATGATGTCTGGAAGCTATCCCTCTATATGATCAGCAATGAGGCGGTGCCGATAGAGCACGACGAAAGTGCCATACAACAGCTGAAAGCTTTTTATGACATGGAGGTGATTTCTGTCTGTCTTCCTCAAATAGCGAGTATGATGTCCATACGCCCCGCGCCCATAAATGCCGAACTGATAATAGATAATGATGCTTTAATGTCTTACTCGGAAAGTTCCATTTCAACATCAAAGTCATATGTTGTCAGGTTGAATGCAGCTGATGTGATCAGAATGACATGCAGAAACACCGATCTGAGACTTGATCATAACTGTGAAAACATAGACCAGCTTGCTTTTGAAAAAATCGACTTTGGTGTACTGTTTGATAATGTCCGTGGACTGGTTCAACGTTCACGCTACAATGCCGCAATTGCCAGAACCCTGCGCGAAGAGCCTGGTAAATTTTTCATGTATAACAATGGATTAACTATAGTTGCTGAAGATATCAAAGCGCACCCAGTTAACGGAAACCGTAAGGTTCGTATAAGCCTGACTGGTGTGCAGGTGCTGAACGGGGGGCAAACACTCAGGACACTTCATGATTTTAATGCGGCGGACAAATCCCATATTACTGAGTACCTTTCCGAGAGTGAAATACTTGTTCGTATATTTAATGCATCCAGCAGCGAAACAGCCAATAAAATAGCAGAGTACACTAACAGCCAGAACTCCATATCTAATATTGATCTGAAATCACTGAGTACACTGCAAATTCAGCTTGAACAGTTGCTTGATGAACATGGGATTATCTACTCCAGAAAAAATGGCGATACTGGCATTGATGATAAAAAGGACTATCGCTATAAGATCAGCATGGAACAATTCGGACAGATATTATTTGCTTTGCAGGGAAGTCCAGAAAAATCATCTAACCAGAAGCAGCACATTTTTGGAAAATATTACGACGAAATATTTAATGAGAAAATATTTAACATCTCCCAGGCTCCTGAAATAATTGAACGTTACTTTGATATCAAAAAAGCATATGCATCCTCTACAGACAGCATTCAAAAAATAGAGCAAAAGATCTTTTACATAATATATATGAGCAATATGCGAAGAGACATGAGTTACGAGCAATGTATAGATACTCTTGAGCGGGTGCTGGAATCATTTGATACTGGAGGAGTTAATCTTACTGATGCCCGCAAAATGATTCAGGTACGTTTCAGGGATTATTTAAATAGTATCCTTGATTCAGAGTACCAGCCTTAATATCTTTCCAACTCGATGTAAAAAGGCCGCTTATGCGGCTTTCAGGGAGAGGACAAACCTTTCCCACATGGAGTCCAGGCGGCCGGTATTCACCTTTCTCCGTTCCGCATAACAGGGTTGTGACGCGAACTCGGACACCATACGGCGTTATGCAGTTCCCGCTTACCACCTTTACGACGCCCTTCTACAACCTCCAGCGTGAAGAATAGGGGGGTGATGAATTCGCAGGTGATTTCGTTTCATCCAGGGCACCCTCTCGCAAAAGATTACGATTATGGGGTCTGTATTGGCTGGCGCTATGACAGCTGGGAACAGTTCTTCTACCAGGTTGCCCATGAGGCGGTCCATCTCCTCAATCCAAAAATTGCGCTCCTCGGCACGATCAGAACCTGTGCACTGGATAGGGGGTGGCCGTCCGCTACGCAGAGGAAATATCTGCCCTATGTGAGCCGTACTTTTATGAACAGCCCTGTCGGTACGAATAATCCCTATCATGTCACCTAGTTGGCAGCCAGCAAACTGCCGGATACGGTATTGCGTCAAATAATCGAGTCAGGATTCCTCTTTGTTGACGGCCACTGCGAGCTTGATGTGTACAGCTACGGGATCAACGAGGTAATCGATCTGAGGCCCCTCCGGTGGCCTTTTTCTTATGTAAGATTCTAAACCAGAGTGACTCAGCTCAGTCCGTATCATCAGCGTTGGCGAAAACATCTACGTACTGTGCATTATCCAGATCGAGGTACATCTCCTCGATCGCAGCCAAGGATATCACCGCCAGGTGAGAATGAACGAGTGCCATCCGTCCCATTAAACCTAGGGCCTGTCCGATATCGTTCGTCATCAGCTAGCATCAACTGGGCCAGAGAAAAATCGTTTTTCCCGCAGAACACATACTGTTCTGCAAACTCTACCTGCAGCGCGTTATACCGTGTGACATTCTCCGGGCGCAACGGCATGAGAAGGTAGTCCATGAAACCCCGGACGTGCTCAAGTATTTCAAACGGGCGCATGTGAGACGGGATTCGTTGCGGCGCGTGCGCAAGGAGAAATTCAATCTGCTGCTTCTGGCGGATCTTTTGTTCCCGGAGGGAGGGGCAGTTCATGGCCAGCATCAGCGAGGACGATAGCGGCAGATATATTTCTATGCCGCGTACGGCCAGTCCGAGATTACCGTACGGCCCAAAGTCATTGCTGTTCTGTAGTACCACAGGATTGTCAGACACATAGAACGGATGATCGGGCGGGCTCTCATAGAGATACCAGTCCTTGGCCAGCAGGTGATCTATGTGAGACGTTTGCTGCACGAGCTGATGCAGAAAAATATTCCTGATATCGTGCTCGGGCGAGAAGCCCAGCGCTTCAGCAACCTGGTCCTGTGTTGCGCCGATAGCAGCGATCTTGTCAGTGAGCACTGAGATCATACCTGAGATGCGTTGCTGCTCACCAAAAGTGCGTGCGCGCTGCACGGCCACAAACACGGCCAGCTTATACCGCTCGTCATCAGTCAGCCGACGGATATCTCTGTGCGCCAGCAGCGCCGCAATCACCGGCGCGGCGTCATGCTCGTAGATCCCCAGTAGCGGCTCAAGGCTCAGCCGCTCGGGGTGATCGTCGAGGTTGTAGAACGTGTTCCGTACGGTGGCGTCGTCGGGTGTGGTGGCATAGGCGCGCCCGGTTGCCTTGTCAAAGGCGTGCAGCCGCCGGCGCTTTCCCTTTCCCGGCGCACTGAAGTGCCTCAGCAAAAAACGGGGGACCGTATGCTGCCTGACGACGTCGGTCTGCAGATTTAATGGTTCGGCCATGAAAATATCTCCTTGATGGGCAGCGCAGGGTCGCCTGTACGTTCGCCGTGGCTGCGCGTATCTATTACGTGGTGAACAGAACCTTACCACATCACTGTAACCCCTTGTTCTCTTAGTCTTTGCCGGAGACGCTTGACATACCCTTCATCAATCATCTGATCAGGCAGCCGATCGCAGATAACATTACAAAGAGTCGCTGCCGAACTGTTTGATAACCTGAACCCGCCCGGAAGCCCGTAGAGAGAGTCGTCTGAAATATCATGCAATCGCCTGAAAAATTCCTTAAAAAAATCAGTCAACGATGCACGTCGCGCTTCCACGATCGCCTCAGTTGCGCCATCCAGGCAATACACCTCTGCACTTTGCCCCCCCAACACCTGCAGCAAATCGGCAATATCCGGCCAGTATTTCAGGTCAAAGTCATTAAGATCATGCAGCCGCGGCTGAATATAGTTGCGATATAATCCATTTTCCTGGCCAGCCTCATCAATGTAATCTGTCAGACGAACTAGCCTGTCGATACTGAAACTACCGCTCCTGTTAAGAATGTCACTTCTGCGACGGAGCATCATTTCCAGCCGTATAGCCGCACAAGATATTTCCTCACTAAGCAGCTGCAGCTCTCTGTAATCAGCGCGCAGAACCGCATGATTACTTTCTGTAGCGAACGTACCGGCAAAAATGCACTGTTCCAGCAGTACCCAGAGTCGCTGACCGCCCACATTCTTTTCCTGCAGTTCAACGTACACAGTTTTCATTTCGTCGTGGCGGGTAATCATTCGCTCAAAAACCGACCACGTGGAGTTCCAGACTGGTTCAGGTCCATCCCGCCAGTCACTGAGTTTTTCCTTCAGAATCTGAAGTGCCTGAGCAGCAACATCTTTAGTGTTATCAATCATGGTTCACCTCACGTCATATACGGGGTTTGACGCTCAGTAGAACGAAAACTCACGCTAAGAGATTTTGGTACTGCGATTATAAAAAGGATCCTGTGAGGATAATGCTGGTCACTAATAAGGTGACCAGCAGCTTTTTTATCCGCATATTTTCTGCTTTTTACCCTTAGTTCTCGTGTGTAGTTTCTCTCTCGTCTGCTGGGTAAGATCACTTCACCTTTACATGCCTCAACACATAGGCCGAGTAATTTTTCAATTTAGCTTCCCAATTTTCACATCAATTTATGTGTTGTGTTATGTCAGTTGATGTAGTTCTATGATCTCTCGCCTTTTACGGTGCACACTCTTTGTGCAGTCTGGTTTATTCGTTTCGCCTATGTCACTGCCGTGCTAGCTGTGGGCCAGCGATTAGTCGGGCGTGACTAGCGCTATGACTTAATAGGATAACCTGCCGACCAGCCACCACGGGCAGCCACTGACCAAGCAGATTAAACGTGCCTTTGAACAAGGTAGCTTCACCACAATCATCGGGGCTAAGGGCCGTGAAGAATCGATGTTGCTACAAACTATCGCCGGATTGTTCCCGCTTTTCTCACGAACTTATTGGCTATGTGTTGACCTCTCGTAGAAGCTAAAGAGGTTAATGTGAACCGTTTGGATCGCTGCTTTTATTGTCATGGAATACTTGAGCACAATGCTAATGAAATTCATTTCTCGCCGCATGCTGCTTATCGTTGCAGCCTTACTCATTATCATCATCACCACAGTGGCCATTTATCTGCAGAGTCCACAGTTGTCGAACTACGTTACCGCTCCGGCACGCCTAGGCGACATCGAAAATGCCGTTCTGGCCACCGGGCGAATAGACGCGATTGAACGCGTCAATGTCGGTGCTCAGGTTTCCGGTCAGGTGAAGTCGCTGAAAGTGAAACTTGGCGACCACGTAACCAAAGGGCAGTTGATAGCTGACATTGATGATGTGCCGCAACGTAATGATTTGCGTAACGCCGAGGCGGCGCTGAACGTTGTAAAAGCCGACTTGCAGGCTAAACAGGCGCTGCTGAAGCAGGCTGAGCTGCGCTTCAAGCGTCAGCGAAGCATGCTGAGCGAAGATGCCAGCTCACGTGAAGATTTTGAATCTGCCGAGGCTACCCTGGCGACTACCCGCGCAGAGTTGTTGTCCCTTAACGCTCGTCTGGTGCAGGCGCAGATTGAAGTCGACAAGAAAAAGGTCGATCTGGGCTATACCCGAGTACTAGCGCCGATGGACGGCATCGTGATTGCGGTGGTGACTCAGCAGGGACAGACGGTGAACTCAAGCCAGAGTGCGCCAACCATCATCAAGCTGGCCCGGCTGGATATAATGACCATCAAGGCCCAAATTTCTGAAGCCGACATTACCCGTATTGTCGCAGGGCAAAAGGCGTACTTCACCATTTTCTCCGACCCTGACCGCCGCTATGACACCACGCTGCGCAGCGTGGAGCTAGCACCTGAGTCGGTGATGAAAGATGATCCCCTTGCCAGCAGTAGCTCCGCCTCCGGTTCCGGAACATCGAATGCATCCGTGTACTACAACGCGCTGTTAAACGTGCCAAACCTTGAAAACAGACTACGCATCGCCATGACGGCGCAGGTAACGTTAGTGGTAGGTGAAGCCAAAAATACACTGCTGGTGCCGATTCAGGCCGTGCATAAAGTTGAAGGGAATAAACAGCAGGTACAGGTGTTGACCGGTGATAACAAGCTGGAAACCCGTGAGGTGAAAACTGGGATTACCAATAGTGTCGACATTCAGATCCTTAAAGGCTTAAAGGCCGGGGAAATAGTGGTGCTGTCGCAGCCGGGTGAGAAACCGGCCGGGGAAGGGTTCATCCTGTGAGCAATATTATCGAGCTAAAGGGTATCAGTCGCACCTATACCAACGGCGGAGAGACGTTGACGGTGCTGAAGGATATCACCCTGAGCATCGCCGCCTGTGAACTGGTCGCGATCATCGGCGCCTCCGGCTCTGGCAAGTCCACACTAATGAATATTATGGGCTGCCTCGATGTGCCGGATTGTGGTGACTATTTCATCAACGGCAAGAATGCGGCTCATCTCTCCCCGGATGAGCTGGCAAGAGTGCGCCGCGAACATATTGGATTTATCTTCCAGCGCTACCACCTGATGCCAGATCTGAGTGCGCTCGGCAACGTCGAGATCCCCGCTATTTACGCAAACAGCCAGCGTGACCTTCGCCGACAGCGAGCCGCTGCGCTGCTTGCCAGACTGGGGCTGGAAGGCCGTGAACACCATAAGCCAGGCGAACTCTCCGGTGGGCAGCAGCAACGTGTCAGTATTGCGCGATCGTTAATCAACGGGGGCGAGATTATTCTCGCAGATGAACCGACCGGCGCGCTGGATTCACAATCCGGGCAGGAAGTGCTTTCCATTCTCAGTGAGCTCAACCAGCGCGGACACACGGTGGTGATAGTCACCCACGATATGAAAGTAGCGCAGCACGCACAGCGCATTATTGAGCTGCGGGACGGCGAGATCATCTCTGATAGCGGCAGCCGCGTGACCACCTCGGGATCGTTACCGTCGCCAAACCGCACCCCACAAAGTCGCTGGCAAAGCCTGCTTGATCGCACAGGCGAATCGCTGCACATGGCGCTGAAAGCGATGAACGCACATCGCCTGCGCACGGCGTTAACCATGGCCGGCATTATCTTCGGCATCGCCGCAGTAGTGGCGGTGGTGGCCCTGGGCGAGGGTGCCAAGCAGCAAACGCTGGAGGAGATCAAGGATCTTGGTACTAACGTAGTCAAGATCTATCCCGGCCGGGATCTCTTCGACGACAGCATCGACAGTGACAGTATCCGTACTCTGGTTCCGGCGGATACGGATGCATTGGCGAAGCAGCGCTTTGTCGACAGCGTGAGTCCTGAGGTTAGCGCTTCAGATAAAATCCGCTTTCGCGGCAAATCTGCCACCGCCTCAATCAATGGAGTTGGGCGCAATTACTTTCGCGTCAACGGCATTGAACTTTTGCAGGGGGCAACCTTCCGGGATGACCGCAATGCGTTGCAGGAAGTGATTATCGACGAAAACGCGCGTAAGGCGTTATTCGATGACGCGGGGCTGGAAGCACTGGGGCAAACTGTCTTTCTTGGCTCCGTTCCGGCGCGGGTAGTCGGCATCGCCAAAAGCAATAGCTCGAGATATGAGGCAAACCGCATCAACGTCTGGATGCCCTACAGCACGGTAATGTACCGCATCGTGGGCAAGCCAGTGCTGAATGGCATCAGCATCCGGCTGAAGGACGATGTCGCTAACGAGGCTGCGGTCAGTGCGATTACTCAACTGCTCACCCAGCGCCACGGTGTTAAGGACTTCCAAGTCTACAACTTCGAGCAGATTCGAAAATCTATCGAGCGTACCTCGATGACCTTCAGCATTCTGATCCTGATGGTAGCGTCTATCTCCCTGATGATCGGCAGTATTGGCGTGATGAACATTATGCTGGTTTCTGTCACCGAACGTACCCATGAAATCGGCGTGCGCATGGCCGTTGGCGCGCGGCGCAGTGACATTATGCAGCAATTTATGATTGAGGCTGTACTGGTATGCCTGATCGGTGGCGCTTTAGGTATCGCACTGTCGTATGCCGCCGGGCCGTTGCTTACCGCACTGGCGGGAGGGAAGCTAACGGTTATCTACTCCTGGCAGGCCGCTGCTGCCGCGTTTTTCTGCTCAACGTTAATCGGCATGATCTTCGGTTATCTCCCCGCCCGCAAGGCGGCAAGGATGGATCCGGTTGTTTCACTGGCCAGCGAGTAACCCATGAAAATTTTATCACCTTTAGCCGTCTGCCTCGCCGCAGCACTCAGCGCTGGCTGCGGAAACAGCCTGAAAAGCGATTACCGGACGCCTCATGTTAATTACCCGGCCAGTTGGCACAAAGATGACAATATCAGCACGACGGTGCCGTTTGACTGGAAGGCGTTTAACGACCCTCAACTTGATAACTGGATCCGGCAGGTTATGGCAAGCAACAACGACGTTGCCGGCGCCGCGCTGCGTGTCTACCGTGCCAGGCTTAATGCGGAGCGAGTTGGCATCGTTAACGATCCCGGTTTGCGCGCTGCGCTGAACACTGGTGGTACGAATGAGCTTAACCATTCATCAGCATGGACGAAAAGCAGTTCTGCCAGCTTTAGCACCAGCTATGAGGTCGACCTGTGGGGCAAAATCGCGCGCCAGCAGGACGCTGCGGAATGGGAAAGCCAGGCGACGGAAGAGGATTTAAGAGCCGCGCGCCTGACGCTGCTCTCCGACGCCAGCAAAAACTATTGGCGGATCGGCTTTATCAACCAGCAAGTGAATGTGCTTCAACAGAGTATCGACCATGCCAAAGAGACCTTGCGGCTGGCTAACGCTCGCTACCGCGCAGGCAGTGTTTCGTCACTGGATGTGGCCGACGCCGAACAGAGCCTGTTGATCCAAGAAAATCGCCTTATAGCGCTCAAGCACGAGCGCCTTCAGGCACTTAATGAGCAGGCGCTACTGCTGGGTGCTCCGCCAGGTAGCCCGGTCGTTGAACCTGCACGACTGCCAGCGGGACCCATGCCGCAGATAAGTGCGGGTATCCCGGCAAGCGTGCTGAGCCACCGACCAGATATTAGTGCCAAAGAGTGGCGGGTGCGCGAGGCGCTTGCGAACGTCGATATAAAACGAACAGAGTATTACCCGGCGTTTAGTCTGACCAGTTCTCTGGGAACCTCCAGCTCCTCGTTGCTGACATTCCTACATAATCCTGTCAGCTCTGTAGGGACAAGTCTGACACTGCCGTTCTTGGAATGGCGGCAAAGAGAGGTAGATATCAAGATCGTTCGCAACGAATACGAGCAGCGTGTACTGGAGTTTAAGCAGGCACTTTACAAAGCCATGATCGGTATCGACGATGCGCTTTCTTACCGCACCCAACTGCTGGCACAGGAGACACATCTGCGTAATGCGCTTGAACTTGCGAGAAAGTCAGAACGGCTAAATGAAGTCCGCTACCAACAGGGTGCCGTGCCCATTACCTTCTGGCTGGATGCGCAGGAGAAACGCCGTCAGGCCGAGCTTTCACTTGATGAAAACCACTTTAATCAGTACCAGAATTTGGCAAAAATCTATCTGGAGTTTGGCGGTTCACAGCAATAGTTGGGTTTCCAAGCGCATTTCGCTGGAGATTACATCTGATGGATTAAAACTATTTATTATCATGCGATTAATCTGTCAGTTCAGGCTGATTGCATCATTTTATTGCCTTCCAGAATTTTATAAACAGTGGAGCGGGCAATACTGAGCTGGCGGGCAATTTCCGTTGCGCCAGTGCCTTTTCGGTGAAGCATCAGCACTGTGTCCCTATCCACGGTACGTCTGCGGCCAAATATAATGCCTTTCAGCTTGGCCTCCTGCCGGCCCTCATTCGTGCGCTCTAAGATCCTCCTGCGTTCGGCCTGTGCCACGGCCGACAGGATGGTGACCACCATTTTTCCCATTTCACCGTCAGTGCTGATTCCGTCGTCAATAAACCGTACAGCGACCCCCTGAGTATCAAATGCTTTTATGAGTTGGATCATATCGGCTGTGTCGCGGCCAAGTCGGTCGAGTTTTTTGACCAGGATGACGTCACCTTCCTCCACCTTCATACGCAGCAGGTCTAGTCCTTCTCTGTCAGTATGGCTACCGGATGCTTTGTCGGTAAAGATGCGGTTGGCTTTCACCCCTGCATCTTTGAGTGCCTTAATCTGGATATCGAGGGATTGCTGACTGGTTGAGACCCGTGCATAACCAAAAGTTCGCATAAAAATGTACCTTAAATCGAATATCAGACATCTTGTGTCTATTATGGCAAAAATACGATTTAATAGACAGTCTGTGCCTGCCGTTTTATGCTGTCTGATAATTTATAATATTTCGGACGGTTGCGGAATTGTTAACAGATGCCCGTCAGGCAGGGAGCCCGATATGCCCGTTGATTTTCTGACCACTGAGCAGACTGAAGGCTATGGCCGGTTCACCGGTGAACCGGATGAGCTTCAGCTGGCACGCTATTTTCATCTTGATGAAGCAGACAAGGAATTTATCGGAAAAAGCAGAGGCGATCACAACCGTCTGGGAATTGCCCTGCAAATAGGGAGCGTGCGTTTTCTGGGCACCTTTCTTACCGATATGAATCATATTCCTTCCGGCGTCCGGCATTTTATCGCCAGACAGCTCGCGATCCATGATATCACCGTGCTGGCAGAATACGGCCAGAGAGAAAATACCCGCCGTGAGCATGCCGCGCTGATACGTCAGTATTATGATTATCGTGAATTTGCCTGGCCCTGGACTTTTCGTCTTACCCGTCTTTTATATACCCGGAGCTGGATAAGCAACGAACGTCCCGGCCTGCTTTTCGACCTGGCGACAGGGTGGCTAATGCAGCACAGAATTATTCTCCCCGGCACCACCACGCTGACCCGACTGATTTCAGAGGTAAGGGAAAAGGCAACGCTGCGCCTGTGGAACAGGCTGGCAATGATACCGTCTGCCGTGCAGCGTTCACAGCTGGAGACGCTGCTGGACCCCGCTGATTCCGGCCGCCTGTCTTTACTGGAATCACTGAAGAAAGGCCCGGTCACCATCAGCGGCCCGGCGTTTAATGAGGCAATTTATCGCTGGAAAACGCTGAGCGATTTTGGCCTTCATAATGAAAGCCTGAATGCGATCCCGACAGTACGTCTGAAGAATCTCGCTCGTTATGCTGGGATGACTTCGGTGTTCAATATTGCGAGGATGGCACCGCAGAAAAGAACTGCGATACTGGTTGCCTTTGTCCTTTCATGGGAGACGCTGGCGCTGGATGATGCACTGGACGTTCTGGACGCCATGCTGGCTGTCATCATCCGTGACGCCAGAAAGATTGGGCAGAAAAAACGGCTCCGATCGCTGAAAGATCTCGATAAATCAGCACTGGCGCTCGCCAGCGCGTGTTCGTACCTGCTGAAAGAAGAAACGCCGGACGAATCAATCCGGGCTGAGGTGTTCAGCCACATCCCCAGGCAAAAACTGGCCGACATCATCGCGCTTGTCCGTGAAATTGCCCGCCCCTCAGACGATAACTTTCATGATGAAATGGTGGAGCAGTACGGGCGCGTTCGTCGTTTCCTGCCCCATCTGCTGAATACCGTTAAATTTTCATCCGCACCTGCCGGGGTTACCACTCTGAATGCCTGTGACTACCTCAGCCGGGAGTTCAGCTCACGGCGGCAGTTTTTTGACGACGCACCAACGGAAATCATCAGTCGGTCATGGAAACGGCTGGTGATTAACAAGGAAAAACATATCACCCGCAGGGGATACACGATCTGCTTTCTCAGTAAACTGCAGGATAGTCTGAGACGGAGGGATGTCTACGTTACCGGCAGTAACCGGTGGGGAGATCCCCGTGCAAGATTACTACAGGGTGCTGACTGGCAGGCAAACCGGATTAAGGTTTATCGTTCTTTGGGGCACCCAACAGACCCGCAGGAAGCAATAAAATCTCTGGGTCATCAGCTTGATAGTCGTTACAGACAGGTTGCTGCACGTCTTGGCGAAAATGAGGCTGTCGAACTCGATGTTTCTGGCCCGAAGCCCCGGTTGACAATTTCTCCCCTCGCCAGTCTTGATGAGCCGGACAGTCTGAAACGACTGAGCAAAATGGTCAGTGATCTGCTCCCTCCGGTAGATTTAACGGAGTTGCTGCTCGAAATTAACGCCCATACCGGATTTGCTGATGAGTTTTTCCACGCCAGTGAAGCCAGTGCCAGAGTTGATGATCTGCCCGTCAGCATCAGCGCCGTGCTGATGGCTGAAGCCTGCAATATCGGTCTGGAACCACTGATCAGATCAAATGTTCCTGCACTGACCCGACACCGGCTGAACTGGACAAAAGCGAACTATCTTCGGGCTGAAACTATCACCAGCGCTAATGCCAGACTGGTTGATTTTCAAGCAACGCTGCCACTGGCACAGATATGGGGTGGAGGAGAAGTGGCATCTGCAGATGGAATGCGCTTTGTTACGCCAGTCAGAACAATCAATGCCGGACCGAACCGCAAATACTTTGGTAATAACAGAGGGATCACCTGGTACAACTTTGTGTCCGATCAGTATTCCGGCTTTCATGGCATCGTTATACCGGGGACGCTGAGGGACTCTATCTTTGTGCTGGAAGGACTTCTGGAACAGGAGACCGGGTTGAATCCAAACGAAATTATGACCGATACCGCCGGGGCCAGCGATCTTGTCTTTGGCCTTTTCTGGCTGCTGGGATACCAGTTTTCTCCGCGCCTGGCTGATGCCGGTGCTTCGGTTTTCTGGCGAATGGACCATGATGCCGACTATGGCGTGCTGAATGATATTGCCAGAGGGCAATCAGTTCCCCGAAAAATAGTCCTTCAGTGGGACGAAATGATCCGGACTGCAGGTTCCCTGCAGCTGGGCAAAGTACAGGCTTCAGTGCTAGTCCGTTCATTGCTGAAAAGTGAACGTCCCTCCGGACTGACGCAGGCAATCATTGAAGTGGGGCGCATCAACAAAACGCTATATCTGCTTAATTATATTGATGATGAAGATTACCGCCGGCGCATTCTGACCCAGCTTAATCGGGGAGAAAGCCGCCATGCAGTTGCCAGAGCCATCTGTCACGGTCAAAAAGGTGAGATAAGAAAACGATATACCGACGGTCAGGAAGATCAGTTGGGAGCACTGGGGCTGGTCACTAACGCCGTCGTGTTATGGAACACTATTTATATGCAGGCAGCACTGGATCATCTCCGGGCGCAGGGTGAAACACTGAATGATGAAGATATCGCACGCCTCTCCCCGCTTTGCCACGGACATATCAATATGCTCGGCCATTACTCCTTCACGCTGGCAGAACTGGTGACCAAAGGACATCTGAGACCATTAAAAGAGGCGTCAGAGGCAGAAAACGTTGCTTAACGTGAGTTTTCGTTCCACTGAGCGTCAGACCCCTATACCGATTTGGCTCCATTATTAACAGTCGCGCCTACGATGTCGGTACCCGAAAAAATTTTATTCGGAGTCTTCGGGGTACCTCTTGCTTCCAGTTTCACCGATTTTCGGTTTTGACGTGAAAAAAGAGAAAATAACATATGCCGAGGATAGGCTAAGACATATGCATAGCGTCTGTATAGGAAAGGGATATGCATATACTAAGGAATTAGCCTATACTTAGCATATGCATAGGGCCATGAGGCCATAGTTCCAGGAGGACAACATGCGAACCGTATCTATATTTAAGAATGGCAATAACCGTGCTATCCGTCTGCCCCGCGATCTGGATTTTGAGGGGGTGAGCGAGTTGGAGATCGTCCGGGAAGGGGACCGTATCATTCTGCGTCCCATCCGGCCGACCTGGGGATCGTTCACACAACTCGAAAAAGCCGACACGGACTTTATGGCGGAGCGTGAGGACGTTGTCAGCGACGAAGGACGATTTGACCTGTGAACAAGACCTATATGCTGGACACCAACATTTGCTCGTTCATCATGCGCGAGCAGCCGGAAGCCGTAATTAAGCGGCTTGAGCAGGCCGTATTGCGCAATCACCGCATCGTGGTCTCGGCCATCACCTACGCAGAGATGCGCTTCGGCGCTATCGGAAAAAAGGCCTCCCCGCGCCACGCGCAACTGGTTGACGCATTCTGCGCCCGCCTGGATGCCGTCCTAGCCTGGGACCGGGCGGCGGTGGACGCCACCACTGAAGTTAAGGCGGCGCTGTCTGCAGCCGGGACCCCCATCGGTCCCAACGACACGGCTATTGCCGGGCATGCCATTGCGACAGACGCCATACTGGTGACGAATAATACGCGGGAATTTGCGCGGGTACCGGACCTGAAGTTGGAGGACTGGGTGAAGTAAGCAGATGGTTGCATAACGCCCGGTAGGTTATTTCAGCGTGCTGGGTATTTTGTTTTTAAGGGTGTAAAGCCTGTCAAATTCCGCATAAGGCTCCCCCGTTTCGGCTGCATGCCGAAGTTTTGCCTCAAGAAGTTCGGGCAGTGCGATCCCGTGACTGAGTGAATGATAAAGATCGTAACCGCTGATACAAATAACCCGTTTCCCTTTACCAAAGGCTGTCAGGCCTTCAGTAGTAAACCCCATCCAACTGATGAACACGCCTCGTGTCCAGGTTGCCTTAGTACTGAGTTTTCCTTCAAAGATGTGAAGATCTGCAGCCGGCGTCCTGTTCTGATGCCACTTTGCCTCCATCAGGTAAAATTCATCATTCAGCCGAAAACTGCCGTCAATCTGTTCGCCTGTGTTTCGAAAAGATGAACGGGGAGCAAGCTTAAAGGTACTGAACAGTTCAGCGAGCCAGGTTTCAAACCGGAAACCCCGTGGATGCGGTGCCAGTGTTTTCATCTCGTTCATTTCGGCGATAAGTGAAGGCCAGTCAATCCCGAGCCATGCCTGGACAGGCTTGACGCCCTTCGCTGTATCAGCGTCGGTATTTTCCAGACGGGAAATTAATGCAAGATAGTCATTACGGCTTTGTTCATCCTGCTCAGGCATGGATTCAGTTTTATATTGCCAGAGGGCGCTGAGAACCCGCAGGGCGGTCTCACGATCCACCTGTTTTAGTAAGCTTCTGACTCGTTTGGCTTTCGATGTTCCCTCCTCCTGATAGCGCTCATCATCAATATCAATGTTCAGTTCTTCATCAAAAAAAGCTGACAACGTGCGGTTAGAGAAATCCAGTATCCAGCCTGGATCACTTTCAAATACGAGATTGAACAGTCTCAGATCCTGCATTTTCAATTTCACGCCAGCCTCCTGTTTTTTCTCAGTATAACGGGATGAAAGTGTAGGTGGTACTAAGTAAGAGTCTTTGCGCCGGCTTATGCGTGTTCCGACTTTACCAGAAAACGGATCTGACGGAGAAAAGGCGTACCGTAGGTATGTAATACTCATAATGTATGTATCAACTGTATTGTATGTACTAAATGTATTATCTGTACTGTATGTACGATTTGTATTTTATGTATTGTGTCTATTCTACCCAACGATTACACTGTCGCCATTACCCCTCATCCAAGAGAGACACTGTGAGCAGCCTTCCCCCCGACACCGTACGCCGCATTGAAGACGCCGCCGCCGCCCTCATCGCCGCCGGCACCCCGAACCCGACCAACGAGCAGGTACGCCAGCACCTCGGTGGCGGCTCTCTGTCCCACATATCCCCTGTGATGCGCGCGTTCCGCGCCCGGCAGCGCGAGCGGGCCAGCGAACAGGCCCCGGCGCTGCCGCCGGAGCTGCTTCAGTTGCTCACTGGCCAGTTGGGGCTGCTGTGGCAAGCGGCCTGCAAACAGGCGGATGCGGACACCCTGGCGGCGCGTGAGCAGGCCGACGCGGATATCGCCCAGGCTGACCAGGAGCGCGACACCGCCTTGGCGCAGGTGGCAACACTTGAGAGCGAACTGGCCGTGCTGCGTGAGGTGGTCACCGAGCGGGACCGTCTGCTGGCAGAGGTCCGTGAGCTGCGGGCCGAAGCGCTGCCGCTACGCGAGCAGGTGGCCCGCCTGACTGCCACCGGCGAACACCAGGCGGCGCAGCTGCAGGAAACGAAAGCTGAGCTGAAGGCCGCCCGGGAGGAAAACCGTACCTTGCAGGGCGAACTGCTGGCCCTGGCGCGTCAAGAGTTGACTGGCGGGAATGCATGACCCCGCAATTGCGTAAAGGGGTTTGAAGGCCAACCATGCGAAAAACTACGTTAGTGAATTAACAGTATGAAATATAGAAACTTACTAAACTGCATGTTTTGGGAAAAAAAGCGGTTCTAAATATTGTTTGTTGGTCATTTTGAGGCTGGAACTTATCAAAATCGATTTCTGAGGCTGCTTAGCGTTGTTTTTTACATTGCGGGACGTCAAACCCCTATAACTGGTTGCGCAGCACAGCGGATGATCTTCTGGCAAAGGATCCGGAATGGCAGAACTGGCAACGCAAGACGTCGGAATGCAGTGAAGGCCTCCGTGGAGTAATTTCACTTAACTGCCCGCCAGCTGTAAGCGGGAACGGCGAACCATAAACCGCCGTCTCTGGTGTACCACTATGCTGATGCCACCAACTTGCAGCCATCAGGGCAACCACAGGTAACTTTGTGTCCTTCAAGGGCAATCTCAACACCGGCAATATTGGCCAGTGTGCTGCCTTCACTGATCATGCCGGTGGCTTTGCAGGCCGGGCAAAAAACCGGATCGCCCTTGCGGGCGAGCGCCTGAGTTTGATTGGCCAAGGGCGAGCCACTGAGCACTTTACCCCCGGTCGTGGTGGTGTCCCCCACCAGGATCACTTTTTTCCCCTGGATAATCGTTCTCATGACTGTGGAGCCTGAGTAGTACCGTCATCTTCCACTTCACTGGCCAGATCCCACCAAATGACTTCCCCCTCTTTTCCTGCCGGGGCCATTTCGCCTTGCTTAATAATGCGCATGGTGTGAGGGAATGAGGGAGTCGTCCAGTTACCGCTCACCAACGCCGGGGTACCCGACTCTAATGGCGACAGGGATAGTGGCCCCTGGTCATAGCGGGCATACCAGGCCTGGGTCGATAACTCATCGAAATGATTAACACCGTAGAAGTGCAGAGAGTGGCCTTCTTGGTGCTTGACACGTATCGGGCGGATCAACTGATTGACGGCCAGATACTGCGGTGATAATCCTGCCGTCAACGGGGTCAAGTCCGGGTATTGTCCGGCGCGGATTAACAGCCCGCCGGGATAATGTTCAATGCTGATCGCCGGGTCGCGGGAAAGCACTTGGCGTACCCAGTCCTCGCCGCCTAACCGCTTGATATAGCGCTTATCTAAAACGGTGATCCAGTTAACGCCACGAATACTGTTTGTATACTGTCTTGATGCCGTATGTACGGCTGAATTTACCTGCATTGGGGGATAGCGTTTGGCCAATTCATACTCAATAGAGAAATAGTCGTGATAATCTCGCGGTAATATCAGGCAATATCCACAGTCCCCGCTGTCGGGTTCCAATTGTTGGCACAGGTAAGTCAGCCAGTCATTAAAACGCGCCATACCCTGTGTTTCTTTAAGGTAAAACCAGGGCAAGACTAAACTCAGATAAGAGTTTTCGTTATCATCATCATCACCCGAATCGAGATAACGCATCAAGCAGTTGGGGGCTTCAGACATATTTTTCGCATCACTGATCGTCCAACCACCGTAGTCATAAATGCCTTTATTCCGGATGCTGTCTTCCACCTTGGCGATATTTTCCGGACTGTATTTTTTCATTCCTTTAAAGGAATGTGCATGAAAACGTAAATGTGTACCGAATTCTGCACGGAAGCGACTAAAACAGGCCAGTATCTTCTCCCGTTTCTCCAGGGTGTAGCCACGTTTAAAAAACAGGGTGATCGACAGGCCCAACCGGCTAATAACAACATCGTTATTGTCGGTAAAGGTAAACTCAGGCACGCGCTGTTCCAGTAATGCCGTGTATTCAGTGTGTTGCATAGTGATTCCTGATAAATTATTGCGCTATAGCCATTGTACCGCCACCCACCGCCGCCAGAGCGGCGAACAGTCCGGCTGCTGCAGCTCCCCCTGCGGCGACAGCCGCAGCGACAATAGCAACCAACGCCACCACGGCGGCGGCCACGGCGAGCGTCACGATAATGACAGCCCCAGTCACTGCGGCCTGGATAACCAGTTGTACCGTGCCATTGCCAATATCGGACAGTATCTGTACCCATTCGATCTGTTTTAAATACTCCAGGGAGATCTCCGACCCTAACAGCACGGTTCGCCATAAATCCTGGCACTGCGCAACGCTCCAGGTGATGATGTCACCGGTTTGTTTGTTCATCCAGGAGAACACATAGTGGGTTTGCTGGGTGAGAGGGTCGAGCACTTGCTGGCAGAACCAATCCCCTTTCTCGGAGACCCAGGCACCAAACTGGTGAAACATCTGCCGAGTGCTCTCGCTGACATATTCCCAGCCCTCTTCTGCCAGACTGGAAACCTCATGACCTAATACCACCCAGTCCTCCACCGAGGGCATAAAATCCCAGGGGGACGTGCTCAATAACGGCAGATTTTTATGTAATGGCTGCGGAAGGGTTCCCGGCCCCCCTTCGGGAGGTGGCACAGGGACAGGGAGCGGCTTCTCACCCTGGTGCGGCGGCAGTAAGGTATATTTTTCTGCACTGGGGCTGAAAGCGGCGTTATATTGTTTGTCGTACTCTTTTTGTTTCTCAGTACGGTTATCCTCAACGCGCAGAACACCAAAACGGGATTCTGTAGCGATTAGTGTATAATCAAGGTCTTGATCTTCTGATAAAGTATCGCCTGGGAACTTCACTTCGATCAACATTTTCAAATTATCGGCATGAAACTTGTCATCAAAATAGGTGGCTTCACGTCCTGGCCAGCGTTCAGTCTTTTCTTTAACCAGAATGATGTCCGGTCGGCGTATTCGTTTAACCTTGCGTTTTATCCAATCTTCACGGGAAGGCCGGGCAAACGGGTTGCGGGATTGTGGTAAATCCTCACCGTATTTCTCTTTCGAGGCGATACTGGTGGCCAGCATAGGCAGGGGAACGGGGTATGCCATCGCAAAGACGACTTCGGCTTTATAGGGCCAGTGATATTCTTCCTTTTCCTCCTCGTTCTGGATCAAACCGCTCATGATCAACTGGTTTAAAAAGCGCACCAAACCGGCTTTGGTGACAATACGCAGTGGCAATCGCATGGCGATTTCGGCTTTCTGTGCCAGATAACAGGGGTCTTCATCGCCAGGAAATCTCCCGCGTTCCATCGTGCAGGTAATGGAGGTCACTGCCGGACAAATATTGCCTGGATTGCTCATCTTCTTACTCCTTGAATTCCATGACACGTTCTACCGGTGCATTGTCGCTGGCCTGGTAATAGGTTTCTTTCGCCGGTTTTTGGGTTTCCGGTAGGCCGAGTTCCAGATTGTCTTCTTTTTCTGAACGCACCATCAGGGTTCTGCCCAGGGCATCGGTTTTGCCTGAAACCACCTGACCGTTGGCCCCCTTGATGGTGTAGGGCGTATTAATCAGTGGCGCTCCCGTGCGTTCATGCAGCAACGTATAACGGGCAGAGTAATTAAACAGCGGAGTGGTGGGCATGACACCGGAAGCGTGTTCGGCCAGCGTAATACTCAGCCCTTCAATGCGGATATGGCCCATGGGATCAATCACAATGCGGCCCCCGGCATTGCCGATCTCAATCTGGCCGCTGGCAGAGTGGATCGAGATATGTTTGCCGACCTTCAGGGAGTCATTGTCTGCAATGTCAAGAAAGCGGCTTTTCTTCACGACCGTGGTCTGCTGGCCTTCGAGGGTGACGTTTTGATCTTTCGCCACCGTGAGCGTCTGATATCCGCCGATAGACTCGTCATCATCGACTTTGATCACCGAGGTGCGGTTATTATCGACCGTCAGTGTCATATCCCGGTTGATGGTAGTCGTCTGATCCCGCAGTACGTCGGTATTCATATCCTGTTGCGCATGAATATAAATTTCTTCACCGCCCCGAAGATCCTCAAACCGCAGCTCATTGAAGCCGTCGCCTTTATGGGTTTTTGAGCGTAGGGCCATCTGGGTTTTGGTCGCCGGTAAGTCACCGGGTGGCAGATTGTTAGCATGATAGGTACGGCCAATAATCACGGGCTGATCGGGATCACCATTGAGAAACTCCACAATGACCTCATGACCAACACGCGGAATAGCTAACATGCCCCAGCCCGCTCCCGCCCAAGGATGCGAAACCCGTACCCAGCAGGAGCTGGTATCATCCGTTCTGCCAGAGAGATCCCAGGGAAAGCGCACCTTGACCCGGCCGTACTCATCGCAATAAATTTCCTCAGACCCCGCTCCGGTGACGATCGCCACCTGTGCACCATCGATGCGCGGTTTTGGCAGCGAAAGGGGACGCCAGGTTTGCTTGTCGGGTATAAAGGTAAACTGGCATCCCAACGTGGTGCCCTGTTCCCCGGTGGCCTCTTCCAATGCTTGCGGCTGTCTGCCGGTGTGCGTAGCCCCGGTGATTTGCCAACGGGCGTTATGGGTTTCCAGCGGATGATTTTCCAATCTAAACCACACACAAGGTTGGAGCGCCGGGCTGTTGGCCGCGCCTTCTCCCTGATGCGCGTCGTTACGCAACGCCTGGACGCGCCAGCGGGCAAATTGATCGCCTGTTGGGCCAGTGCCTTTGAAGCGACCAGGATAGTCATAATGGCGATAATCGAAAGCCTGGTGTTCAAGGTCATTGGCAGACTCACGGGATTCTGCCTGCCAACTTGGATTTTTGAAGGTGTAATCTTTCAGCAAGACTTCAGACGAGCGCAGACTTTCTTTGCGACGAAAAGTACTGATACACAACTCGTCCGAATCTGCCCTTTTGGCTGGATGGTAAGGGAGTGTTGGCCCGGTATCCAGTGCGGCGCAATCATCGGCAAAGACCAACGTGTGTTGCTGATCTTTATGCTCAAAGAAATAGAAAATCCCTTCCTCAGCGGCAAGGCGATCGAGAAATTCTGCGTCACTTTCCTGGTACTGGACTCAGAATTCACGCCTGGCATGGGTATCACGCAAAGCAAAAGCATAGTGACTGATATGATGTTCTTTCAATAACGTTTCCAGGATCTCCTGAACATTCCGCTGTTGAAAGATGCGTGAATTTCTGACTAATCCTGCGCGCCAGAGTGCGGGGCGTATACTCAGGCGGTAATGTGTCTGATGGAGTCCAGTGTCTCCCTGTTCCACTTCAACCACGATGCCATTGACGATCCGCTGTACCTCGGTATCGCGCCAGATAGTCAGCGTGGCGGTTCTATCCAAAATAGCAGCGAACTCGATGCTGGGATTGGCACTGGCAGCCTCAAGTTCAAGGATAAATGGCGTAGAGAACTGTTCATGCAACGTAAAGCCTGATACCACGAAAGTTTCTGGTTCCAGACTGCCCACACTCAGCGTAAAGCGAAGCCCACTGGCTTCCTTGCTCAAGCTTGCCATCCGCCTTCCTTATTTATGGCGTGAATATGTTTCCGTTAAATAAAAAAATTTTGTATGTATACATACAAAATGTTAATGCATATAAAAGAACAGCACAACTAATAAGTATTTTCCAGGTCAGTTACGAGTGGATAGAAGCTCTCCGATGAGCCTGGCTAGTTTGACAAAGTACTACTATTTGGCTTTATTGCCCCCTGATCTCAGACCAGTTAATTTAGAAAGGATCAAGAAGGATCCTCCCCCATCCTGCTAGACAAAGCTTTTGACATAGCTAGACACTCCACTGTGGCTTAGATCGCAACGAGCCGTTGCGATGCAATCTTTACAGGCAAAAGAGCTACCTTAGTCTTTCTGCATATTATTGGAGTGTGTTGTGTCTGGTCATGGGACCCGCCGGTTTACCGGTGGGGGCTACCGGTGTTTGTATCGAATAAACTTTAGGTGTTTCCCATGAATAGAGTTATCCACATATATACAGGATTGTTTTTTAAATTTTTTTTTGATTTTTAAAACATTTTAAAAGCTTTTTAGACAGCGTCGAAACTCTTGCAGGGCACGGGCTTCAGCCCGGTCAACATGGGAAAGGCCTAAACTTGCTATGGGTAGAAGCTAAAGTAGTTATGGGAAACAACCAAAGTAGCTATGGGAAATAACTAAAGAACGTATGGGAAATAGCTAAAGTTTATTATTTCGATTACCTGGTATGGGAAACGACACAAGTTTGCCTTGACCGCATCAACCACCTGATGCAACTATGGGTATATTAAAAACTGCCCATAGATAGCTATATGAATGAAAAAAAAGGGATTGTTAAAACTAATCGCCCAGCTATTGCGCAATCGAATGAACTCACTGAGGCAGCTTATTATCTCTCGCTGCAGGCTAAGCGTGTACTGTGGCTATGTCTTATGGAAACTTATCGCCAAGAAGATCACCCAGGCACATTCACAGTACGGGTTGCTGATTACCAACGCTTGTTCAAGGTGAGCCAAGCTACGGCCAGCACAGATGTCAGGAAAGGTATTGATGCTTTGTCGAACAGCTCAGTCACCTTCTTTCCATCTGATGGTGAGTATGAAGAACGTAGCGCCCCTTCGGGGCGAGCACGGCAGCAAAGCTGCCTCAACCGTCCTTAAGACCCTGCCTCACATCAACGCCGGTGGCGGCTGATCGTGCCCAGCCCCTCGCGATCTCGCCCCGCACTGATACCCGCATAAATTAGCACGCCTGCGACGTGAGCCGGCTGACGCCGAGGCTCTTTTCCCATGCCCTGCCACCCTCTATACTCTGCACAATGTATATTCCGCGACCCGCAAAGCTGCTGTTCCAGCATGACCACGGCTGGAGCAAGTACCTGGATAAACATGGCGACATCCTCAGCAACTGGACCAAACTCGCCGTCGAGCGCATGCTCGCCTGCGGTACCTGCCTCATGGGCGTTCGCCGTTACTGTTGCGCCTCATCCGACTGTACCCATGCCCGCTTCTTCTGCCAGAGCTGCAAGTCCAAGGCCTGCAGCAGTTGCGGCCTCAAGGCCACCGAGCAGTGGATTGCTGAGCAGCAGCACATCCTGCCCGACTGCGACTGGCAACATATCACCTTCACCATGCCCCACTTGTTGTGGCCGTTCTTCAATAACAACTGGCCCCTGCTCAACGACCTGTTTCGCTGCGCTACCCGGGCCATGCTCCGCTGGGCCCGAAGGCAGGGGATCGAAGTCGGCATCTTTTGCGCGCTGCACACCTACGGCCGACAGCTCAATCAGCACCCGCATATTCACGTCACCGTCACCCGCGGCGGGCTCGACGTCAAACACAACACCTGGCGACAGCTGTTCTTTAAAAAGAAAGATGTAGAGCAAATCTGGCGCAATGCCGTCATTTACCTGCTGCGTGTCAACTATGCACGCATCAACCCCGGTGGCCTGCCTGGCCTCGGCCATATCCGTAACAAGGAGCGGTGGTACCGCTACCTCCATGCGCAATATCATCGAGCATGGAAAGTGCACTTTGCCAAAAAGACCCGTGGCGCCTGGCGCAGCGTGAAATACCTCGGCCGTTATCTGAAGCGCCCGCCAGTGGCGGCTTCCCTGCTCCGACATTACCGCGGCGGCGCCGTGGTCCATCAGTATTACGATCACCGTACGCAGCAATATAAACGCCAAAAAATCAGCCAGGAAGAAATGCTGCAGCGCTATATCAGCCATATTCCGGCGAGGCATTTTAAGATGGTGCGGTACTACGGCTTTTTGGCCAACCGCAAACGGGGCCAACTGCTGCCGAAGGTTTACGAAGCGCTGTCGATGACGGTGCGGGATAAGCCCAAACGGCCCGGGTTCGCAGTGTTGATGAAAGGCTTCCTGGGCACAGATCCGTACCAATGCATCCTGTGCGGCGATCGGCTGCGATTGGCCGGTGCCGAGGCTGGCAGGCATGCGACAGAATTACTGTCGGCCAGGCTGCAGCGGATGGAGAAAAAACGATGGTTTCAGGCATCGGCTCTGGATCAGTGCGCCTAAAAAACAGATTGGGGATTAAAAAGAAAGCAAAACAGGCATTTTTACGCATAACCCATCGTGATACCGCTCCATCACAGGGAGCTGCGCGCTACGGTTCATGGTCAGTCACCCTCAAAAAACGTGATCCAGATTCCTAACCATCAAGGGCGTTAGCCTGATAACCCAGCGGTACAGGGTGGAATGGTCAACGATGATACCGCGCTCTGCCATCATCTCTTCGAGGTGGTGCAGACTGAGCGAGTACGTCAGATACCAGCGAACACATTGGGCGATAATGTCGAAGGGATAATGCAGACGTTTGAAGGCTTTTCGTATCAGCGACATGGGCAGAGACTCTGGCAAATTAATGAGATATTACCTGAGTCTTTGCTTAATGCAACACAACCAAAGAAATTGCCCGCAAGCTCATAATTACCTGTTCAACATCTAAAAAATTCTCAAAGACGAGAAATCTGCATAATGAAATAAATGCTGAACCAACCTAACTTCATACCTTAACCTTATGATACCAAATAATTTTAATACATCAGGTGGCACTTTTCGTGGAGATATATACGGAATTATTATCTAGTTCAACCGTCCTAGACGGCTCATCAAAGCCTGTCTATACTTAACACTCATTTTATCAGAGATAGAACTCATACTTCCCCTCGGGAGAATATATAATGTTCAATGTTTTGATATCTTTTATGCAGCAAGTAAATGACCATCCTGATAGCACTGCTATTAGCCACGGTGATAGTAATATAACCTATCGGGAAATTAATCATAAAAGCGATATTTTATGTTGGTTGTTACAACAAGCTGGTGTTAAACATGGCGATATTATCCCATTAATTACACTGCGCACTCCAGAGTTTATCATCGGTATTATTGCTATTTTAAAATCTGGAGCGAGCTATATTCCTGTTGATATTCATTACCCACAGAAGCGTATCATTCAAATTACAGAGCAATGCGACGCACCCGTTATTTTAATAAGCCATGGTGTTTTTTCCTCTATCATTGGTACATCAGCCAAGTGTGTAATTGCCATCGATCGTGACATAGAAAACACTCCTTTACCCATAGCCCCAGTTCAAGTCGCGCCGGATGACACTGCCTATGTAATTTTCACATCTGGTACAACAGGCGTACCGAAAGGCGTCATGGTGTCTCACACCTCCCTGTATAATCTGGTAAGCTGGCATAACTCGCGATTTGAGATGAATCTGCATAGCCGTAGTTCGCTCATTGCGGGCATAAGCTTTGATGTCGCACAATGGGAAATTTGGTCGCCTCTGATTTGCGGTGCAACGCTAATCCTACCTGACAACGAGGAAACACGCTTACAGACGGATATTCTGCTGCGCTTTTTCGTTACACGCGGCATCACACATGGGTTTATTCCAACTGTACTGGTTGCCGAATTTATCAACCAGGCTCAACCTGATGATATCGCGTTGCGCTATCTCTTTACCGCAGGGGAAAAACTGAACCCGGTCAATCTCAGCCATATCCGATATCCACTCGTTGATTACTACGGCCCTACAGAAGCCACTATTTTTACCACCTGCAACCTAGTGGAATGCGCGACACAAAATCCAGTGGCCAACATTGGTTTTCCCATTGCCGGCGCAGAGGTTTTTATTCTGGATGAACATCTGCTGCCAGTGGTCGACGGGCAATCAGGTGAGATCTTTATTGCCGGTCCGGGACTGGCCAGTGGTTATCTCAATAAACCTGAACTGACAAAAGAGAAGTTTCTGACGCTGCCATCTGCGCCAGAAAAACGGCTGTACCGTAGCGGAGACCGTGCCCGCAGGCTGCCCGACGGACGCATACAATTTCTTGGCCGTCTCGACGATCAGGTGAAGATTCGCGGCAACCGCATAGAACTGGGCGAGATTGAAAGCGTGTTGATGCAGGTTGAAGGCGTTACAGCAGCTGTTGTACTAGTGGCTGAAGAGGAGTCACCTGGTGAGAAAAAAATACTGGCCTTTGTTGCTGCTGAAAACGTCAGCCAATCAATCTTACGCGGCAAGCTGGCTGAGACGCTGCCTGTTTACTTTATGCCTGCAGTCATTAAGATTTTGCCTCACCTGCCACTGACTCAGAATGGCAAGACGGATAAGCATGCATTGCTGGCGGGGTATCGGTCAGATGCGCCAGACGCATCAAATACGGTGTTTCGCGGGCTGGAAGGGATTCTGGCAGTGATATGGAAAAACCTGCTGGGGGCTGATGTTCCCACTTCTGACGATAATTTCTTTGATCTGGGAGGACACTCTCTGCTGGCTGCGAAATTAGCAGCAACCATCACAGCGCAAACAGCTATCCGAGCCTACGTGCGAGATATCTATGATTCCCCTACGATCCGTTCGCTGGCACAAACGCTGGATGAGCGCAGCCTTTCCGCCCCACTGACAGCCGATAGCGAACCCCTACGTATTCTACAGGACGATGTTTTCCTACCGGACGACATCCATTTTTCAATGCCTTTTGATGAACGGCAAATCAGTACGCCAAACACCATATTTCTGACTGGAACAACCGGGTTTGTCGGCTCTCACCTTTTAGCTGATCTGCTGCAAAGTACTCATGCCAACATTTATTGTCTGGTCCGCGGTAAAAATACGGAACAGGCGTGGAAAAGAATCAACGAAACGTTGACACGTTACGCTATTACTCTACCCGTTGAACTACATAACCGCATTCACCCGCTGGCAGGTGACTTGGCAGAACCCTATTTCGCGCTGGAGCAGGGAGTTTATCAGCAACTATGCCAGGAGACTGACATTATTTATCACTCCGCAAGTGCAGTTAATTTTATTCAGCCTTATTCCTGGATGAAGCGCGATAACGTACAGGGACTAAGGGAAATTCTCCGTTTCGCCGCCTCGGTACGAACAAAACCCTTAATGCTGCTTTCCACAATCTCCGTTTATAGTTGGGGACATCTTCATACAGGCAAACAGGTTATGCGGGAAGATGACAACATTGACCAGAATTTACCAGCCGTTGTTACAGATATCGGGTATGTTCGCAGCAAATGGGTGATGGAGAAAATTGCCGATCTGGCAGCCTCACGCGGCCTTCCGTTGATGACCTTTCGGCTGGGCTACGCAACATGCCATAGCAAAACTGGCGTCAGCGCAGATTATCAGTGGTGGGGAAGGTTGGTGAAAACCTGTCTGGACACCAAAACCGTTCCTATATTGCGTGATTTACGCGAGGGCCTCACCACTGTGGATTACATGACCCAGGCCATTGCCACTATTACCCGCAACCCACTGGCGCTGGGTCGAAAATTCAACCTGATTCATGACCAAAAGAATAATCTGACTCTGGAGGCATTTTTCCAGCAACTGGAGAACGATTTCGGTTTTAAATTCAAACGATTGCCCTTTACTGATTGGCTGGCTCAATGGGAACATAACGCAGATGCCCCGCTCTATCCATTACTCAGTTTATTTAAGGACAACATGACGGATGGGCAATCTACCGTTCAGCTTTATCAGGACACTTATCTATGGGATTGCAGCAACGTAAAACACTTCTTGCAAGGCAGTAGTGTTCAGGAGCCACTATTTAATCGCGATCTGCTGGCACGTTATTTACAGCGCTCCATCTGTTACAACTCACAGGTATAAAGCAAGAATATACCGAGCGGTATGCGGTCTGTTACCGCTCGGTATGCAATCACTCAAAAAAACGATACTGTTCGCAGTAGAGCTGCCTAATTATACGACCATACTGCCAGTAAATATCTATAATAATATGATATTTATAAAGTTATTATATTAAATAATAAAGAATGAGTTATGATTTTTCCAGCGATTCTTTCCGTTGCCCCCTCAACCTTTTCCAGCCCATAATAAAACGTCTCATGTAAAGGTTAGACAGAACTAAGCAGCCTGTCGGCTGCAAATTGAAAACCCCGCCGTCTGCCAGACCCGGCGTTGCCATACTCTGAGTGAAATAGGTATGTTCTGACGACATATTTTGCTCAGAGCCTCCCCACCATGATGACCCGCAAAAGTATCGATACCGTCCTGCTCTCCGTTACCGCTGATAAGCTTTCCCAGCGTAAATGGGACTGGATTAAACTGATGAAGCCCCTGGACCCGCCACTTGGGGTTGTAAGCGGGAACCCGCCAAAATTTTGTGACGTCTGCTATTCCCATTCATTCAGCCTGATAACAGTGTCAGTCCGTCAATCATCGCAGAACGTAGCACCCCTGCGGGGCGAGCACGGCAGCGCTGCTGCCTCAACCGTCTTTAAGATCCAGCCTCACCTCAACTCCCGCGCCGTCTGACAGCCCTATCGCTCGCTCGGGGGCACATGCCCCCTGCCGCGTTAACACCCGCATAAAATGAGCACGTCTGCGACGTGAGCACGCTGACGCCGAGGTTCTTTTCCCATTCCCTGCCACCCTCTATACTCTGCACCATGTATATTCCGCGCCCCACAAAGCTGCTGTTCCAGCATGACGACGGCTGGAGCCAGTACCTGGATAAACATGGCGACTCCCTCAGCGACTGGACCAAACTCGCCGTCGAGCGCATGCTCGCCTGCGGCACCTGTGCCATGGGCGTGCGCCGTTACTGCTGCACCTCACCGGATTGCACCCATGCCCGCTTCTTTTGCCAGAGCTGCAAGTCCAAAGCCTGCAGCAGCTGTGGCCTCAAGGCCACCGAGCAGTGGATTGCCGAACAGCAGCACATCCTGCCCGACTGCGACTGGCAGCACATCACGTTCACCATGCCACATCTGCTGTGGCCGTTCTTCAACAACAACTGGCCGCTGCTTAATGAGCTGTTTCGCTGCGCCACCCGCGCCATGCTCCACTGGGCCCGCAGGCAGGGTATCGAAGTGGGCATATTTTGTGCGCTGCACACCTATGGCCGGCAGCTCAATCAACACCCGCATATCCACGTCTCCGTCACCCGCGGCGGGCTCGACGTCAAACACAACGTCTGGCGACACCTGTTCTTTAAAAAGAAAGAGGTAGAGCAAATCTGGCGCAACGCCGTCATTTACCTGCTGCGTGACAACTATGCGCACATCAACCCCGGTGGCCTGCCGGGCCTCGGCCATATCCGTAACGAGGATCGGTGGTACCGCTACCTCCATGCGCAATATCGTCGAGCCTGGAAAGTGCACTTTGCCAAAAAGACCCGTGGCGCCTGGCGCAGCGTGAAATACCTTGGCCGTTATCTGAAGCGTCCGCCAGTGGCGGCTTCCCAGCTCCGGCATTACCGTGGCGGCTCAGTGGTTCATCAATATTACGACCACCGCACGCAGCAGCACAAACGCCAGAAAATCAGCCAGGAAGAGATGCTGCAGCGCTATATCAGCCATATTCCGGCGCGGCATTTTAAGATAGTGCGTTACTACGGCTTTTTGGCCAACCGCAAACGGGGCCAACTGTTGCCGAAGGTCTACGAAGCGCTGTCGATGACGGTGCCGGATAAGCCCAAACGGCCCGGGTTCGCGGTGTTGATGAAAGGCTTCCTGGGTACAGATCCGTACCAATGCATCTTGTGCGGCGATCGGCTGAGATTTGCCGGTGCCGAGGCTGGCAGATGTGCGACAGAATTACTGTCGGCCAGGTTGCAGCGGATGGAGAAAAAACGATGGCTTCAGGCACCGGCTCTGGATAAGTGCGCCTGAAAAATGGGTTTTAGATTAAAAACACAGCAAAACCGGCATTTTCACGCATAACCTATCGCGATACCGCACCATCAGAAGGAGTTGCGCGTTACGGTTGATGGTTAGGGATCCCCAAAAAATGCTTTTGAGATTCCTAACCATCGAGGATAGCCGACAGGATTTCAGCGTCTGCTTCGTCATTACGCCGGTGACAGCGCCTGTCCTGCCAATCGGCAGAGCGCTTAATCCGCAGTGACAGCTGCGCACGCGACACGCCCATGGTGCGGCTGACCTGGGCTATTCCCCGTCCTTTGGCAACAAGGGCGCGTGTGCTATCCATTTTCGCGACTGGCCGTACTCCACGGCTTCTTTGAGTATCTCAACTTCCATCGTCTTCTTGCCTAGAAGGCGCTGAAGCTCCCGGACCTGCTTCAGAGCTGCAGTAAGCTCAGACGCAGGCACGACTTCCTCTCCGGCCGCAACGGCGGTGAGGCTGCCTTCTTGATATTGCTTCTTCCACTTAAACAGCAGGCTGGGCTGGATACCGTGCAGGCGAGCGACATGGGAGACATTCATGCCCGGCTCCATCGTCTGCTGGATAATGGCTATCTTCTCCTGAGGAGTTTTACGTTTACGGACTTCTTACCCTAATAGGATCCCGGTCATCTCAAAATTGGCGTTAGTGTTAGACATATATTCAAGCCTATCTCTTATCTGGAGATACAGCTACTGTCCGGTGTTTCAGGGGGCTACATCATTAATTATTACAAAGTCTAAAAGATACCACCTTTGTATTAATTTAAAATTAGCCTGCAAATCATATCAAGGCTGCGCATTGCGCAGCCTGTTTGCATTAAAAAAAACCTAGCACGTGGGTGAGTTCAGAGGCAGGAGATTTACTCTGGACGAAATATGCCGTAGACGAGGTGATGCCTGCTACCTGACATTCGCAGGCATCAATTTGCTTGGTGCACTGAAGAAATCAG
>NZ_LXKR01000039.1:166-43433 GCF_001692375.1 Serratia sp. 14-2641 | reverse complement strand
GGTGATACCACGAGCTTTTTCTTCTGGCGCGTTATCGATCTGGTCGAAAGCACGTGCAGAACCACCGTAGGTTTTAGCCAGAACGGTAGTGATTGCAGCGGTCAGGGTAGTTTTACCGTGGTCAACGTGGCCGATAGTACCAACGTTAACGTGCGGTTTGGAACGTTCAAATTTTTCTTTAGACACGGCTATATTCCTTAACTCTTTTGCTCCCCCCTCATGGAGAGAGCACTGATCAATGTGTTAAACCCGAAAGCTTATTTACCACGGGCTTCAATAACGGCCTGAGCGACGTTGTTCGGCGCATCATCGTACTTCAGGAACTCCATGGAGTAAGAAGCACGGCCTTTGGTCAGAGAACGCAGTTGAGTTGCGTATCCAAACATCTCGGACAACGGAACTTCAGCGTGAATCTGAACGCCAGTAGCGTTGGATTCCTGACCTTTCAGTTGACCACGACGACGGCTAAGGTCACCGATGACGTCACCAGTGTTCTCTTCCGGCGTTTCAACTTCAACCTTCATGATAGGCTCAAGCAAAACAGGTTTTGCTTTCTTAAAGCCATCTTTAAAGGCGATAGACGCGGCCAGTTTAAACGCCAATTCGGAGGAGTCAACATCGTGGAAAGAACCGAAATGCAGACGCACACCGAGATCAACTACCGGATAACCGGCCAGTGGACCAGACTTAAGTTGCTCCTGAAGACCTTTATCAATGGCAGGGATGTATTCCGTTGGGATCACACCACCTTTAATGTCATTGATGAACTCGTAGCCTTTCGGATTTGAGCCCGGCTCCAGTGGGTACATGTCGATAACAACATGACCATACTGACCACGACCACCAGACTGCTTGGCGTGTTTACCTTCGATGTCAGTAACTTTCGCGCGAATCGCTTCACGGTAAGCAACCTGTGGTTTACCCACGTTCGCTTCAACGTTAAATTCACGACGCATACGGTCAACCAAGATATCCAGGTGAAGTTCACCCATACCTGCGATGATGGTCTGACCTGATTCTTCGTCAGTCCATACGCGGAATGATGGGTCTTCCTTCGCCAGACGGCCCAGAGCCAGACCCATTTTTTCCTGGTCAGCTTTGGTTTTTGGTTCTACCGCTACGGAGATTACCGGCTCAGGGAACTCCATACGCTCAAGAATGATCGGGCTAGCAGGATCACACAGCGTATCACCGGTAGTTACGTCTTTCAGACCGATTGCTGCAGCGATGTCGCCTGCACGAACTTCTTTAATCTCTTCACGCTTGTTAGCGTGCATCTGAACGATACGGCCCAGACGCTCACGCGCGGCCTTCACGGAGTTCAGAACGGTGTCACCGGAGTTAACAACGCCAGAATACACACGGAAGAACGTCAGGTTACCCACGAATGGGTCGGTAGCGATTTTGAACGCCAGTGCAGAGAACGGCTCTGAGTCGTCAGAATGACGTACAGCAGGGGTGTCTTTACCGTCGTCCAGAATACCGTTGATAGCTTCAACGTCATTTGGCGCTGGCAGGTATTCGATAACCGCATCCAGCATTGCCTGTACGCCTTTGTTTTTAAAGGCAGAACCACAGGTTACCAGAATCACTTCGTTGTTCAGCACGCGCTGACGCAGAGCTTTCTTGATTTCTTCCTCGGTCAGCTCTTCGCCGCCCAGGTATTTGTCCATCAGCTCATCTGAGGCTTCAGCAGCAGACTCAACCAGATTCTGGTGCCATTCAGCAGCCAGTTCTTGCATGTCAGCTGGGATCTCTTCGTATTCGAAGGTCACGCCTGCATCAGCTTCGTTCCAGTTGATGGCTTTCATTTTCACCAGGTCAACAACACCGGTGAATTTCTCTTCTGCGCCAATTGCCAGCTGCAATGGAACCGGGTTTGCGCCCAGACGAGATTTAAGCTGACCAACAACTTTCAGGAAGTTGGCACCCATACGGTCCATTTTGTTAACGAACGCGATGCGTGGCACTTTGTATTTGTTAGCCTGACGCCATACGGTTTCAGACTGTGGCTGAACACCACCAACAGCACAGTAAACCATTACCGCGCCATCAAGCACACGCATGGAACGTTCTACTTCGATGGTGAAGTCAACGTGCCCTGGGGTGTCGATGATGTTTACACGGTGCGGCTCAAACTGCTTGGCCATACCAGACCAGAAAGCAGTTGTCGCTGCAGAAGTAATGGTAATACCACGCTCCTGCTCTTGTTCCATCCAGTCCATGGTGGCGGCGCCGTCATGAACTTCACCGATTTTGTGGTTTACACCGGTGTAGAACAGGATACGTTCGGTAGTTGTGGTCTTACCGGCGTCGATGTGAGCACTGATACCGATATTACGGTAGCGCTCAATGGGTGTTGTACGAGCCATTTGATTCCTCTATTGCCTTAGGCGGTTCGGTGAAACCAAGCGGGTTGGCTTCTTGAAGCGCCCACTTGGTTAGCAAAACTACTGCATGGATTACCAGCGGTAGTGGGCGAACGCCTTGTTGGCTTCTGCCATACGGTGAACGTCTTCACGCTTCTTAACAGCAGAACCTTTGTTCTCTGCTGCATCAGACAGTTCGTTCGCCAGGCGCAGAGCCATGGATTTATCACCACGTTTACGAGCGGCATCAACGATCCAACGCATTGCCAGGGCATTACGACGAACCGGACGAACTTCAACTGGTACCTGGTAAGTAGAACCACCAACGCGGCGAGACTTAACTTCTACAGTCGGGCGCACGTTGTCGAGAGCGACTTCGAAAGCTTCCAGGTGACCTTTACCAGAACGCTGAGCCAGGGTCTCCAGCGCGGTATAGACGATTGCTTCTGCAGTAGATTTCTTGCCATCTACCATCAGAATGTTTACAAATTTAGCCAACAGCTCGGATCCGAACTTAGGATCTGGCAGGATTTTACGTTGGCCTATTACGCGACGACGTGGCATGGAAATACTCCGTTGAAAATTTCAGGATTGTCCAAAACTCTACGAGTTTATTTTGACATTAAAATGTTTGGCCTTACTTAACGGAGAACCATTAAGCCTTTGGCTTCTTCACGCCGTACTTGGAACGAGCTTGCTTACGGTCTTTAACGCCGGAGCAGTCAAGTGCACCACGGACGGTGTGGTAACGCACACCTGGCAAGTCTTTAACACGACCGCCACGGATCAGGATTACGGAGTGTTCCTGCAGGTTGTGGCCTTCGCCACCAATGTAAGAACTCACTTCGAAACCGTTAGTCAAACGCACACGGCAAACTTTACGCAGTGCGGAGTTTGGTTTTTTCGGGGTGGTAGTATATACGCGAGTACATACGCCACGTTTCTGCGGGCAAGCTTCCAGCGCTGGAACGTTGCTTTTAGCAGCCTTCACAGAGCGTGGTTTGCGAACCAGCTGATTAATCGTAGTCATTAAAAAAAGCTCCTGGGTTTTGCTTCGTTTTTTGCTTCGTAAACATGTGATAAATCCCCCGTATGCACTATTGGCACAGTACGAGGACGCAGAATTTTATGGCTGACTGGTAGAGGTGTCAAGAAATATACAACATCACACGCATTACCATGCCATTTGGCTGTGGTGTGTCTCGGTTAACACAACGAAGTCAGTATAACCGATCAGCGTGATTTTGGGTGAAAAATGACCAGACAGGCCTCTGGCATCCAGATCGTCCTGCAGCGCATAAAGGGATATGGGGGCATTAAGCAATAAATCAAGGCTGGCGCTACCGGCCAGGCCGGCCAGTAAGCCGTCTTGCAACAACAACAGGGCATCACCTTCTCTGGTGAGCCTTAACAACGCAGGCAGGTCGCAACGGGTTGGGGAATGGCTTAGGGTATACAGCATCAAAGTATCCTAGAAAGTCATGACCACATCGTAAGCGGCCAGTTTCTCGCGCAGAGTCTCTGGCGGCAGAATTTCGGCCTTCAACACCCAGTCGGTGACCTGTTGCAGCCCGCGCTCCTGGATGGCCGTCGCGCAGAGATAGCAGTTATCAACGTCATACAGCGGCAATACACCAAAGGTGGCGATGTAATTGCGGGCCAGGATCTTTTCGGGTTGTTGGCCCGGCAGCAGTTGCAACACGCCATCGCCGACAAAAAACACGCCGATATCCTCGCTCAGTGCCGACGTCGCCAGTACCGCATCCAGCCCTTCTCTGCCAGCCGCACTGCCATGTGGCCCTTGGGTAAATACAAACGCAACTCGCTTCATTCTACTCACTTAAAACTGTACCAGACGATCGTTGCTCAGCGCCGCTTCTGCCAATGAGCCTAAACCGCTGAGGGTAAACCCCGGCTGCAGGTTAGCGGCCGCCAATGCCAGCTGTGCGGCTTCTTGCTCATCGGCCACGCCACGGCGCAAAGCTGCCGCCACACAGACGTTAAGCTCCACACCATGCCGCTGTGCCAGATCAACCCACGCACGCACCAGATCGAACTCATCGCTGGCCGGAGATGATAGCTGGTTAGCATTCAGCACCCCTTCGCGATAGAAAAAAACGCTGGTAATGCGGTGGCCTGCCGCCAACAGGGCCTGGGCGAATTGCCAGGCGCTGCTCGCTTGCTGAGTACCATAAGCCGGGCCAGTGACCAATAGGCAGTAGTTAAGCATCAGCGCTCATTGCCCAGCAGATCACCACTCTTGAACTGGCGGATATACAGGTAAACGGTATGTTTGGAGATATTCAGGCGATCGGCAACCTGATTGATCGCGTCCTTGATATCAAAAATGCCTTTCTCATACAGGTTGAGTACGATCTGGCGATTTTTGGCGTTATTGGACACGTTGCGATCGGCATTCACCTCTTCGATGGTGAACTCCAACGTCTGCGCTACCAGATCGTCAACCGAGGAGGCAAAGTTGACAGAGGAAGCTACCTCCTGCGTTTCCGGCGGCATAAAGGTCTGGATGATCTGCGAGAACGGCACATCAAGGTTCATGTTGATACACAGCAGGCCGATCACCCGCTGTTCGCGATTGCGGATGGCAATCGTCACCGACTTCATCAACACGCCACTTTTGGCCCGGGTGAAATAGGCTTTGGAGACGCTGCTGTCATCGCCCGCCATATCGTGCAGCATGCGCAGTGCCAGATCGGTGATCGGCGAACCGATTTTACGCCCGGTGTGCTCGCCATTGGCGATACGCACGGCGGAGCATTTCAGATCCTCCAGGGAGTGCAGCACGATTTCGCAGTGCCCACCAATCAGCATCGCCAGCCCGTCGACCACGACTTCATACGACTTCAGGATTTCATGGTCCGTCTGACTAAACGGACGCTCATTCAGCAAATCAAGTTCGCTGGCTTCGCTGGATAAAAGCGAATTTGACATCGAAGATACCACCTACATAGATCGCCTGTGCCAGGGGACGCAACTAAAACGGCTCGCGCAGGAGACAATCGCTGCCGGGAGCAGTTTTAGGTACACGCCCTAAGGGGCAGGCGCATGATTCATAAGTTCAGACCCAGAGTCTAGCAAAACGGTCAGATGCTGGTTCTTACATTTGCGCGTGATATTGACGTTAAGCCCGATGCCCGGCAGGCGTCAAGCGATCAGTAGAGACAGGAAGTAAAGTTGCAGGATATTTTGCATTCTTGGTCGTGCAGAAATGAAAACCGCCGCGAAGGACATTCGCGGCGGTTGGGAAAATCTCAGACTTATTTGGCTTTAGCGTCTGCAGCAGCTTCGTCAGCCGCTTTTTCTGTTTTGTCGTCAGCCTTGGCTGCTGGTTTCACATCCAGCAGTTCAACATCAAACACCAGCGTGGAGTTGGCAGGGATCCCTGGAACGCCATTTTTGCCGTAGGCCAGTGCCGGTGGGATAACCAGTTTGATCTTGCCACCTTTCTTGATGTGCTTCAGGCCTTCGGTCCAGCCTGGGATCACGCCGTCCAGACGGAATGACAATGGCTCGCCGCGATCGTAGGAGTTGTCAAACACGGTGCCGTCGGTCAGGGTACCTTTGTAGTTTACCACTACGGTATCGCTGTCTTTCGGTGCTTCACCGGTCCCTTCTTTCTCTACTTTGTACAGCAGACCAGATTCGGTTTTCTTCGCGCCTTTTTCTTTGGCGAAGGCTTCAGCGTATTTAGCGCCTTTCGCTTCGTTTTCTTTCGCGTCCTGCTCCATCTTCGCCTGAGCGGAAGCCTTCACGCGCACTTCAAAACCTTGCAGGGTTTTTTCGATGTCAGAGTCATTCAGCTTGCTTTGCTTGGCAAACGCGTCCTTAACAGCCCCGAGCATCACGTCTTTGTCCAGCTTGATGCCCAGTTTTTCTTGTTCATCCAGCGAGTTTTCCATGTAGCGGCCGAGTTGAACACCCAGTGCGTAAGCTACCTGCTCATCGTCATTCTTGAACTTGCCGGTGCTTGGTGCTTCTGCAGGTTTAGCCGCTTCAGCAGCAGGCGCAACCTCACCGGTAGTGGTAACGGTAGCTGCATCAGCAGGTTTGGCCGCATCGGCTGCCATAACTTGGGTCGCATTCAGAGCAAGAGCCATAGTGGTTGCCAGAAGCGTGACTTTAAACAAAGATTTCATCCATTTCTCCAGTGTCTGAAGCGGTGCCTCAAACCATCATTAAGTAAGTTAACCGGGCTACTATAGCTGCCTGAAACAAAACAAAACAGTCACACAGGTAACCAATCGAGTCAAGATGTGACCTCATATTGGTAGCAAAGTTCAAGAAAAATAAAAATAGCATTGATAATTAACGATTTTATTTAACGACTTTGCGGATTGAATTGTCCGCTCTACGGCAGTGAAAAACCGCTTGCCGAAATTGGCAGGCACAAAGCCGACCGCTACTGATAACATAGTGCCAGAATCCCGGATTTAACAGTGCCAGAGGTAACATCATGCACGAGAAAAACTACGAGAACCTGCTTCTGCGGTTGGAAGAGATGGAAAGCCGCCAGGCCTTTCAGGAAGTGACGATTGAGGAGCTCAATCAAACCGTGGTGCAGCATCAGCTTGAAATGCTGAAGATACAAGAGCATCTGCGCCTGCTGACCGACAAACTGCGCGCCAGCCAACCTTCGATGATCGCCTCGCAGTCGGAAGAGACGCCGCCCCCGCATTACTAAAAAAGGCCGCCGAAGCGACCTTTTGTTGCAGTTACAGCACCAGAATTAGTGGCAGCCGCAACCACCGTTGCCACCACAGCCGCCTTTCTTGCCGTGGTCATGATCGTGGTCGTGATCGTGGCCATGACCGCCGCAGCAGCCGTCACCGTGTTCGTGGTGATGATCGTGCTCACCGTGAACATGGCCGTGGGCCAGTTCTTCTTCGGTCGCTTCACGGAGCGCTACAACTTCTACGTGGAAGTTCAGGTCTTGGCCAGCCAGCATGTGGTTACCATCAACCACTACGTGGTCACCATCAACTTCGGTGATTTCAACCGGAACCGGGCCCTGATCGGTATCAGCCAGGAAGCGCATACCTACCTGCAGTTCATCAACGCCCATAAAGACGTCTTTAGGAACGCGCTGCACCAGGTTTTCATCGTAGTTGCCGTAAGCTTCGTTAGCGGCAACATGAACGTCGAAACGATCGCCCGCTTCGTGACCTTCGAGCGCTTTTTCCAGACCTGCGATCAGAGAGCCATGCCCGTGCAGATAGTCCAACGGTGCACTCACCGGAGACTCATCAACCAAAACACCGTCTTCTGTACGTACTTGGTAAGCCAGGCTGACCACCAAGTCTTTTGTTACTTTCATGATATCTCCTACCGTTGGAAACTAAATCGGTGGAGATTGTAGCGGAAATCTCCAGCGCTGTACCCTTCAGCATAAAAAATCACGGCAGATAACGCTACTCTGGATGAAAAATACCGATCACCTGCTCCTGCGGACGAACGTGTTTTTCCACCTGTTGCTCGGTCTGGCGCTGATGGTGGCCACACTTGACGCACTCCACCACTTCAACCTGGTCTTCACGCCAAACCGCCAGCGTATCCATAGCGTTACAGCTTGGGCAAACCGCCCCGGCGATAAATCTTTTACGTGTTGCAGACATCATTGTGCTCCGAATTATTCGTATTCATCCCAACCATCGAACTGCCGTTTTTCTTTTTGCATTTCACGATGGAAAAGTTCTTCCAGCTCGCGCCGGGCTTCTTTCACGCGGGAAATCTGGGCCACGTCCCCCAGATGCGGAGGCATCAGTTCACGCAGCATGCGCATATCCAGACGGCGAAAATGCTGCTGAGCGCGATAAGCCTGATGCGGGTGCATCCCCAACTCCGTTAACGCCTTGCGCCCCAGCTCCAGAGCGCTGGAGAAGGTTTCCCGGCTAAACTGTTTTACGCCAGCCTGTAGCAACTCATGCGCTTCCACACGCCCCCGCGCCCGCGCCAAAATGGACAGGTTGGGGAAGTGCTGCTGGCACAGATGGACAATGGCCATGGTATCTTCCGGCTCATTACAGGTAATAACGATAGATTTGGCTTTTGCCGCACCGGCTGCCCGCAGCAGTTCCAGCTCCGTGGCATCCCCGTAGTAAACCTTGTAACCGTATCGGCGCAATACGCCAACCGCGCTAACGTCCCGCTCAAGCACGGTGATACGCTTCTTGTTAGCCATCAGTAAGCGGCCAATCACCTGCCCGAAGCGGCCGAAGCCGACGATGATTACCTGCGGATCGTCGTCTGCCACGTAGGGAGCCTCTTCATCCTCATCCTTGGCGTTATAACGGCGGGCCAGAATGCGATCGATAATCTGCATCAGCAGCGGCGTGGTCATCATTGAGAGCGTCACCACGACCAGCAGCAAGGCCAGTTGATCGTCGTCAAAGATATGCTGTGTCGACGCCGCCGAGAACAGCACGAAGGCGAACTCACCACCCTGGCTCAGCACCCCGGAAAATTGCAGACGTACCGAGCGTCGCAGGCCAAAGATACGCGCCATCGAGTACAATACACCCGACTTCACCGCCACCAGGATCACCACGCCAAGCAGCACTTCCAGCAGATGGGTATACAACACGCCCATATTCAGTGCCATGCCTACCGAGATGAAGAACAGCCCGAGCAGCAGCCCTTTGAAAGGCTCAATGGCGATTTCCAGCTCATGGCGATATTCGCTCTCTGCGAGCAACACCCCGGCGATAAAAGTCCCCAATGCCATCGACAGACCAAGGGCATCCATAAACAGCGCAGCCCCCAGTACCACCAACAACGCGGCGGCCGTAAATATTTCACGCACTCCAGATGAGGCGATATAACGAAATAACGGGCGTAACAGGAAACGCCCGCCGATCAGCATGCCGCCGAAGGCCGCAACCTTCATGGCGATTTTCGCCCAATCATCGCTGGTGCCTGCGCCACCGGCCAGGATCGGGATCAACGCTAACGCCGGGATCACCGCCATATCCTGGAACAGCAGCACCGAGAAACCTAGCTGGCCCCCCTCGTTACGGTTCATCCCCTTTTCACGCATCAGTTGCAGCGCCATGGCCGTCGATGACATGGCCAGACCAATGCCGCCGATCACTGCCGCCTGCCAGGCGAAATGGCTGAAATACAGCAGCGCGCCAAGCACTGCCGCCGTGACCAATACCTGCCCGGCACCGACACCAAAGATCGAACGACGCAGTTCCCATAGTTTGGCCGGGTTCAGTTCCAGCCCGATGATAAACATCAGGAACACCACACCCAACTCGGAGAAATGCAGAATTTCATCCACATCCCGAATGAATCCCAATCCCCACGGGCCGATGGCGATACCGGCGATCAGATAGCCTAAAACAGCCCCGATCCCCAGGCGACGGGCAATGGGTACTGTCACCACCGCGGCAAACAGGAACAGCAGTATGGCGGTTAATAGCGCGGAACCTTCCATCAGTGCCTCCCGGTATGCGGTAAGGGGTTACGCAACCAATCGCCATAGGCGCTGGCGTGGCTGCTCAGCACTTCCGGTTTCTGGCGGCGTGCCCAGTAGACGAGGATCGGCGTCAGCCAGTGCATATGACACATGGCCGCAGTCAGTTCAAAAGGGCGCAGAATATCCTCGATCGGATAGCGATTATAACCGCCGGTGCGATAGGCGCCTTCCGGCTCCCCGGTAGTGATCACCGAACGCCAGTATTTGCCTGCCAGCGCATTACCGCCCATCCCACTGGCAAAGCCACGGGACAGCACACGGTCCAGCCACTCTTTCAGCAAGGCCGGGCAGCTATAGGTATATAAAGGGTGTTGGAAAACGATGACCTGATGGTCGCGCAGCAGCTGTTGTTCGTGATGGATATCAATAAAGAAATCCGGATAGTGCGCGTATAAATCGTGCACGGTGACATGTTCCAACTGCTGTGCCGGTTGTAACAAAACCCGGTTTGCTACCGAGTCCTGGGATTCCGGATGGGCATACAGCAGCAAAACCTTCGGCGGCTGTGACATCATTCCCCTCCAAAGCGTCGTCAGGGTGGCGGATTTCCGTTACCATGCAACGCAAAGACTAATAATAGGACTGCTACGCGTCCTGTTAACGTAAACTCAATTCAATTTAACATACTCTGAACAAACGGCGCTTTATGATTGTTTTCTCCTCGCTACAAATCCGACGCGGCACCCGCGTCCTGTTGGACAACGCCACGGCGACGGTTAATCCAGGTCAGAAAGTCGGCCTGGTGGGTAAGAACGGCTGTGGGAAATCCACGCTGCTGGCCCTGTTGAAAGGTGAGATCGCCGCAGACGGTGGCAGCTACACCTTCCCAAACAACTGGGCGCTGGCCTGGGTGAATCAGGAAACTCCGGCACTGGACGTGCCCGCCATTGAGTATGTTATCGATGGAGATCGGGAATTCCGCCAGTTGGAAGCCGAATTACAGGTGGCAAACGATAATAACGACGGCCACGCCATCGCCACGCTGCACGGCAAGCTCGATGCCCTGGATGCCTGGACCATCCGTTCCCGTGCCGCCAGCCTGTTGCACGGTTTAGGCTTTTCCAACGAGCAACTGCAAAGCCCGGTGCGCGCCTTCTCGGGCGGATGGCGTATGCGCCTCAACCTGGCTCAGGCTTTGGTTTGCCGCTCCGATCTGCTATTGCTGGACGAACCCACCAACCACCTGGATCTGGATGCAGTGATCTGGCTGGAACGCTGGCTGAAAAGCTATCCGGGCACCCTGGTGCTGATTTCGCATGACCGTGATTTCCTCGACCCAATCGTCGACAAGATCCTGCACATCGAAAATGAGACCATCAACGAATATACCGGCAACTATTCCTCCTTTGAGCGCCAGCGCGTCACCAAACTGGCACAGCAGCAGTCGCTGTATCAGAGCCAACAGGAAAAAGTGGCGCATCTGCAAAGCTATATTGACCGTTTCCGTGCTCAGGCCACCAAGGCCAAACAGGCACAGAGCCGCATCAAAATGCTGGAACGGATGGAGCTGATTGCCCCAGCGCACGTCGATAATCCGTTCACGTTTAGCTTCCGCCAACCCGAAAGTCTGCCAAACCCCTTGCTGCGGATGGAAAAAGTCAGCGCAGGCTATGGTGACAAAGTGATCTTGCAGTCAATCAAGCTCAACCTGGTGCCCGGTTCACGTATTGGCCTGTTGGGGCGTAACGGCGCCGGTAAATCAACGCTGATCAAAATGCTGGCTGGCACGCTGGAGCCGTTAAGCGGGGAGATCGGGCTGGCAAAGGGTATCAAACTGGGTTACTTCGCCCAGCATCAGTTGGAGTTCCTGCGCGCCGATGAGTCGCCACTGCAGCATCTGAGCCGTATAGCCCCTCGCGTGTTAGAACAGCAGTTACGCGATTACCTTGGCGGCTTCGGCTTCCAGGGCGATAAAGTCACCGAAATCACCGAACGTTTCTCCGGCGGTGAAAAGGCACGGCTGGTGCTGGCGCTAATCGTCTGGCAGCGCCCTAACCTGCTGCTGCTCGATGAACCGACCAACCACCTGGATCTGGATATGCGCCAGGCGTTGACCGAAGCGCTGATCGATTTCGAGGGGGCATTGGTGGTGGTTTCGCACGACCGCCATCTGCTGCGTTCTACTACCGACGATCTGTATCTGGTGCACGATGGCCAGGTGGAGCAGTTCGAGGGCGATCTGGACGATTACCAGCAGTGGCTTAGCGATCTGCAAAAGCAGCAGGCACAGCAGGATGCCGCACCGAAGCAGGACAACGGCAACAGCGCCCAGGCGCGTAAAGACCAAAAGCGCCGTGAAGCCGAATTCCGTACGCAAACCCAACCGCTGCGTAAGCAGATCGCCAAGCTGGAACAACAGATGGATAAGCTGGGTGCCGAATTGGCCGCGGTGGAAGAACAGCTGGCAGACTCGGCGCTGTACGACATCAGCCGTAAAGCCGATCTGACCGCCTGCCTGCAAAAGCAAAGCCAGGCCAAGTCCGCTCTGGAAGAAACGGAAATGACCTGGCTGGATGCCCAGGAACAGCTGGAGACGCTGACCCAGGCGTTTGAAGCAGAGAGTTGATTTAACGCCCCCTCTCCCAAAGGGAGAGGGGGCCTATCGTGCTACAGCTTAACTCTGGTTATAATCCTTTATATCAACTAGTTAAATATTAACTCTGTAATCGCCTACGAGCTCAATTCAGCTCCCTCTCCCTGTGGGAGCGGGTTGGGGTGAGGGGCAGGCAATGCGCTGGCGGATCTGCTCCAGTGAGTCCTGGTTATAGAGTTTGCCATCCAGGAAGCGCGTTTTCATGTTCCTGCTGCCAATCCTGATTATCCAGCAAAAGTATCGCGGGTATTATACTGATAAGTAAAGGAACCTATGCCAAACACTACGTTAGAACTGGCAAAACCTTTCGCTTCCAGCCGTTGCAGAATTTCCTGGGCGCGTTCCAGAATGATGGAGTCTCCATAAATCAGCCCGACATGCGGATCCAACACTTTGTAGCCCTTGCTGTTAACCGTGCCGCCAAAGATTTCCCACAACACTTCCACCGAGCCTTTCTCTTCGGCAGTTGCAGGAAGTGATTGAGATCATCTTGTCGCATACGGTACAGCGCAAAAGCCTGATGCGGCGTTTTGACGCTTCGGAAATGTTTGAGGAAACCGGCGAGAGAGTGGCAACAGGCGCACGTAAGGCACGCCTGTATCGCAGGAAAGCGGGAGTAGATATGAGAAACTTTTCCAGAAACCTGATGGTGGAGTGATCCTCAGGCACGATAGAACGGCTTATCTCCCAGAATGGTCGCGCGGTGCATAATACGCCGCTGCGGCAGGTAATCCGCGTTGGCGTAATGCTGCGTCACCCGGTTATCCCAGATGGCAATATCATTGGCCTGCCAGCGCCAGCGCACCTGAAACTCCGGCTTGGTGATATGCGCAAACAGGAAGCTCAGCAGGGCATCACTCTCCTTCGCCGCCAGATCGACAATCCGCGTAGTAAACCCTTCATTGACGAACAGCGCCTGCTTGCCGGTCACCGGATGGGTGCGGATCACCGGATGCAGCAAAGGTGGGTTTTTCTGCACGGCCAACTGCCAGCGCTGATGCTCTTCCTCGCTGCCACGATGTTTATACTCGGGGAACGACTTGGTGAAGTCATGTTCCGCCTGCAACCCGGCCAACAGCCGCTTAAAGGGTCCGGACAACGCCTCATAGGCGGCAATCCCGCTGGCCCACAGCGTGTCCCCACCGGTCGTCGGCAGCTGCTTGGCGGCTAAAATCGCCCCCTGCGGCGGGTTTTCAATAAAGGTAACGTCGGTATGCCAGTTGTCGTTATCCGGCGGGTTATCGTTATGGGTATCCAGCACAATGATCTCCTCCACATCGGGAGCATGTGGATACACCGGGTGAATATGCAAATCGCCGAAGCGCCCTGCCAGCTCGCGCTGTTGTAGCGGTGTGATTGGCTGTTCGCGCAGGAACAGCACCTGATGTTTGAGCAAAGCATGGTAAAGCTGTTCAAACTGGCCGTCGCCCAGTGGCCGCGCCAGATTGACGTTTTCCACCAACGCGCCGATATAAGGCCCCAACGGGGTAATTGCCAAACGTTCGTTCATTGCTGTACTCCATGCCAAGGGGTCAAACGGCGCTGTAAGGCACGCAGCCCCAGCTCCAGACCAAATGCAATTATCGCAATCACGCTAATACCGGCGATCACTACGTCGGTCGCCAAAAACTCACCTGCGGACTGCACCATGAATCCCAGACCGCGCGTGGCGGCAATCAGTTCGGCGGCCACCAGCGTAGACCAGCCGACGCCCAGGCCAATACGGATGCCGGTCAGAATTTCCGGAAGCGCGCTGGGCAACACCACAAAGCGCAACAGTTGCCAGCGGTTGGCTCCCAAAGCTTGTGCAGCACGAATGCGCACCTGCGCTACGCTGCGTACGCCTGCCACGGTCGAAAGCGTCACCGGGGCAAAAATCGCCAGGTAGATCAGCAGGATTTTCGAGGTTTCGCCAATGCCAAACCAGATCACCATCAGTGGCAGATAGGCCAGCGGCGGCACCGGGCGATAAATTTCAATCAGGGGATCGAGCAGGCCACGTACCGTCTCACTCAGTCCCATCGCAATACCCACCGGGACACCGATGACCACCGCAGCAAGCAGCGCTACCAGGATTCTGCCCAGGCTGGCGGCTAAGTGTTGCCACAACGTGGCATCCATAAAGCCTTGCGGGCTGGCAATGACCACCAACTGATGCAATACCTGCTGCGGCGCGGGCAGAAATAACGGGCTGACCAGTTGCAAGGCGGTTACCGCCCACCAGACCGCCAATAGCACCAGCAAGGTTGCCGTGCTCAGCTTGAGGCTGTGCGGCAGCGTGAAACGAGATTGACGCACCGCTGTCGGTACTGCGGCTTTCAGAACAGAATGCAGGCTCATAGCAAGGCCTCGCGCTGTTGGAACACCCGGCCCAGCACGTATTCACGCTGGGCGATAAACTCAGGATCGGACTTGATGGCGCGGCAAGCCTCTCCGGCGGCATAGCGCTGGCCAAAATTCAGCGATAAACGCTCCACCACCTGCCCAGGGCCAGGAGAAAGCAGTATCAGCTCGCTGGCCAGGAATACCGCTTCTTCAATGTCATGGGTGATCAGCAGCACCTGCTTGCCGGTATCGCGCCAAATGTTCAACAGCAATTCCTGCATCTGTTCGCGAGTGAATGCGTCCAGCGCCCCGAAAGGCTCATCCAGCAGCAATAGCCGAGGATCGGCAGCCAAGGCGCGGGCAATGCCCACCCGCTGACGCATCCCACCGGACAGTTGCCAGATAAAGTGTTGTTCATAGCCGGTCAGCCCCACACGTTGCAACATCTGCTGCGCCACCTTGCGGCGTTGCGGCTTGGCCACACCGGCCAGCTGTAAGCCAAACTCCACGTTATCCACCACGTTGCGCCACGGCAGTAAGCCTTCATGCTGGAAGACCACGCCCCGCTCGGCTCCCGGGCCTTTGATGGGGACATCGTCCAGCGTAATGCTGCCTGCCGTTGGCTCAATAAACCCGGCGATCAAATTCAGCAACGTGGTCTTGCCGCAGCCAGAAGGCCCCAACACCACCACCAATTGCCCTCTGGCTATCTGGAACGACACATCGCGCAGCGCCGCACGCCCCTGATAATCGGCCGAAAGATGGTTAACGTTTAGCATGGCGGACCCCTTACGACTGCGGCGCAGCCTGCACCTGTTTGACAAAGCGGTCGGTCACATAGGCACTGTAATCACTGTCCACCTGCGGGATCTTGCCTTGTTGCTTGAGGAACTCGGCGGTATCACGAATGGCTTTATCTACCGGCTGGCCCAGTTGAGTGATCTGATCGGCGACCGGCAGGTAGCGGTTACCCTTCACCAGTTCCGGCACCTGCTCTGGCGGAACTCCGCTCAGGCGAGCCAGCGTGCTGAGGTTGCTTGAGTCTTTCAGCCACTGTTCCGGCTGTGCCAGATAGGCCTTCTGCGCTTTCAGGGCGCTGGCAGCAAACGCGGTGACGACTTCCGGATGCTGCTCGGCAAAGTCTTTGCGCACTACCCACACGTCCAGCGTTGGTGAGCCCCACTGGCCAACCTGCTCGGAGTCGGTCAACACCTTGCCTTGTTTGGCGAGTTCATTGACCACCGGAGCCCATACGTAAGCCCCGTCGATATCCCCACGCTGCCAGGCCGCTGCAATGGCTGGCGGTTGCAGGTTGAGAATTTGCACCTGGTCAGGTTTGATGCCCCAGTGTTTCAGAGAGGCCAGCAGGCTGTAGTGAGTGGTGGAAATGAACGGTACCGCAATACGCTTACCGATCAGATCCTGGGGAGATTTGATGTCCTTTTTCACCACCAGCGCTTCGGAACTGCCCAGCTGTGAGGCGATTAGGAACACTTCGATAGGGAGCTTCTGGCTGGCGGCCACGGCCAGCGGGCTGGAGCCGATATTGCCAATCTGCACGTCGCCAGAGGCCAGCGCACGCAACACGCTGGAGCCGCTGTCGAACTTGCGCCAGTCAACGGTCGCGCCAGACTGTTTGGCAAAGCTGTTTTCCGCCTGCGCCACCTTGGCCGGTTCGGCGGAGGTCTGGTACGCCACGGTGACGTCCACTGCCTGGGCACTGGCTGCACCGAGCGATAAAGCCAACAATACTGCACTGCGTAATGAGAAAAGTTTGCTCGCCATGATCCGCTCCGTTGATAAAATTCTGTGCTGTGAACAACAGTTTTATCTGAGCGGCGCCCGGCAATAAAAGAATAAAAAAATATTCTTTATTACTTATGGCGATATCAATTCCACCCACTCTCCCCCTGCACGGCTACTGCGCTGAGCGGCATCAATAAACGCCATCCCTTGCACACCCGTTTCAATCCCTGGTAACAACGGTGCCGCCGAAGGGCCGTCACGCAAACACCGGGCAGCTTCACGGTAAATCTGGCCAAACCCTTCCAGATAACCTTCAGGATGCCCTGCGGGTACGCGGGCCAATTGGCGGTTCTCTACGTGCTGAAATGCCGAAGCGCGGGTGATGCAATAGGGGGGCGCGTCAAAAGGCCGTATCCACAGCTGGTTCGGGTTTTCCTGGCAAAACTCCAGGCTGCCCTCACTGCCGTAAACTCGTAACTTCAGCCCATTCTCATGACCACAGGCTACCTGGCTAGCCCAGAGCCGACCTTTGGCACCGTTGGCATAACGCATCTGCACTCGCACGTCGTCATCCAGCTTGCGCCCCGCGATGAATGACGTCAGCTCAGCGCTGATCGCCTCAGGCAACATGCCACTGACAAACTCTGCCAGTTGCCAAGCGTGGGTACCTACGTCACCGATGCAACCGGATCCGGCTTTTTCCGGCTGCGCACGCCAACCGGCCTGCTTGTTGTCGGTCAGTTCTAGCGGTTTTGCCAGCCACTGCTGCAGATATTCCACCTCAATGAAGCGGATCTCACCCAACTCCCCCGCCAATATCCGGCTACGTGCCTCACGCACCAGCGGGTAGGCGCTGTAGTTATGGGTCAGGATCAGTTGTCTGCCGCTGTGGCGCACCATTTGTGCCAGTTGCAGAGCCTCGGCATAGGAGGTGCATAAGGGCTTATCGCAGATAACATCAATCCCGGCGTTGAGAAAGGCACTGGCGACTGGGGCGTGCAAATGATTCGGGGTCACGATCGCAACGACATCAATTCCATCCTCGCGTGCCGCTTCCGCCAACGCCATCTGGTTAAAATCGGCATAGCAGCGATCCGGTTGCAGATGCAGTAGCGCCCCGGTGCACAGACAGTTTTGTCTATCGGAGGAGAAAGCCCCGGCGACCAGCTCAAACTCATCGTCCATCCGCGCCGCCAGCCGATGCACCGCGCCAATAAACGCGCCTTCACCACCACCTACCATTCCCAGCTTCAATCTCATGATGCATCCTCCACGCCCAGCATGGCTCTGACTCGCTCACGGTCAGTATCCACCGCAGCAAAATCATCAAAGGCCCGTTCCGCTACCGGAATAATATGGCGGGCGATAAAGGCGGCACCTTCGCGTGCCCCAGCCTCCGGCGACTTAAGGCAGCACTCCCATTCCAACGTAGCGACTCCAGGGAAGCCGTACTGCGTCAGCTTGCTGAAAATCGCCGGGAAGTCGATCTGCCCGTCCCCCAACGAACGGAAGCGCCCAGGCCTTTCCAACCACGGTTGGTAGCCCCCATAAACGCCGCTACGGGCGTTGGGGCGGTATTCGGCATCTTTGACGTGAAATGCGCGGATACGTGGGTGATAACAATCGATAAAGCCCAGATAGTCCATCTGCTGCAAATGCAGATGGCTCGGATCATAGAGAATATGGCAGCGGGGATGATTGCCGACCTTGGCCAAAAAGCGTTCAAAGGTCACGCCGTCATGTAAATCCTCCCCCGGATGCAGCTCAAAGCACACATCTACACCAGCCCGATCGAAGGCGTCCAGGATCGGCAGCCAGCGCTTGGCCAACTGTTCGAAAGCCTCCTCCAACAGTAACGCATTATGCGGGGGCCACGGATAGAAATAGGGCCACGCCAGCGCCCCAGAGAAGGTCGCATGGGCCGTTAGCCCCAAGCGCTGAGATGCCTGTGCCGCCAGCAACAGTTGCTCCGTTGCCCAGGCTTGCCGCAGCTGTGGTTTACCCCGGACTTCTGGCGGAGCAAAACCGTCAAAGGCCAGATCGTAGGCCGGATGGACGGCGACCAACTGCCCTTGCAAATGCGTCGACAGCTCGCTGATGCGAATACCGTGCCGCCCAAGCCGGGCGACGATCTCATCACAATAATCCTGACTACGCGCCGCCAGCGCCAGATCGAAAATGGCCGGCTCAAGCGTGGGGATCTGGACGCTGGTGAAGCCCAGCCCGGCAGCCCACTCCGCCAGGCCATCCAACGTATTAAACGGGGCCTGCTCGGCGATAAACTGCGCCAGAAACAGCCCCGGCCCCTGCATCGTCTTCATGCTTCTCTCCCTAAAATCACCGTGCGTTGGCTGCGTACCGCTTCGTCCGCCGCCAGCACCACCCGTAAGCTGTTTAGCGCATCCTGAAGATGCTGATTGAGATCCAGGCCCTCACGAATAGCCCGCAAAAAGTAACGCTGTTCACTCAGGCACAGCGCTAAATGGTCCGGCTCATCCTGGCAATCGATCCAGCGATCCGGCCGCTTAAAGCGATTCTCATCGTCTAAATCGGCGTAATGCACCCGCAATGATTCGGTTTTGGTATGCCCCCCGACATCGTCGGAAGCCCTTTCGTGATGACGGGCCACGATCGAAACCGCGCCGCGCGGCCCAATGACGTCTTTCACAAAGTAAGCCGTTTCACTGATCATCGGCCCCCAGCCCGCTTCGTACCAGCCGATCGATCCGTCGGCAAAACGCACCTGTAGCTGGCCGTAGTTATACATCCCCTTCGGCAAGTCATCGGTCAGCCGGGCGCCGATAGCGCTTACGCTGATCGGCTCCGCCTGGGCCATCTGACACATCACGTCCAGATAATGTACGCCGCAATCGACAATTGGCGATAATGACTGCATCAGGTTGCGATGCACATTCCACATCTGCCCGTGGCTTTGCTGATTGAGGTTCATCCGCATCACCAGGGGCTTACCCAAACCCCGAGCGAGTTCCACAAACTGTTGCCAGGAGGGGTGATGGCGCAGGATATAACCCACCACCACCTGTCGTTGTGCCTGATGAGCAGCAGCAATCACCCTTTCAGCCCCTGCTACCGTGGTGGCGAGTGGCTTTTCGATAAACAGATGACATCCCGCGGCCAGCGCCGCCAAGGCGTAGGCTTCGTGGGTGTCCGGATAAGTGGTCAGGCACACGGCATCAGGCCGGGTTTGCGCCAGCGCTAACTCAAAGTCGCTAAAGGTGGGATAACCGCCGCCCAAACGTTGATTGAGCAGCTCACGCGACTCGCCCCGAGCGACCAGCCCGCAGATTGTCACCCCTTCCATAGCGTGGTAGGCCTCGGCATGGGACGCCCCCATATTGCCGCAGCCCACCACCAGCACCCGCAAATCAGCCATCGCGTTTCTCCCCTGCTGGAATATCGCGGTAGTTGAAAGTGAAGAAGAACAGCGCGGCGATCGCCAATGCGCCAAAGGCCGGGTACCACCAGAAATGCTGCCATTGCGGCAACGCCGCAGCCCCTTCCGCCGTCACCATATGGTTAAACAGCGCACCGCTGATCTGCGAACCAATCAACATACCGATGCCGTAGGTGAACAGCACCAGCAGGCTTTGTGCCTGGCCTTTCACCTTGTCCCCCGCCACTTTATCGGTATAGATAAAGCCGATAACGAAGAAGAAGTCATAGCACATGCCATGCAGGATGATGCCGAGGTAGATCATCCAGCGCATTTCTTCGGTAATGCCCAGAGCGAACATCACGTAGCGTAGGAACCAGGAAAGCATGCCGATCATCAGCATGTACTTGATCCCCAAGCGGGCAAACAGGAACGGGATCAGCAGCATGAAGAACAGCTCGGACATTTGCCCCAGCGACATCACACCACCCACGTTGGTGAAACCGGCCGCGGCTACGAACGGCGCGGCATAGGCGTAATACGCCGCCAGCGGGATCGAGATCAGCATGGCGCAGATGATAAACACCAGGAAATGGCGCTGCTTAAGCATCGCGAAAGCATCGGCGCACAGCAGATCGCGCATTTTTACTGGCTTGCCGCGTTCCGGTGCCGGGGTATGCGGCAGCGTAAAACTGTAAATCGCCAATGCCAGAGAGGCCACGGCTGCCAGCGTGAAGATATCGGTACTGTCCGACAGGCCGCTGGTGCCGACAATCAGCCCGGCGACAATCCAGCCAAAGGTGCCGAACGCCCGCACAATCGGGAAGGCCTTCTCACTGTTGCTCAGGCTGTAAAATGCCACGTTATTGCTCAGGGCAATGGTGGGCATGTAGCACAACATATAGCCAAAGATGATCCACAGCAGCCCGCTGCCCTGCCCCTCGGCAAAGAACCCTGGCATCATCCAGAGCAGGCCAGCCCCAATCAGGTGCAGTACAGCCAACACTTTTTGCGAGGCAAAGAAACGATCGACGACCATACCCAACACAAAAGGCGACAGGATGGAGGCGATCGGCCCGGTGGAATAGGCATCACCAATGATCGCCGCCAAGCCGTATTTGCCCATCACCACACCAAGCGTAACGTACCAGGCTCCCCAGACAAAAAATTGCAGGAACATCATCAGTGCCAGCCGTGGCACCACCCATTTGAACGTGGTGCTTTTGGCCTCCTGGGCCAGGCTATCTGTTTGCATAACTCCCCCATCGGTGTTGGTTGGTTAATACGGCAACGACGCCGGTGCTAACCGCTTTCCGGCAAAAAGGACGGCATCACCACGCCGCCGGGTTGTTGCGCCTGGCCTTTCACCTGCGCGATATGTAATTCACAAATTCGTCCGCCCCAGCGCAGCAAAACCTGGCTCAGCGCGGAGCGCTCTGCGGGTACCAATACCACCGGTGTCGTACCGCGATGATGGCTATCCAGCATCCAACCGAGTAACTCAAGGGCGATCTCTTCGCTATGGCAGCACCCCGGCCCCAACATGCGGGAGGCCGGATGCGCCACCGAGGCCAAATAGCCACCGATGCGATCGTCCAGTTCCCAGACGGCAACCCGCCACAGTCCACGGGTATCATTGAGGAAATAATCGATATCGCGCTGGCGTTCGATGCCCAGTATTTCGCGCTCCAGCTCCAGGATGGCGGGCAGATCGTCGAGCCGGGCTGCCCGCACCTGGCCGCGAGTCAGGCGCGGATAAGCAAATCCCTGGCTCGGCACCGGGATCGTCATATCCTGATAGAGGGCATACGGGGTAAATCCCCCGCGCTGGTAGAGCGAATAGGAATCCAGGTTCAACGCGCTGGATAGCAAACGGACCGGTAAGCCACCCGCCAGTTCGTCGGCCTTGGCCAACAAACGGCTGGCAATCCTGCGGCCAAAATAATCGGGATGAACATTCATGATGCCCAATCCCAAATGAGTTTCACGCGGGTGGAAAAAGCAGGAGCCACAGATCGCCCCTTGTTGATCGCGCGCAATCCAGTGGTAGCCCTGATCCAACTGCTGGTAGACATCAACAAACAGGCCGCAACTTTCCGGCCCGGCAGAGAAGATGTCGCCCAGCCCGTGGCGCTGATATCAGGCATTGGTTGAGCAATGGATCAGAGCGGCAATCTCGCTGCGATCTTGCGCCTGCGCTAGCTGAAGCTGTATCTCCATCTGCCACCTCCTATTGCGTCACCATTGGGGGGAATTCGGTCTAAATTAGAAATGTAATCGATTTCATTTTGCGATAAATAAAATGTAATCGATTTCTTTTTTTCGGCAACCGGATTGATATGATTAAAAGCAGGTAGAGGATGAATTTGTAATCGCTGTCACAAACCCTTCGTAGTGATCGTACTTTTTGCCGCATACTGTGCGAGGCAAACGGGCAGAAGGAAAAGCAAACCATGTCGATAGCAAAGGTGGCGAAAATCGCTGGCGTCTCAGCGGCCACCGTCTCACGGGTGTTGAACGGCCAACAGATCGTCAAACCGGCTACTCGCGATAAGGTCCTGGCGGCGATCCGCGCGTGTGACTATCAACCCAATCTACTGGCACGCCAACTGCGCACTGCCCGCAGCGGGATGCTGTTGGTACTGGTGTCCAATATCACCAACCCCTTTTGCTCACTGGTGGTGCGCGGTATCGAAGAAGAGGCCGAACGCCACGGTTACCATATTCTGCTGTGCAACTCGGAATCCAATCCCACCCGTGAATCCGCCTACCTCAGCCTGCTGAGTGGCAAGGTGGTTGACGGGGTGATCACCATGGATGCCATCAGCTGTTTGCCGGGGCTGACCGCCATGATCGGTGATTTCCCCTGGGTGCAATGCGGCGAAGGGGATACCCAATTCCGCGCCTCCTCCGTCACCATCGATAATCACCAGGCCGCCATGGCCGGTGTGCAGCACTTGGCCGCCAAGGGCCGCCAACGGATCGCGTTGCTCAATGGTGATATGCGTTATCTGTATTCACAACAGCGGGAACAGGGCTACCGGCAGGCGTTGGCAGAGCTGGGGCTGGACTATTGCCGGGTGGAATACGTCGAAGGGCTGGATTACGCCGCTGGAGCCAATGCGATGAGTGATTTGCTGGCAGACGGGCCACGGCCAGATGCGGTATTTGCCATTTCGGATGTAATTGCCGGAGGCGCGATGAGTGCCTTGCACCAGCAGGGCTTACGCATTCCAGAAGATATCGCGGTAATGGGATTTGACGGTGTGCCGTTTGGCAGCATCACCACTCCACCGCTGACCACCATCGTACAGCCCATGCATCAGTTCGGCGTGCGCAGCGTGCAGTTGCTGCTGGAGAAAATTCAGGGCCAGCAGTTGCCTCCTTGCCACGACGTGCTGGATTGGCAACTGCTGGAACGGAGTTCAACCTGAAATCGTGCCGCGCAAGAAAATACGTGCGTGGCCACCCAGCAAGGTACGCTCCCCTTGCAGTTCGCAAAACAGTTCACCACCGCGTGATGATAGCTGCTTGGCATGCAATACGTGGCGGCCAAGACGCGCCGTCCAGTAAGGCATCAGTATGCAATGGGCGGAGCCGGTGACCGGATCCTCACTGCGATCCAGCGAGAAATAGCGCGAGACAAAATCTACTTCATCGCCCGGAGCAGTGACGATCACGCCACAACCAAGGTGGTCAATCAGCTCGGCGATCGCAGGCTGTACCGCCCTGACCTGCGCCTCATCGGCCAATACCGCCATCAGCGACTGGGCTCGCCACACTTCCTGCGGTTGCACACCGAGCAAAGCGGCCAACCGTGGCGGTTCAGCAATTTTCTGTGGTGGGCGAGAAGGGAAATCCAGGATTAGCCGTTCACCGTCGGCCGCATCGCGTTTGACATACAGCTCACCGCTGGCGGAACGGAAACGGATATCGCTCAACCCCGGGTTGACCACGTTTAACAGCACGTGCGCCGTAGCCAAAGTGGCATGTCCGCAGAGATCCACTTCCCGCGTTGGCGTGAACCAGCGGATCGCGTACATGTCACCATCCTGCCAGACAAAGCTGGTTTCCGGCAGGTTAAGCTCGTTGGCGATGGCCTGCATCTGCGCCGCCTCCAGCGGTTGTTGCAGCAGGCAGACACCGGCCGGGTTGCCCCGCAGTCCCTCGCCGATAAAGGCATCCACATGGAAATAGTTTTCGTTCACCAGCGTTCCCTCAATGCCAAATCAGTAATACACAGGCGGCGGTTAGCAGCCCCATCGACACGTTAAAGATAATCCAGGCCTTCTTGCTGCGCAGCAGGCGGCCAATCACCGTACCAAAACCTAACCAGATAATCCCAGCCACGATATTGACGGCAAAGATACCGAAGGCGATAGCCAGAATGGAGTGGTTGTATTTATCCCCCGCCAGGCTGAAGCTCGCCACCGCCCCTAGCGCCATCAGCCAGGCCTTGGGGTTAAGGAATTGCAACAGCCAGCCTTGGTACAGACGCACCGGCTTTGGTGGCGGCGCGTCGGTTTCCAGCTTTTCATAGGCCGCCGTCGCCACTTTCCACGCCAGCCACAACAGATAAAGGCTGCCGAGGATTTTCAAGATCAGGTGCAAGGAAGGATAAATCAGGATCAACCCACCAACGCCAAATGCCACCAACACCAGGATACTTTGCATGCCCAGCATGATGCCGATCATCAGCCATAATGAACGCATAAAGCCGAAATTGGCACCTGAGGTGGTGAGCAACATATTGTTGGGGCCAGGGGTGATCGCGGCCACCCACAGGAAGCCTAGCATCGAAAGAAATAAACTCAGTTCCATGAAGCGGGTGCTCCTCACCCAAATGACTTTTTTGCAGTATGATTGCTAATACATGTGTTTGAAGCTAACAGTGCGGTTCGGATCACACAATAGCCGCCAACAAGAATTTTATTCATTATGTATGAATCCTTTCGCCCCCTGACCGGGGCCAGTAATCCACACCTGCAAACCCTGCTGCCACGGCTGGTGCGCCGCCGCGTACTGCTGCAACCTCATTGGCAGCGGCTGGAGTTGCCGGACGGCGATTTCGTCGATCTGGCCTGGAGTGAAGATCCGCAACTGGCGCGCGATAAACCTCGCGTGGTGCTGTTCCATGGGTTAGAGGGTAATTTTTACAGCCCTTACGCACATGGGCTGCTCAATGCCTGGCGCGAGCAAGGCTGGTTGGGCGTGGTGATGCATTTCCGTGGTTGCAGCGGTGTGCCCAACCGTAAGCAACGTATCTACCATTCCGGCGAAACGGAAGATGCCCGCTTCTTCCTGCGCTGGCTGCGTGACAGCTTTGGCGAAGTGCCAACGGCGGCGGTCGGGATTTCTCTCGGCGGCAATATGCTGGCCTATTATCTGGCCCAACAGGGCAATGACAGCCTGCTACAGGCGGCTGTGGTTGTTTCCGCCCCGCTGATGCTGGAACCTTGCTCAATCCGCATGGAACAGGGATTCTCACGCGTTTATCAGCGCTACCTGCTGGGCCAACTCAAGCAAAATGCCACCCGCAAGCTGCTGCACTATCCAGGCACCTTACCGTTGGATTTGTCGCAACTGAACAAGCTGCGGCGCATTCGCGAGTTTGATGATGTGATCACCTCGCGCATTCACGGCTTCAGCGACGCGGTCGATTACTATCGCCGCTGCAGCGCCCTGCCGCTGTTGCCGCAGATCACCACGCCGCTGCTGATCATTCACGCTAAAGACGATCCGTTTATGACCGATGCGGTGATCCCCGACCTCGCCAGCCTGCCGCCTAATATCGAATATCAGCTGACGGAGTGCGGTGGTCACGTCGGCTTTGTCGGCGGCACCTTGAAAAAACCGCAAATGTGGCTGGAGCAACGTATCCCAGCCTGGCTTTCTCCTTTTTTGGAACCCACCAAGTGATTATTCCCTGGCAAGACATTGAACAAGAGACCCTCAACAGCCTGATCGAATCCTTTGTATTACGCGAAGGAACCGACTACGGCGAGCACGAACGTTCGCTGGAACAGAAGGTCGACGACGTGCGCCGCCAGTTGAAAAGCGGCGAAGTAGTACTGGTGTGGTCAGAGCTACATGAAACCGTCAACATCATGCCTCGCGGGCAGATCCGCGCCGGGCAGGAGGAAATTTAGTCTTATTGCATGCTATGACTGAGGGAAAAAATCAGGTAACAATGCAGTATTGCAAACCAACGCGCACAATTTCGCCTTGGGCGAAAGGGCATCAGCCATACTAAAAATCTTATTCTGAGCCTGCGCATTTAATACGGAGTGACCCTCGATCATGTCTGCCAAACATCCCGTTATCGCGGTGACCGGTTCCAGCGGAGCCGGCACCACCACCACCAGCTTGGCGTTCCGCAAGATTTTTCAGCAGCTAAACCTGCGCGCCGCCCAGCTGGAAGGCGACAGCTTCCACCGCTACACCCGGCCGGAAATGGATGCGGCAATCCGTAAAGCCCGCGATATGGGTCGCCATATCAGCTACTTCGGCCCGGAAGCCAACGACTTTGGCCTGCTGGAGCAGAGCTTTATCGAATACGGCAAGAACGGCACCGGCCGCTCACGTAAATATCTGCATACCTACGACGAGGCAGTGCCTTACAATCAGGTACCGGGCACCTTCACGCCTTGGGAGCCACTGCCCGCCCCGACGGATGTCCTGTTCTACGAAGGGCTGCACGGCGGCGTAGTGGCCGATCAGATCGACGTAGCCAAACATGTCGATCTGCTGGTCGGCGTGGTGCCGATCGTCAACCTGGAGTGGATCCAGAAGCTGATCCGCGATACCGGCGAGCGTGGCCATTCACGTGAAGCGGTGATGGACTCGGTGGTCCGTTCGATGGAGGATTACATTAGCTACATCACGCCACAGTTTTCGCGTACCCATATCAACTTCCAGCGCGTCCCGACGGTGGATACCTCCAACCCGTTTGCCGCCAAGGCGATCCCCTCTTTGGACGAAAGCTTGGTAGTGATCCACTTCCGTGGCCTGGATCAGATCGACTTCCCTTACCTGCTGGCAATGCTGCAAGGATCGTTTATCTCGCATATTAATACGCTGGTGGTGCCTGGCGGCAAGATGGGGCTGGCAATGGAACTGATCATGGCACCGCTGGTGCAGCGGCTGATGGAAGGCAAGAAAATCGAGTAAAGTCATCATACCCGTCGTCTGCGTTAATACCGGCACATAGCTATTCGGGCCCATCCGTGGGCCTTATCCTTTTTAGAAAGACAATCAACTCGTCATCAGAAACAGGCACCCTCTTTTTTTGATATTGCGATGAGCTGGATAATCAGCTTATTTCCTACGACTAATTCCTCCCGAATAACCTACACCGCCTTGTTTTACATTCAAAGCGACTAGCTGTTTCATAATAGCCAAGATAAATGACTCGAAATTCAGTGCTCTTTCATGGAGGTTGTTCCTTAACTCCCGCATCGGTTCGTTTATACATCTCTCTTCAAAGGGGTTAAGATTAGCTTAAGAAAGCCACTATCTTATTGTTTTTTAATTAATTAATAAAAACCACAGACAAAGAAATGTCTTTAGGTGAGTTTTGTTTTTTTATTAATAGAGTAAATGTATCTCTTCCCGTAGTGGCTGTTGATAATGCAAACAGACATTAATTCAATACTGAATCAAGACAACGTTAATTTAACTACTTCGCTCATAGCGCTATTGCGTACTGGCCCTTTTACAACCTTTGGTGAGGGCTTTTTTTTAACATGTCACTGGCAAGTCGCCGTGGTGGAGATACTGATAAATATAGGAAAGTAACTATGGGTAATAAAAATATCGTAATTATATCCCCTTACGCCTACATGGCGGCAGCGGTGGAAGCTATGCTCGAGCGTGAGGGGGTACATTACCGCCTTACACCATTGTTGATACCTATGATTTATCCACAATCCCCCCTTTTTCAGGCGGGCTGGCTAAAACCGGATACGGTTGTGCTTCATGTCACAAAGGGTGTAACGAATTCCGCATGTCGTACTCTCGACAGCTTCTATGCCACCTGCTCACCTGAATGGCGAACACTTATCCTATTCGATACGGAAACCGCTTATCAGTTGTCGACCCTGCCGTGTGTCTGCCAACAGGCCGACGCGATCCTTAGCAGTGCAACCCCATTGTCAATATTGGCCTCAATTTTGCTGAAACAAGACTCTTTTTTACCTTCACCTCAAAAGAATCTCAGGAATTTTTCCCGTGAGACTCGCCCGGGTACTAATACGCTTCGCTGGAGGGCGTAATAAAGATGACTTCATTGACTCAAGAAACAACACCGAGGCAGACAGTAGTCCTGGTGCATCAATGTCCTTTTACGCGCCAGGGGCTGAAGGCGCTGCTGTCGCCGGCCTATGATGTGATTGATGCTGAAGATATTTGTGATCTTGAGAAAGAACTTGTCTCTGTAGATCTGTTGTTGTTATCACCACAACTTTTTCCTCCGGGCCGTATGAGAGAAGTAGAGCAGTTCATGAAACGGATATACCAACATCACCCACAGTGTTTGGTATTGCTCACATTGGAGACAGCTGACATGTCCTACATACGGTATTTAATCAGTCCGTTCAAAGTGGTAGGTGGCTTAGACCTCTCTTACTCGGTGTCGGCATTGCGCTTGCAGCTCGAGGCCATTCTAACCGGGAAAGAACAACCCTCTTTGCCCTTTGAGTGGCAGGGGTTAAGTTCTAGAGAATACGCGGTCCTCAGCGCCCTTATATCAGGAAATAGACCGGTGCAAGTAGGTAAATCTTTGGGAGTAAACGTCAAGACAGTCAGCCATTACAAACTCCAGGGATTAAAGAAGTTAGGTGTGCGTAATATGCAGGCCTTTCTATTATCACCTTATTTTTAAAAGTCTATGACAGTGAAGATGGAGAACACACGATGATGAGAAATAATGGCGGAAATACCAATCAGCCGTGGGTCAGCGTATCTCTGCAGGGAAAAGGGAGGCTCAATAACATCCCTGAAAGTTACACCAATTACGCCATGCATGTGCGTTCCCTGTAATGATTATGTTCATTAGGGGGGAACAAGCGGTGTTTTCTCAGCTGGCTAAACAGGCATCAGAGAGAGAACGCGAAGAAGTGTGGGGAGAGGCACAGAATTTATGGTTTCTTGCGTCCCTGAAGGCCGCCTCTTGCGAGAATCGAGCCTGGGCAACCTGCCGATCTGAGTTTTGTCGTCGAAGATCAGAACGGCAGGGGATGCCCATAAGCGAATTACATCTAGAGATAGGCTAAGCAACAGATTTGTACATCTGACACTGCGTATCGGTGAAGCTATAGGCGCGGAAAATTTCTTAGTACCGCGCCCACCGTTGTTAACGCATCAACAGATGGCGGATAAAACCGACGTGCAGTTTCACCCCAATCTGCATCGCCGCCTCGTCCAGTTTAAAACGGGGATTATGCACGCCGTAGGTGGCACCGATCGCCTCGTTACCGCTGCCGATAAACAGGAAGCACCCCGGCACTTTCTCCTGATAGGAGGAGAAATCCTCGCTGCCAAACATCGCGGAGGTCAATTCCCGCAGCGCCTTTGGCCCCACGGCTTCGGCCACCACCTCACGCGCAATCGCGCAGGCATCAGGGTGGTTATTGCCGATGGTATAGCCACGCGTCCAGTCAACCTTGTAGCTGGCACCGTGCGCCTGGCTGATCCCAGCGACGGTTTGCTCTACCAACAGCGGCACTCGCTCACGTACTTCCTGGTTATGAGTGCGTAGCGTTCCCGCTAGCCGCGCGCTGTCTGGGATGACGTTATAGCTGTCACCCGCCTGGAAGGTCGCCACCGTCAACACCGGTGCATTTAACGGATCCAGCTTACGTGCCACGATCTGCTGCAAAGCGCTAACGATCTCCGCACCAATCGGCACCGGATCGATACACAGATGCGGCATCGAGCCATGCCCCCCCTTCCCCTGCAGCACAATATCGAAGTTATCGCTGGAGCCACTGAATACGCCCTGCTTCATCCCTACCTCACCGGTCGGGAAGTTGGGCATGACATGCAGGCCGAAGATCATCTTCACGCCATCCAGAACCCCTAAATCCACTAGCTGTTGGGCCCCGCCCGGTGGCACTTCTTCGGCATGCTGGAAGATAAAGCGCACTGAACCTTGCAACTGCGCCTGCAACTGGCAAAGCACGCTGGCCGCCCCCAGCAACATCGCGCTGTGGGCATCATGGCCGCAGGCATGCATCACCCCTGGCCGGGTAGAGCAGAAAGGTTCGTCGCTTTCCTCCTGGATAGGCAAAGCATCGATATCGGCGCGCAATGCATAGCACGGCCCCGGCGCTGTGCCCTGCAATTCGGCCACTACGCTATTTGGTGTAGGACGTGAGATCTTCAACGGGCCAAGGCTGGCCAACTGCCCGGCAATGTAATCTGCCGTCTGCGCTTCTTGGAATGACAACTCCGGATTGGCATGCAGGTGGCGGCGCCACTGCAATACCTGTTGTTCCACGCCAGCAATCAGCTGTTCAATGTTCATGTTCATACTCCTTAATTCAGTGCTGGTTGGCGTGCTTTGCCCGCCAATGGCAGGATCACCAGCCCGGAAACCACCATAGCCAGTGCCAAAAAGATAAACGTCGTCATGTAGTTGTGGCTGATGGTGATCAGATAGCCGATGGCGATAGGGGCCACAAAGCCACCCAAGGTGCCGCCGGTGTTAATCAGCCCCATTGCTGCACCCATCACTTCCGTAGGCAAGCGCTTCATCGGCAGGGTAAACACGGTAACGAACGAGGCCATCAGGAAGATATAACCCAGGAACAAGAACAGGCTGGCCGTCAGAGCTGATGCGCTGGTAAACACCAGCCAGATGCACAAGGCGCTGAGCAGAGAACTGAAGAAGATCACCCACGGCTCACGCCCTTGCAGGTAGCGCCCGACCAGCCAGCCGGTACCGAGTGAGGAGATCCAGATCCCCAGACCACCGGCGGCTACCACCATGCTGGAAACGTCAATTGGCATTCCCCGCTGCTGTACCAGGAATTTCGGCAGCCAGGCCATCAGGCCGTACGATGGGATGTTGATACAGAAGATCGCCACAAACAGCAGCACCACGATTGGGTTTTTCAGCAGGGCCTTATAGTTGGCTGCGGCGGCCCCAGCTTTGGCGGGTGCCGCCTGTGGCGGATTGGGAACCAGCCACAAGATGCAGGCGGCAATCACGAATGCCAACAGGCCAAGCGCAGAGAACGACCCACGCCAGCCGATGTGATCCAGGCAATAGACCGCGACCAGCGGCCCGACGGTCATCGCCAACCCGGCGGAGGACAGCAGAATGGACTGCGCGAAGGTGCGCTGTTCCAGTGGGAAATTCGCCACTACCGCCTTGGCGCAGGAACACGGATAGCCGGAGTGGCCAATACCGGACAGGAAGCGGAACGTCACCAGTAGGCCCAGGCCGAACCCCAGAATGCCGAAGCACAGGGCAAATCCCCCCAGCAGCAGTAACGAACTGCACAGCACTTTCTTAAAGCCAAAGCGGTCATTGAGCCAGCCCGCCGGTATCTGAAACAGGGAATACGCCAGGAAAAACATCCCGGTAATGTAGCCCAGCTGTTCCGGCTGTAGATTGAATTCGTGTTCGATAGGTAACAGCGCAAAACCCATCACGGTTTTATCGATGTACACCACGACATAGCCCACAAACAGCAAAAAAATCATTAGCGAACGATTTTTCATCGCCGATATCCCTTTAAGTTATCACCCAGGCAGCCCACCCGCAGGGCAGGCGTAGTTTAATAATGTGATCAAGGTCACTTTATAGTTTTAATAACAGTCACTTACAATAACATGCTGAAATTATCGCCTTTTGCCGAGCGGCATAAGATACAATTTTGTAAGGGGTGATGCTTTTTATTGATAGGGTGGGGAATGCGCTATTTACCGAAGTTACAACAGTTGAAAGTCTTCCAGCAGGTGATCCGCAGCGGCAGTATTCGCGGGGCGGCGCGCGCGCTGGAGCAGTCTCAGCCTGCCGTGAGCCGTACCATCCGTGAACTGGAACAGATCCTGGAAACCCAGTTGATCAATCGCAGCAGCCAAGGAATGACGCTGACCGAAACCGGCCGCGCCTTCGCCCTGCGAATGCAATTGATCCTGGAGGAATTGCAGCGCGCCGCCGACGAGATCCAGCAGTTGAATCAGCATTCGCAAGGTAACGTCGCTATTGGCTGCTCTTCGCTACTCGCCCTGACGGTATTACCGGATCTGGTCGAAGCCTTCAAACAGCCGTTTCCGCAGGCCAATCTGCTGATCCGCGAAGCACAGCTGTCTACGCTGCTGCCAGCATTGCGCGAAGGCCGCCTGGATTTTGCCGTGGGTACCGTCAGCCCGGAACTGCCGTTGGAGGATCTGGTGCGTGAACCGCTGTTCAACGCCTCTTTTTGCATTATCGCACGCCAGGGGCACCCACTGGCGCAGGCAACCTCGCTGGACGAACTGCGTGAGGCCAAGTGGTTATTACCGGAAACCGATATGGGGTATTACCAGCAGTTGCGCGCGATGTTAGGCACCTTCTATCAGCAATTGACCCGTTCGCCCATTCGCTCGGACTCTGTGACCTGTGGCTTGAACATGGTGTTAGAGGCGGATTATTTGACTATCGTGGCGCGGGCGATGAGTGCACCGTTCCATTTGCAGCATCGGCTGGTGGCATTGCCTATCGACACGCTGCCGCAGGCGCAATATTGCGTGCTGTATTCACAGAAATCGCCGCTAACCGTGACGGCACGGCGATTTCTTGATTTATTGCGTGCCCACTGCCTGCGCTACCCTTGGTAGGATCAGGCCACTTCGCGGATTTCGAAGCTGTGGGTGATGCTGGCGGCTTTACCCAACATCAAGGAGACGGAGCAGTATTTCTCGGCGGAAAGATCCACCGCGCTCTCCACAATCTTGTCGGTCAGCCCTTTGCCGGTGACGATAAAATGCAGATTGATATGGGTAAACAGACGCGGTGCTTCTTCACGACGCTCGGAGGTCAGTTTTACCTCGCAGTCACGCACATCGTTACGCCCTTTTTGCAGGATCGACACCACATCGATGGCGCTACAGCCGCCGACGGACATCAACACCATTTCCATCGGGCTTGGCGCTTTATCGCCCGCGTTGCCATCCATCAACACCTGGTGGCCGGACGCAGACTCACCCAGGAATGTCAGCCCTTCTACCCACTTAACTCTTGCCTGCATGTTACACACTCCGGTTAATTTCTTAAAAACAGGGTACGCTTTCGCATACATTCTGGCAACGTAACCTGATGCTAATCATGCTGAAGCGAGACAACACAAGACACCCGCCTCACTCTGTGCTACAAACAGAGCCGCAATAACTCTTTCCAGGTCACCGATTTCAGGGATACGTCCAAGGAAAGGCCCCTATATTGGTTTGTTAACAGAATGTAGCTTGCAGCTCTCCCTGCAAGTTAATATGCTAGAGCACAAGCGTATTTCTATAACACGCCTCAAAACCTGTTGATAGCCACAATTAAAACACCGGGCTATAAGCACGTTTTACAGGGAACTCTGACCCCTGTGATACAAGGCAGCGATAACAACAGAGGATAACAGCGAATGGTTCTCGGCAAACCGCAAACAGACCCGACTCTCGAATGGTTCCTGTCTCATTGCCATATCCACAAATATCCATCGAAGAGTACGCTGATTCACCAAGGTGAAAAGGCCGAAACGCTTTACTACATCGTCAAAGGCTCCGTCGCGGTGCTGATTAAAGATGAAGAAGGCAAAGAGATGATCCTGTCCTACCTTAACCAGGGGGATTTCATCGGCGAGCTAGGATTATTTGAAGAAGGCCAGGAGCGTAGCGCCTGGGTACGGGCCAAAACCGCCTGTGAAGTGGCTGAAATTTCCTACAAGAAATTCCGCCAGTTGATCCAGGTTAACCCGGATATCCTGATGCGCCTGTCCGCACAGATGGCTAACCGCCTGCAAGTCACCTCAGAGAAAGTGGGTAACCTCGCCTTCCTTGACGTTACCGGCCGCATTGCTCAGACCTTGCTGAACCTGGCAAAACAACCTGATGCCATGACTCACCCAGACGGCATGCAGATCAAAATCACCCGCCAGGAAATTGGCCAAATCGTCGGTTGCTCACGTGAAACCGTCGGTCGTATTTTGAAAATGCTCGAAGATCAAAACCTGATCTCCGCGCACGGCAAAACCATTGTCGTGTACGGTACGCGTTAATCCCCAGGGAAACGGTGCAGCAATGCGCCGTTTCTTTACCTACTGAATAGCCAACCATGTGGCGCCGCCTGATCTACCACCCGGAAGTCAACTACGCACTGCGGCAAACGCTGGTGTTGTGCCTGCCGGTGGCGTTTGGTTTGCTGATTGGCAACCTGCAACTCGGCATGCTGTTCTCGTTGGTGCCCGCCTGCTGCAACATTGCCGGGCTGGATACGCCACACAAACGCTTTTTCAAACGCCTGGTCGTGGGTGGATCCCTATTCGCACTCAGTAGCTTTCTGCTGCAACAAGCCCTGCTGTGGGACCTTCCCCTGCCCTTACTGATGCTGGGAATGGCGCTGTTGCTCGGCGTCAGCGGTGAGATCAGTCCGCTGCATGCCCGCCTGCTACCAGCCGCACTGGTTGCCGCCATCTTTTCCCTCAGCATGGTAGGCACCGTGCCAATCTGGCATGCCCCTTTACTGTATATCGTCGGCACCGCCTGGTACGGGTTGTTTACCTGGGCCTGGTTCAAGCTGTGGAAAGAGCAGCCGATGCGCGAATCCTTAAGCCAGCTGTATATGCAGTTGGCCGACTATTTTGAAGCCAAATACTCATTATTGACGCAACATACCGATCCAGAAACTGCCCTGCCGCCGCTGTTGCAACGCCAACAGAAAGTGATGGATCTGATCAGTCTGCTATACCAACAGCTTAATTTCCTGCCCCATGCCAATAACCTGGAGCAAAAGCGCCTGCAACGTACGTTTCAGGTGGCGCTCGATTTGCAAGAGCACATTACCGTCAGCCTGCATCTGCCGGAAGAAGTGCAAAAGCTGGTAGAGCAAAGCCAGGCCGAAGCGATTATCCGCCGCAACGCCCAGGTGATCGCCACGCGCCTGCGGGTGGTGGCCGACGATATTCTCTATCATCGGCACTCTGCGCGTTTCAGTATGAAGAATGAGCTGGCGGCGCTGGAAAAAGTGGCCTCACAGCACGCCGATAACCCGGTTGGTCAGTTCTGCTATTACCACTTCAGCCGCATCGCACGCCTGCTGCGCACCCAGCACCCGCTTTACCGTCGCAATCTGATGGCCAATCAGTCACGTCTGCCGTTCTGGCCCGCGGTGGTGAGCTATCTGTCGTTTAAATCCAACGCCCTGCGCAACGCAGCCAGGCTGGGGGTCATTCTGGCGGCAGGCAGCAGCCTGGGCATGCTGTTCAACCTGCCAAAACCCTATTGGATCTTGCTGACCATCATGCTGGTCAGTCAAAACGGCTATAACGCCACGCGGGTGAGGATCCAGCACCGTGCCCTCGGCACGTTGGCCGGGTTGGTGATTGCCGCCGGACTGTTGCAACTGCAGATGCCGGAGAACGTGACGTTGAGCATCATGTTGGCGATCACCCTGGCGGCCTATCTGATCCTGCGGAAAAACTACGGGCTGGCGGTGATGGGCTTTACCGTGACCGCCGTCTACACCTTGCAGCTCCTGGCGCTGAATGGCACCCATTTCCTGGTTCCCCGCCTGATCGATACCCTTATTGGCTGCGTACTGGTGTTTGGCGGCACGATCTGGCTATGGCCGCAGTGGCAGAGTGGCCTGCTGCGTAAAAACGCCCATCAGGCGCTAGAGCACGATCAGACGGCACTGCGATTATTGCTGGAAGAGCAGGAACCGGACCCCAGTGAACTGGCCTACACGCGTATGCAGGTCAACCAGGCGCATAACGCCCTGTTTACCTCACTCAATCAGGCGATGCAGGAGCCGGGGTTTGAATCGAATTATCTGGCAGATATGCGGCTGTGGATCACCCATAACCAGTTTATCGTTGAACACCTGAATGCGATGACCATTCTGGCACGCGAGCACTATATGCTGACGCCCAAGCTGGCTCAGGAGTATCTGCAAACCTGTGAGATAGCCTTGCAGAGCTGCCAGCAACGGTTGGAATATGACGGCCCAAGTACCAGCAACAGCATCATGAAGCCGCCGGACCTGCACCCTGATATGCCGATCACCGAGATGGAACGCCACCTGCGGCGGATCCTTTCTCACCTGACCGTGATGCATACCATTTCGTCACTGGCGTGGCGCCAGCGCCCACATCATGGGATCTGGCTGAAGCGCAAACTGCGGGAAAGCTGAGGTTGCCGGAGCCGATGCTGAAATTCGGCCCCGGTGAATGACTTAAGCCTTAATCACATCCTGTACGGCCAATTCGAACAGCGCCATGCCTTCCTCGATATCCTTCAGTTCAACCACCAACGAAGGCGCAAAACGGATCACGTTTGGCCCAGCGTTGAGGATCATCAAGCCACGTGCAGCGGCGGCAGTGAGAAAATCGCGCGCTTTGCCGTGATAGCCCGCCTTCAGTTCTGCACCAATCAACAGCCCCATGCCACGAATGTCGCTGAACACATCGTATTTTTTACCGATCTCCTGCAAAGCCTGAACAAACAGCCCGTGACGCTGCTCAATCCCGCTTAGCACCTCTGGCGTGTTGATAACGTCCAACGCTGCCTCTGCCACTGCACAGGCCAGTGGGTTGCCGCCGTAGGTAGTACCATGAGTGCCAACCTGCATCACCGAGGCGATATCTTCGGTAGTCAGCATCGCACTCACCGGGAAACCGCCGCCCAGCGCTTTGGCGGTGGTGAGGATGTCTGGCGTAATGCCGTAATGCATATAGGTAAACAGCTTGCCGCTACGGCCCATACCGCTTTGCACTTCATCAAATACCAGCAGCGCCTGATGTTGATCGCAGAGTTCACGCACGCCCTTGAGGAAGACAGGATCGGCGGCGGTAATGCCCCCTTCCCCCTGAATAGGCTCCATCACTACCGCACAGGTGTGATCGTCCATCACCGCTTTCACCGCGGCCAGATCGTTGAAGGGCACATGCACGATATCGGCCGGTTTCGGCCCAAAGCCGTCGGAATATTTTGGCTGCCCACCCACGGAAACGGTGAACAGCGTACGGCCATGGAAAGCGTTATTAAACGCGATGATCTTGGTCTTATACGGGCTATGACGAGTGATGGCGTAATGGCGAGCGAGCTTGAAAGCCGCTTCGTTAGCCTCTGCACCCGAGTTGGCGAAAAACACCCGGTCGGCGAAGGTGGCAGCGATCAATTTACTGGCCAGACGCAACGCAGGCTCATTGGTGAACACGTTGCTGGTATGCCACAAGGTTTCACCCTGCTGCTTTAAAGCCTCAACCAGTGCCGGATGGCAGTGCCCCAACGCAGTCACCGCGATACCACCAGAGAAGTCGATATACTCTTTCCCCTGCTGATCCCATACGCGGCTCCCCTTGCCCTTCACCGGCACAAACTGGGCGGGTGCATAAACAGGCAGGATAACCTGATCAAAGGTGCTGCGGGTGACTGCGGTTTTTTCGGTCATTACTGGCTCCAGGCGGCTAACTATTAAGTGAAAATATAATCACAAAATATGCATAAAAAACCAAACAAGGGCAAGCTTAAAAAGTCACTAACGGCTAACTTCCAAGGAAATTATCCAGCAGTTGGTGCCCCTGTTCGCTGAGAATGCTCTCCGGGTGGAACTGCACACCTTCCAGCGCCAGCGTCCGATGGCGGATCCCCATGATCTCATCACGTTCGCCGTCACGTTCGCTCCAGGCGGTCACCTCAAAGCAATCCGGCAACGTGGCAGCGTCCAGGATCAGCGAATGATAGCGGGTGACGGTCAGCGGATTATTCAATCCCTTGAACACGCCGAGATTATTATGGCGGATGGCAGAAGTTTTGCCGTGCATCACCTCCCGGGCGCTAACCACGTCGGCACCAAACGCCTGGCCCAATGCCTGATGCCCGAGGCAGACCCCAAGGATCGGCAACTTACCGGCAAAATGACGAATGGCAGCCAGCGAGATGCCCGCCTCGTTTGGCGTACAGGGGCCAGGGGAGATCACCAGATGCTGCGGTGCCAGCCGCTCGATATCGGCCAGTTGCAGTTCATCGTTACGCTTCACCAGCACTTCTGCACCCAGTTCGCAAAAGTACTGATAGAGGTTGTAGGTAAAAGAGTCGTAGTTATCGATCAGCAGCAGCATGTTTAAATTAACTTCGTGATTAAGGCTCGTTACGGTCGCCCGTATCAAATAGCTAGATAGCCGAGTTTATCTAACCTTCGCCGTTACACCTATAGCCACGTTCGAACAGTCCTCCATAAAGACGGCCAGTTTTGCTGATTTGAAAACGTTGAATCAGCCAAAAAAGAGAGTAATATAGCACTAAGTGCTATAGTTAAGGTAACAGGATGTCAACCTAATGCGCGTATTTAAAACCAAATGGTTTGCCAAAACGGCCGAATCTCATGGCATCAAAGATAGGGAATTATGTCGGGCTATTGACGCAGTGATAGAAGGGAAGGCCGATGACCTCGGAGGCGGAGTATACAAGAAGCGCCTAAGGGAGAATCGTGATCGCGCCATAATATTAGCCAAAGGCGGAGTGCATTGGTTTTACACGTTCCTGTATGCTAAACAGGATATGGCCAACATCGATAAACGTGAACTTGCTGGATTTCGAGAGTTAGCAAAGTACTATGCGGTACTTACAGATGAAAAGATTATGGCATTGATTACAAATAAAGAGCTGGTGGAGATTTGTCATGACCGCAAAAAGTAAATTCAAAAGTCCTGCGTTTGAAGCCATCCATAGTGCAGCTTCTGGGTTATTCAGCGTCGATGCCATCCCGCAGGAGACAATGCGTAGCTTCGATCAAGCCTGCATCAGCAACGTCAAAGATCTTCAACCACTTGAAATAAAAGCATTACGAGAAAATCTCAATGTCAGCCAGCCAGTCTTTGCCCGTTATCTGAACACCAGCGTTTCTACAGTCCAAAAATGGGAAAGCGGCGCAAAACGCCCCAGTGGCCTGTCGTTGAAGTTACTTACCGTGGTCCTGAAACATGGGCTTAAGGTGTTGATTTAATGGCTTGCTCAATCATCCAGTTTCACACCCAGCATCTTGGCAGTTTTAGGGCCTTGGTCTGGAAATTGCTCAGATGCTATCAGATAAATTTGTGAGGCAAGCCATTTCGCAGACACTGTCTGCGAAATCTACTCTGGCTGCCAAGCTGCGTACGGCTGGTGTAGTCTGCCAGGCTTGAAAGCGCTGGCAAAGCTAAACGGACGCTGCATGCAGCGCCCCAACGTTAAAGCTCACGGACCTACTTCTTGCGGCCACCCATGATCGAGCCTAAAACGCCGCGCAGGATCTGGCGGCCCAGATCGCGCGCCATACTCTTGGCGGCGGTCTGTACGATGCCGTCGTGTTTACCGCCGCGTGGACCCGTGGAACCAAACAGGATCTCGTTCAAGCCGCCCATCAAGCCACCGCCGCTTTCCTGCCCTGCGGCCGGTTTCTGAGCCGGTTGCCCAGGCTGTGGCGTACCCACAGTGGCAAAACCGCCTGCGGCCAGTTTTTCATAGGCAGATTCACGATCCACCATATCTTCATAACGGCCATAGAGCGGGGATTTATTGATGGCGCTGTTCATCCCTTCGGCTCCCAACATGCCCATTTTTGATTCAGGTGCGATCACCATCGCACGCTCCACCACGTTCGGCCGCCCTTTCTCATCCAGGAAGGAGACTAATGCCTCGCCCACGCCTAACTCGGTGATTGCCGTTTCCGCATCAAAGTCTGGATTGGCACGCATGGTTTGTGCCGCGGCCTTCACCGCTTTCTGATCGCGTGGCGTAAAGGCCCGCAGCGCATGCTGGACACGGTTACCCAACTGGCCCAGAACACTATCCGGGATATCCAACGGATTCTGGGTGACAAAGTAGATGCCCACACCTTTGGAACGGATCAGGCGCACCACCTGTTCAATTTTGGTCAGCAATGCCGGTGGCGCATCGTTAAACAGCAGGTGGGCTTCGTCGAAGAAAAACACCAGCTTTGGCTGTTCCGGATCGCCCACTTCCGGCAAATGCTCAAACAGCTCAGCCAGTAGCCACAACAAAAACACCGCATACAGCTTCGGCTGGTTAATCAGCTTATCCGCCGCCAGCAGGTTGATGATGCCGTGCCCGTTGGCGTCGGTTCTCATCAGATCGTTGATATCCAACATCGGCTCGCCAAAGAACTGATTGGCACCCTGCTGTTCCAGCGTCAGCAAACCACGCTGTATCGCCCCGATCGAGGCCGAAGAGATGTTGCCGTACTGGGTTTGAAACTGTTTGGCGTTATCCCCAACGTACTGCACCATCGCACGCAGGTCTTTCATATCCAGCAGCAGTAAGGCGTTGTCATCGGCGATCTTGAACACCAACTGTAATACTCCGCTCTGCACCTCATTCAGATCCAGCAGGCGGCCAAGCAGCAGCGGGCCAAGATCGGAAATGGTGGCACGGATGGGATGGCCCTTTTCGCCAAAAATATCCCAAGGGATCATCGAACAGGCTTGGGGTTGCCAGTCGGTAACGCCAATCGCGGCTAACCGCGCCTGCAACTTCTCGGAGGGAACACCTTCGGTCGCAATGCCTGACAGGTCGCCTTTAACGTCCGCTAGGAATACCGGAATGCCAATGCGTGAAAACTGCTCCGCCATCTTTTGCAGGGTGACCGTTTTACCCGTACCGGTTGCCCCGGTGATCAACCCGTGGCGGTTAGCCAGGGCAGGCAAAATGACCAGATCCTGTGCCGGTTTCCCGTCTTTCATCGCTTTGGCAATAATCCGTGCTTCGCTCATTTGCTGTTCCTATAACCCAGTACGGCGCGAATGCGCCCGTTGATATCATCAAGGCTATAAGCGAGAGGTAAACCCGTCAAGGACAAACAAAAAGGGCACCATTCAGGTGCCCTCATGCCAAACCGAGTCGCTTAACGTTATCCCCGTAACCCCAGTTCTTCTTTCAGCGATTTGAGATAGCGGCGGCTGACAGGGACTGGCTCCCCCACCGACATAATCATTTCCGCCGTGCCACTTTCTTCAAAACGGATCTCTTTGACCTGTTCAAGGTTCACCAGATATTGCCGGTGGCAGCGCACCAATGGCGTGCGGCTTTCCAGCGTGCGCAGCGTCAGCTCGGTAAAACACTCCATGCCGTCATTGCGTACCACATACACCCCGGTCGAGCGTGAGCGGATGGCAATCACCTCGTCGAAACGCAGCAGGTAAATCCGGCTGTGGCCGGTGCAGGGAATGTATTTCAAGTAGCCTGCGCTTTCATCCAACGCCGCAATATTCTGCGGAGCACGCCGTTGATGCAGGCGCTGCAAGGTTTTATTCAGCCGATTCGGCTCCGCCGGTTTCAGCAGGTAATCAAACGCATGCTGCTCGAAGGCTTGCACCGCGTATTCGTCATAGGCCGTCAGAAACACGATGTAGGGCATACGGTTCGGATCGAGCATGCCAACCATTTCCAGTCCGCTGATACGCGGCATCTGGATGTCCAGGAACACCACGTCCGGTTGCAAGCGGTGGATTTGGCTGATGGCCTCAATGGCATTGGCGCATTCACCAATAATGGTGATGCCCTCTTCCTCTTCCAGCAGGTGGCGCAGGTTATCGCGGGCAAAGGGCTCGTCATCAACAATCAGTACGTTCAACATCAAGCAGCCCTCGCCAAGGGAACGTTAAGGGTGATGCAGGTATAGGCTTCAGGTTCGCAGGTGACCTGTACACCGTAATCTTCACCATAGCGCACGCGGATACGCCGATCGACCAGGTTCATCCCCAACCCGCTGCCACCGGTTTGTTGACGGAACAGCCCGGCGTTATCCGTTACCTGCAACAGCAGGTGATCGCCTTCCAGGCGGGCACCAATATCGACACGGCCAATCCCCAACAGATGCGAAGTACCGTGCTTGATCGCATTTTCCACAATCGGCTGCAGCGAGAACGCCGGTAAACGCACTGCCAGCAACTCTTCCGGCAGCGAAACGGTGATCTCCAGCCGATCGGCAAAGCGGGCCTTTTCGATCTGCAGATAGGCGTTAACATGTTCAATCTCGTCCGCCAGGCTCACCTCATCGTCGGAACGTTTGAGGTTTTTGCGGAAAAAGGTCGACAGATACTGCACCAGTTCGCAGGCCCGGTCGCCATCGCGGCGGATCACCGCCACCAGCGTATTCAGGGCGTTGAACAGGAAATGCGGGTTCACCTGCGCATGCAGCAGTTTGATTTCCGACTGGGCCAGCAGCTGTTTATGGCGTTCATATTGCCCGGCCATGATTTGCGCCGACAGCAGGCTGGCAATCCCTTCCCCCAGCGTGCGGTTGATGGTGCTAAACAGCTTGGTCTTGGGTTCATACAGTTTGATGGTGCCAATCACTCGCTGATTTTCACCACGCAGTGGGATCACCAATGTCGAACCTAGTTTGCAATTGCCGTTGATGGAGCAGCAGTAAGAAAGCTCGTTGCCGTCGGCATACACCACCTCGTTGTTATCGATAGCGCGATGGGAGTGGACCGAGGAGATCGGCGTGCCCGGCAGATGGTGGTCGTCACCAATGCCGATAAAGGCCAGCAGCTTGTCACGATCGGTGATCGCCACGGCGCCTATGCCCAGCTCCTGATAGACCACCCGCGCCACCTTCATGCTGTTTTCCTGGTCAAACCCCTGGCGCAGAATACCCTCGGTACGTTCGGCAATCTTCAACGCCTTGGAGGAGAAGGCACTGGTGTATTTCTCAAACATCGCCCGCCGATCCAGCAGGATCTGCATAAACATGGCGGCACCGATGGTATTGGCGATCAGCATCGGCAGGACGATATGCTCCACCAGCAGCACCGCTTCGGGGAACGGACGCGCAACGATCAGGATAATCGCCATTTGCAGCACTTCCGCCACCAGCGCAATCCCGGCGACAAACAGCGGGTTGAACAGCAGATCGATACGCCCGCGACGCATGGCAATGCTATGCACAATGCCGCCAACCAGCCCTTCGGCCACCGTGGAGATCGCACAGGCAACGTCCGTCATGCCACCCAGTGTATAACGATGTAAGCCGCCCGTTAGGCCAACCAGGAAACCAACGGAAGGCCCACCCAGCAGCCCGCCCAACACGGCACCGATAGCGCGGGTATTGGCGATGGAGTCCTGAATCTGTCTCTTATACACATCTC
>NZ_LXKR01000039.1:0-120 GCF_001692375.1 Serratia sp. 14-2641 | reverse complement strand
AACAAAAAAAACAAAATCAAAAACCACTATTCCTTCACGTGCCACAACATGATATCTCAGTTGCGATACTGACCTTGTCCATCACGACCCTCCTGCTTCTCCGCCATACCACCTGCCCAA
>NZ_LXKR01000038.1:0-541 GCF_001692375.1 Serratia sp. 14-2641 | reverse complement strand
CGATGGTATTGCAGCTGGCTGGCGAGAAACTAAATCAACGGCTGTTTGGATACCTTCGGCTCCCAGGCTTTGCCTGGTCGTCACCCCTACTCAGCTAACCCGGCAAAAAAATGCCGGGCAAGCTTCGCCGAACCCCGCGAGCGGGTTTCGGGCCTAAGGCTAGGGTCTGATATCTAACGGCCAGGTCAAGGGCTGCAGCTGGCCAGGTGGCCAGCGCGTTTCACTGCCCTGCAAAAGGCTGCAGGGCGCTAAGGTCGCCACGGCGTTTCGCCGTGTCGGGTGTGTGCATATTGCTACTACCGTGTCAGTCACACCCACTGAGTCCCTCGCCCCGCTAAAAACTACCTTCCAGGCGTCTGAAGTCAAATCTGTCGCCGGCACCCGTTCGCACTCCCTGCGGTCGCTTGCGCTGCGGCTTTGTCGCCAAATTTGACTTCATCCTCATCCCTGGAAGGTCAGTTTAGCGGTTGCGGCGAGGGGCTCAGTGGGATGTGACAATAAACACTAACGGGAGAAATAACATGCACACACAAAACGTCAA
>NZ_LXKR01000037.1:0-45176 GCF_001692375.1 Serratia sp. 14-2641 | reverse complement strand
ATCGATACCAATAAGCGCAATATTTTCCATGATGGTTCTCCGAATGAAAGCCTGTCCTCAGCATAGTACCGGGAAGGAGGGAGTGACCATCTCATTAAACATCCCACGTTAAGCCTGTTTTTTAAACCGAAAGGCGTTGACGGGCAGCTATGAGCGAGGAGCTGACGTTGGCAGTGACCATAAATCATAGCAGCCAAAATGACGGTTAGTTAAGCAGTAGAGATTCCTTTACCATTCAGCCGTTTGCTGTAAACTCACCTGGTTAGCTGTATAAAGACTATGCAATCTCAGGGTCATTTAACTTAGGTAACTCAGAATGCCAATTTCTATTAAAACGACAAAAAATACCCGCACAGGCATTAGAGGGGTTCAACGATACGGAGCAATGTATCGCTGGCGTGTTGACGCTACCAGATTCAGAAGTCTTACAGGACAAGATCCAACACCGCCATTCATTGCCCGTCTTAATGAGAGTAAATCCGGGTGTGTAGACTCTGTTCGTTTTCATACGATTGAGGATGCTGGTGATGACCTTTGCCGGTTCTTAAATACTATGACTGGGGTCTCATTCGAGTATCAATGATCTGTACGTCTTGCACGCTAATCGAGAGCCTGGCCAACCACCATTCTATGCCCCTCGGGAGTCCCTACGGTAAATTCACGCATACCATGCGGTTTATCAACGGGTGGAGCCATTATGATCGCCCCCTTGCTGACAAACTCTTCATAAAGTGTCTTAGCATCATCGACATACAGATAAGCAAAATAGTTGTGATCGCCGGTGTCAGAGGGTGGCATTGCATCCGGTGAATGGCCTAACATGATACGCACGCATCCCCTAGTGGCGAGTTGCCAGCCCATGCCCTCCGGCCATGCCAAGTCAAATCCCAGGACATCGCAAAAATAAGCAGCATTTTTTTTGAGATCGCGAACTGCAATCACAAACGAACTGGACTGAAAGCTGGCTGTAGGTTTCGTCATCATGTAGTTCCACTTCTAGATTTCGTAAAACCAGAGCGTAGCACAAGTCATAGGCTCTACTTTACCTGATTAGGGAAGATATCCCAGCTAGGAATCACCCTCCCCACTCTGGTACATTTGATGCCTTCACGCGGGGTGCTTTTATACCAAACAACGGGATTCAGAATGTCAGAGAGTAAGCAAATTCATATAGCTGCAGCCATCATCACCGATCGGGCTGGCCGGGTCCTTTTGGTCAGAAAGCGCAACACGAAGTGGTTTATGCAGCCGGGTGGAAAAATCGAATCTGGTGAGCGGCCAGAGGTGGCACTTGCACGTGAACTGCAAGAGGAACTGAATGCCTCCTTCAACCCTGATGAGATGGTCCCTCTTGGGCGCTTTACGGATCTTGCAGCCAATGAGCCTGGATATATGCTGATTGCTGACATGTTTAGAGTCAGCACTGAAGAGACCCACTTTCTCCCCGCTGCAGAAATCGAAGAAGTGATATGGTTTGAACCTTCTGGCAACCAGCCGTTGCAACTGGCCCCGCTAACCAAAAATCATATTCTTTCTATGCTGGAACGTTAACGGGTCATTGGTAATAACAGCCCCTTCACCATAACAACACATTAGAAAAGGATAATTTCTTGCATTCGATTACCCTGCCATTCTTCACCGAGCGCCTGCTGCTACGCCGTTTTACACCTGACGATCTCCACGCCTATGCGGCTTACCATCGCCTGCCTGAAGTCTACCGCTACTTATATGCTCCACCGCCAGAGCTGGCGCAAATGGAAACTCGATTGGCAAAGGCCGTAACCTCACGTTTCAGTGAGGATGGTGACACTTTTTATTGTGCCGTCACATTGAAAGAGAGCGGCGAACTCATTGGTGAAGTGTTACTGAAGCTGGCCAGCAGCGCGGCGCTGCAAGGTGAAATCGGTTATATCTTCAACCCGGTTTATGCCGGTAAAGGCTATGCGGCAGAAGCGGTACGTTCGGTACTGGAACGCGGCTTCACTGACGTGGGTTTCCACCGCATTTTTGCCCGACTTGATGCAGCGAATCGCGGCTCTATCGGCGTGGTCGAACGCTTGGGCATGCGTAAAGAGGCACATTTGCGACAGAATGACCGCTTTGATGGCCAATGGGGCGATGAGCTGATTTATGCGTTGCTGAAGCAGGAATGGCCACAAAACTGATGCCGAGGGGTTACGGCGGATTTTGCTAATGCCTGGGCCCTTTTATGCGAGGAAACGGTATGTGTTCCACTACAAAAAGTATGATTATTGTGGGCGCGGGGATTATAGGGACCTCAATCGCTTATCATTTGGCCAGCCGCGGAATAAAAGTGACCGTTATTGACCAAGCGCATCCAGCTTCTGGTGCCACCGGCAGCGCTTTTGGCTGGATCCACACCACTGTGAGTGACGATGCCCCAGATGCACTTCTTCGCCGAGCGTCGGCGGAAGACTGGCACAGGTTAGAAAAAGAAATTCCGGAACTTTGTATACGTTGGGTTGGTGCGCTAAGTTACGGGGCCGATTCGCCTTGCGAACAAGATGAGTCGAAAATGCTTCAGCAGTCTGATATATCCCGGCTGGAGCCAGCGATGAATGCCCCACCTTCACGGGCGCATTATGCCGTTCAGGATGGCGCAATAGATCCGACAGAGGCCACCCGAGCCCTGCTGAATAAGGCCTGCCGTCTTGGTGCGGAGTTGAAAACACAGACGCTCGTCACCGGATTCATGCAAGAGGGAAATAGAATAACTGGCATCGAGACAGCGGAAGGCATATTAAACGCGGATTTTGTGATTCTGGCCTGCGGGACGGGTATAACTTCGTTGCTGAGCATGATAGGGATTTCGCTCCCGATCGTGGCTTCGCCAGCCATTCTTCTGCGTTACCGCGTGACAAAACACATTGTTAATACCCTAATATCTGGCGATGACATTGAAGTTCGCCATGCATTTAACGGGGATCTCCTGGCTGCCGAGGATTATCCGGTTACGGGTGATACTGAAGCAGTGGCGTCTGAAACCCTCACGGCGATAAAAAACAGGCTACAAGGAACGGCATCGGCCTATCTTCTCAGGCAGTCGGTAGGACAACGACCTGTACCGCAGGATGGACATCCTGTCATGGGGGTTATTGATGATATAACGGGTATTTATGTGGCGGTCATGCACCCTGGCGTAACCTGTGCGGCAACTGTTGGAAGGATGGTGAGCGAAGAGCTAACCATCGGTAAAAACCTGGAAATTCCTGAAAGCTATCGACCTACTCGTTTAAGGTCTTGATCATCTGGTGCCCCGCCAGAGTGTTCAGCCTCTAGGGGAAAATATAACGGGCCGTGACCGGCCCCATGATTACCCCGTGACGCTTTCTTTTCTTAGGCGACTGATGCCTATTTCTTCGCCAACCAGGGAGACGTCGTGCTCCAGAAAATGATATCTGCACCGAGATAGTCTTCTGCGAATTGTACAAACTCGTCCTTGCTAAATGACTTGCCCGTATTGGGGTTCCTGTAGGTCAAGGTCGGCTCCTGCACAGCCATGGCAACCAGTGCTAGCTTACTTTTGTATTTGTTGAAGAACGGATAGGAGTTCTTCATTTGCGCCTTGCGGTTGGGAACAATATCTGGGCCGCCGAGCCCAATATTATTGGCACTTGCGAACTCAAACAGTCGCCCCATGTAATTGTGGTCGTTGTTCCATTCGCACGGCCAGAAATTTACATATTGCACCACATGTGATTTGGTGAACACCTTGCGCGCAAAGGTGAGGTTTTCCATTTCGCCTGCGAAATAGTTATCGCAGGTAAATCCCTTGGGTAGCTTTTTCTCGTCAAGATCAATGGCTGTTTCGGGTAGGTTCACACCATAGACTCGGCCATCGAAACGCTCTGCAAGCGCTGCCAACAAAGCTTGATAACGTTGGCGCACAGCAGGATCCCACTGCTGTGCCACCCACCCCGAGCCAACCGGCTTTCCTTCGCCAGGATTGTCAAATTGTGGCGATATCCCACCACCGTACCTGGCATCATTCATCAGATAATCAGGAACGTATCGGGCATTCTGTTCGAAAAACCGATCCTGGATCTGGATGAAAAGTTTTTTCTTGTTTGCTTTGAGACGAGTCAGATCCTGCTCAATCTGCGAAAAGTTGTATTTGTCCTTCTCAGGCTCGAGTGAGCGCCAATTGTAAACGATCTGCGCACCGCCAATGTCGCTACGCGCCATAATGGTTGACGCCGCTTCGAGATCGCCGGAGCTGGTATAGACAAAGTTTTCTGGTATTTTAGCTAATACGGGCAGTGTCACAGTAAGCAATGTTATTGCGACAGTGAGCCTGATACGTATGGTCACGAAGTTACCCCTTTCTGATGGTGCGACTATCTGAAACTCCATTGGGCGCTAACGACAAATATCGAGGGAAGAATAATACCACTTTCCACCCCAAAGTAGCTGGTAAAATTGTATTGAACTGCATGATAGATATAGGGAGAGAAACCCACGCCGGTAGTATCCTTGAACTTTTTATATGAACCATCATTACCACATTGACTGAAGGCATCAAAGAAGAACTCACCAACATACCCATAAACACCCTTAAAAACCCATCCAGAGTCATTAGACATCCAGTCTCTTCTCAGACCCAGTGCGATACAGCGGTCATTGAAACTATTTTTCATTGTGCCAACTAAAATACTATATTTTGAATCCTCAGAAAACTTTCGTTCTACGGAGAAAAATTTGTTATCAAAGTTCTCCGTGTATTGTCCCTCATTGTTTATCGTATGATACACAAAGGAGCCGGTGTTAATTGAGTATAAATTTATTTCACCTGCGACACATGCGGGCACCACTGTTAACAAACATACAATAGCCACTGACTTATTGAGCATTTAAATGACCTCTTTTAATATGCGTGGTGATTTTTTGAGAGCCCACTCCCCTTGGCAGATACCACGTAGTTCCCCTGTACGCTTTTCTCTCAGTAACGATCGGCCCGGTAATGCCCAGCAGGCACACGGCCATCAAACGGGAGAACGAGGGTTTATCCATGCCAAGCTTCTTCTATCACTGATAACATCTATTAACAGTAGTACATTCTTTATACTGTTGATAAAAATCAATTCCGCGGCGTTTTGGCTACACAATGAATGTCTTTTGCCTCAATGGCATCACGAATTTGTTACCTCACCTTCTTACGCAGATTAAACTCAACCGCCTCCTGCACCAGAGCCGTTAAGGCTTTTGAATCCACCGTATCCTCTGCAAAGAAATCAATCGCCCGCCACGCGTTACCATCCAGGCCAGCGTTAAACAGCTTATCGGCATCTACCAGGCTGGCGCCGTGGTAAAAGGTCAGCTTTACCTTGGCTTTATGGGCGTTAGCAACCGCGATAATGCCGTGATGTGACCACACCGGGCTCCCTCTCCACTTCCATTCCTCAATGATTTCCGAGTCAGCCGCAACAATGCACTTACGGATCTCCGCCAAGGTCTTCCCACGCCAGTCGGTCAGCGCTGCGATAAGTTGGTCAATCTGTAACGAGGCATCCATCAAAGTTCTCCAGGCACAATGTAACCTAGCATTCAGTTTAGTCATCTTCACGCGGCTGGTGCAGCCTATCCAGCGTACCGCGAATCGGATAGTATTCCCCCACTGAAGGAATAATCAAAAGCAGCGATCCATGGACATCTCAGACTTAAGCCAAGCCCGCAGTAACACCGTCAGTAAGCTCCTCAATGCGCCTGATTTTTCGGCCCTGCTGATTGAACACGGCTGGGCGGCGTTCCCGGATCGTTTTTTAAAAGCCGTCGCTAACTCGAAGGACACCACCACGCAGACCTTGCTTGATATGCTGCCTGCGCTTTCGCTGGAACTGAAAATCCAGGTGGCGCAGCAAAGCAAGCAGCCATTTATTGTCCCCTGCATGATATGGCCAGAGTTGGTCTGGCGTTGGCAGCCTTGGGAGTATGCCAGCGAAACTTTGGCATGGGAGGCGTTAACCTCAGGCTTTTCTGCGCTGATTGAGGGGCTTGTCAGCCGGCCTATGGCATCGATAGAGGATCAAGACTGTGCTGAGGGCAAAGTTTACTCCGACTATTTTATGGATCCGATTGGCCCGATCCTCGATAAGCTGGATAACAACCCAGGTTGGCCAGCGTGCTGGGCAAATATTGCTCTCCATCATCCGGATGAAACCGTACGTGAAAATATGATTTTCCGGCTGGTTAATCCCTCTCAAACCCTGTTGCAGTCACTGACCAAAGATCCTTCTCATTTGGTTAGGTGCCGGCTGGTTTCTCGCTATCATGAAGATGAAGCGTTGATGATGGAGCTACTGGACGACGCCAATGTCTGGGTTAGAGGTGAGCTGGCGGAACGCGCCATTTCCAGCCATGTATTGACCCAGCTTAGCCAATCGATGGACCTGTTTGTCCTGAGCAGGCTGGCTCATAACCGGCAGTTTTTCCTTAATCCAAATCCGAGCACAGGCGCCCGACTCGTATGGCAAAAGCTGGCGCAGCATCCCTACGTGTTTACCGAGGAGTGCTTTGCCGGTATGGCAGCACTGGCGGAAGATAACATCATAGATTGGCCGATCTTTTCTCGTTGGGTGGAACAACTCGCGGATAGGTGTCCTCAAGTGCGCGATAAAACGCCGCCGTTCCGCACCTTTGGCTATGCTGAATTTCCGGCTTCTGAAACGAATTTGTACGACACTGCCAGCAGCCTGTTCCAGTTTAACCGTTCGCTGGCACTCAGCCCTTTGACCCCGGTAGAGATCCTCAACTTATTCAGCCAGTGCCCATTTGAGGCGTTGAGGCAAGAGGTTGCCCAGAATCCAGCCCTGCCTGCATCCTAATACGCCTAATGAAAAAGTGGTGAAGTTCGCCGAAGAAGCGCAAGTAGCAAGACTGCTGACAACACCCAACAGGCTACAAAACGTAGGGGCGCTGCATGTTGCGCCCGCTTAGCAAATTAAGGATATAGAATGTCGAAGTTAATTTATTATGTTGCAGCATCTATGGATGGCTATATTGCCACCCAGGATCATGAGCTTGACTGGCTGACAAATTTTATTTTAGGCGATGATGCTACACCCTATGATGACTTCTACCAGAGTATTGGCGCGGTGATTATGGGAGGCAAAACCTACAGCTGGATAATGGAAAATGCCCATGGCGACTGGCCTTATAAAGATGTTCCAGCGTTCATTTTGACAAGCCAGGATCTGGCAATACCGCAAGTTACAGGCATAAGTAAAGTGAGTGGGAATGCTAATGATATCGCCAGGCATGCAAAACTGGCGGCAAAAGGTAAGGATGTTTGGGTCGTTGGAGGGGGTAAGGCCGCGGCATTTTTCGCCGATGCTGGGGAGTTAGACCAATTATACATCACAACCATTCCCGTATTTCTGGGGGAAGGGATCAAGATCCTACCCGTCAACCGCAGTGTGGTTGTGACACCAGTGACGAGCCGGTTTTTACAAAGCGGTGCGTTAGAAAGCGTGTTAACTATAAGAAAGTAGTGCCGAGTAGTCGCCGTGGAATAAAAAGGCAGGATAGAGAAGCCGCATCTAGCGGCTTCTCTTGGGACAACAATCAGTGGTAAATCTCGGCCGTACCACACATACGATTGTTGCCGGAAGCGCCGATAATGCGATAGGCACTTGCCCCGGCTGCCTTAGCCTTATTCTCCAGTTCACGCTGGAGGCTGCTCAGGCTGTTGCTGCTTGAACAGGCGCTAATCACGCCGATTTTCTGCTGATTGGCAGGTGCAACGTCAACCAGCGTGGCCGCCATGACAGAGAAAGAAAGCGTTGCCAACGCGAGTGCGGCGATGGCCATTTTGACAGGTTTCATATCAGGTTCTCCTTTGCTGTTCAGATATGTCGGGCCGGGTAACCCGCTTTGCCAAGTACCGCAAGTAACTCGCTTGCTGCCAAAGTGCTGTCGACCTTTACCTCGCCCGCAGCCGGATTGGTTTCGATACGGGCCTGTGGGTCAACGCCCAGTAGCGCCTTGGTGACGGATTTGGCGCAGCCGCCGCAGGTCATATTGGGAACAGTGAAATGATGCATATTGATCTCCATCGGGTTGGTGTCAGATCACTATGAGGTTTGCCAGCGTGGCAAGGTCAAAGGTTTTTCTGCAAAATTTTCTCTTTCGCTACAACGGCAAACCCCTTTTCCCCGCGTTTCAGCACACCTGACGCAACACCGAACTTTGGTGCCTTATTTGGCACTGTCGTTACTGCGGTTGGCTCGGCTAAATCAGCCAGGATCGGGCAGTCTGGGCGGTCATTACCGTGGCAGTGGTCGGCCAGGAACTCGAGGGTTTCTGCCATCGCCTGCAGTTCGGCAATCTTGGCTTTTAGCCGCGCGACGTGGGAAAGCGCCATTTCTTTGACGTCGGCACTGGCGCGGTCCCGGTCGTTCCACAGCACCAACAGCGCCGAGATCTGCTCAACAGAAAACCCAAGGTCGCGTGAGCGGCGGATAAAGCGCAGGCTATGTACGTCCGAAGCGCTGTAATGGCGGTAGCCCGCATCCGAGCGTATGGCCTTGGGGATCAAACCGATCTGTTCGTAGTAACGGATCATTTTGGCTGAAACGCCGGAGGATTTGGCTGCTTGACCAATATTCATCATTATCTCCTTCAGAGGGATAGCACTGAAACTGTGGATTAGCGTCATTGTTACTGGTTAAGCTCGCTGGTCTCCCTCACCCCAACCCTCTCCCCAAGGAGAGGGAGCTGATACGGAGCTGCAGTCAGGTGTGGAGACCAACTTACACAGCCTCGAAGCTTCGGAGCTAAGGTGAACACTTGAATCCAGTTGTAGCACGGTCGGTCCCCTCTCCCTGTGGGAGAGGGTTAGGGTGAGGGATGTCACCATGGCCCGACATCGGTCATTTACTTGCGGTAACGGGGATAATCTCCGCCCCGCTTTCCGCCGTTCTGCTGGAGGACTCAACCGTCATCGGAGCCTGGAAGCGCTTCAGGCGCAGCGCGTTGCCGAGTACAAAGACGCTGGAGAGCGCCATCGCCGCCGCCGCGAAGATCGGCGAAAGCAAGGTGCCGTTCAACGGATAAAGCGCGCCCGCCGCCACCGGGATCAGCACCGCGTTGTAGGCAAAGGCCCAGAACAGGTTCTGTTTGATGTTGCGGATCGTCGCCTGGCTAAGCGCGATAGCGTTCGGCACCCCGCGCAGGTCGCCAGACATCAGCACCACGTCGGCCGCCTCGATAGCCACATCCGTACCGGTACCGATAGCCAGCCCAACGTCCGCTTCCGCCAACGCCGGGGCATCGTTGATTCCGTCCCCCACGAAGGCCACTCGCGCCCCGTTGACCCGGAACTTTTTCAGCGCAGCAACCTTGCCATCGGGCAACACCTCTGCCGCAACTTCATCAATACCGAGCTGTTTGGCGATCGCTGCCGCCGTTGCCGCATTGTCGCCGGTGATCATCGCCACTTTGAGGCCCAGCGCGTGCAGCGCCTTAATAGCCTCTGGCGTGGTTTCCTTGATCGGATCGGCAACCGCAATCACCGCCGCTAAACGACCGTCGATAGCGGCATAGAGCGGGCTCTTACCCTGTTCGCCCAGGCGTTGGGCGGCAGATTTGAAGCTCACCACATCAAGACCAAGCTGCGTCATGAACCGATCCGCACCGACTGAGACCACCCTGCCATCAACCTTGGCCGTTACGCCAAAGCCCGGCACGGCGTCGAAGCCTTCAACGGGAGCCAGCGTGATGCCTTGCTGTTTGGCGGCCAACACAATCGCTTCGGCGATCGGGTGCTCAGAGCGGGTTTCAACCGCCGCCACCAGAGCCAGCACTTCGCTGTACTCAAAACCTTTAGCAGGAACGAGATCGGTGAGTTCTGGGCGTCCTTTGGTCAAGGTGCCGGTCTTGTCGAGGGCGATAACGCTCACGTCACGCAGCGCCTGCAAAGCTTCCCCCTTGCGGAACAACACGCCAAGTTCAGCTGCACGCCCGGTACCGACCATAATTGATGTCGGCGTAGCCAGCCCCATGGCGCACGGGCAAGCGATAATCAGTACCGCAACTGCATTCACCAACGCAAAGGTCAGCGCCGGTTCCGGGCCAAAGATCAGCCAGACCAGGAAGGTCAGCGCGGCGGCAGCCATCACTGCCGGTACGAACCACATGGTCACCTTATCGACCAGCGCCTGGATCGGCAGCTTGGAGCCCTGCGCTTCCTCAACCAGGCGGATGATCTGCGCCAGCACCGTATTGACCCCGACCTTGGTGACGTGGAAGCTGAAAGCACCGGTCTTGTTGATGGTGCCCCCCACAACGGCAGCGCCTACGCCCTTCGATACGGGTAAAGGTTCACCGGTGATCATGCTCTCATCCACATAAGATGCCCCCTCGACGACCTCGCCATCGACTGGGATCTTCTCCCCTGGACGAACGAACACCACGTCACCGGTGGTCACCTGATCAAGCGGGATCTCAACGGTATCGCCGTTGCGTTCAACGCGCGCGGTCTTGGCCTGAAGCCCGACCAGCCGTTTGATGGCCTGCGACGTTCGCCCCTTGGCGCGAGCCTCCAACGTGCGCCCAAGCAGGATCAAGGTCACGATGACGGCGGCGGCTTCGAAGTAGACGTTAGCGGTTCCCTTAGGCAGTACCTCGGGAATGAATGTCGCCACCACCGAATAGCCGTACGCCGCTGCCGTACCCACCGACACCAGCGAGTTCATATCGGGAGCCCCACGCAGCAACGCCGGGATACCTTTACGGAAAAAGCGCAGGCCCGGGCCGAACAACACCAGGGTGGCGAGTACAAACTGTATATACCAGCTCGTCTGTTCACCCAAAACGCCCTGTACCCAATGGTGCATCGGAGGAATAAGGTGCGAGCCCATCTCAAGGATAAAGACCGGCAAAGTGAGAATGCCCGCAATCAGCAAAGAGCGGCGCAAGCCACGCGCTTCATTCTCGCGGCGTTCGGTATCCTGATCGTTTACATTCTCCGTTTCAGCAGACAAACGACGGGCCTTGTAACCCGCCTGCACAACCGCCGCCTCAAGGTCAGCGGTGGAGACAACCCCGGCGAGGTGCCGTACCCGCGCACGCTCGGTCGCCAGGTTGACGCTGGCTGAGAGGACGCCTGGAAGTTGCGTCAACGCCTTCTCAACTCTTCCGACGCAGGATGCGCAGGTCATCTCTTCGATCGCCAGTTCAGTGGTCTCTTCTCGTACAGCGTAACCGGCGCTCTCGATAGCACTAACGGCCGCTTGTGGATCGGCCACGCCGCTGAAGGTAACATCTGCCCGCTCGGTGGCAAGATTGACCGTGGCCGTTTGCACGCCGGGAACGGCTTTTAGTGCGCGCTCAACACGGCCAACGCACGATGCACAGGTCATTCCTTCGACCGGCAGGCTCAGACGAGCCGCTTGATTGGAACCTGATGGGAGGGAAACGGAAGCCATGGCTCTACTCCTGGGAAGTTTCGGTAACAAAAAGCTTAAACCTTCCCACCAGGGGAAGGTCAAGGCCTGTTAGCAATCAGTTCTGTAGGGGGGCATTGGCTATACCGCTGGCCCCATTACAATTGCGCTCCGTCTGAGTACAGACTTCCCAACCGCCGCCCAACGCCTTATAGATGCTGACAATGGCAAGCTGCTGGTTAGTCCGTGCGACGACCAGCGCGCGCTGGCTGGCAAAGTGAGCTCGTTCGGCATCGAGCACCTCCAGATAGAGACCGTCACCTTCGGCAAATCGCACTTGGAGCAGACGCGCTGCTTCGCGATTCGCTGCAGACTCCAGCAGGCGTAGCTCAAGCGTGCTGCCCGCAGCGCCATAGGCTTTAAAGGCATTATCCGTTTCCTGCAAGGCGCGCAACACGGCCTGGTCATAGCCGATCAAGGCCTGTTTGCTGCGGGCTTCACTGGCGGCGATCCGGGCGCGCGTGCGGCCAATATCCAGCAGCGACCAGCGAATCACCGGCAAGATAAAGCCTGAAAGCGCCTCGGCACCGTTCAACGCATCAAGATTCCCTGCTACAAAGCCGAGCGATCCCTGCACCTGGATCTCGGGATAGAGCGCAGCCGTCTCGACGCCAATCTGGGCGGTAGCCGCAGCAAGGTCCCGTTCCGCCGCCACGATGTCGGCACGCCGCGAGAGGAGCGATACGGGATCGCCCACGGCGATGGTTCGCACAGCCAACGAATCATCCAACGGCACAATTGCTGGCGGCCTGAACGACTGAGGTACTGTGCCGAGAAGGATGGCCAATACGTTGATGCTTGCCGCCCGACGGCGTTCCAACTCAGGCATGGCCACTTCAACATTACGTAACAGCGCCTCGGCACGCAGTCGGTCAAACTCGCTGGCTGAACCGGCGTTGACCTGCTGTTCAACCAGCTTCAGGCTTTCACGCTGGCTCTGGCTGATGTCGGTTACAACGGCAATTTCGGCCTCGAGACCGCGCAATTCGAACCAGGTAGCGGCCACCGTAGCAATGACGCTCACCTGCACTTCACGCAGTAACGCCTCGCGGGAGCCAGCTTGCGCCTGCGCAGCCTCCACCGAACGCCGCACGCGCCCAAACAGATCGAGTTCCCAAGCGGCATCGATGGCTCCGCGATAGCTTTCGCGTTGCCGCGGCTGGTCGGGTGAAATTTCCACTTCACCCCAACGGCGGTTCTCATAGCTAAGCGCGGGGCCGCCGCTGGGCAGGAAGCTCTGGCGATCTTCCCGCAGCATGGCCTTGGCCTCTTCCAGCCGCATGGCCGCGATGCCAATATCATGGTTCGCTGCCAATGCCTGCTGGATCAAGGCCGTTAGCGCCGGATCGTCGAAAGTACGCCACCACTCAACCTCGACGGCCCCAGAGCCGAGCCCGGCAGTTGGCTCACCAAAGTTGGTTGGCAGCGGCGACGAGGGTGGTGCATAGTCAGGACCCACCGCCGAGCATCCGGCCAGCAAGAACAGCGCACTCAGAGGAAGCAGCACAGTTTGATAGCGATCTCTCATGGCTGGCTCCCCTTGATGCGTTGTTTTGATGCTGAGCGATAATGCTCGACGCGGGCGGCAAGACCACGCATCACCACATAAAAGACCGGAGTCAGGAACAAGCCAAACAGCGTCACGCCGATCATGCCCGCAAACACCGCAATGCCCATGGAGTGGCGCATTTCCGCCCCTGCGCCACTGGCCAACACCAGCGGAACCACGCCAGCAATAAAGGCCAGCGAGGTCATCAGGATCGGCCGTAACCGCAGTCGACAAGCCTCGATAACCGCCTCAAGTGCGCTCGAGCCTTTGGCTTCGAGGCTGCGTGCAAACTCAACGATAAGAATGGCGTTCTTGGCAGCCAGTCCCACCAACACGATCAGCCCAATCTGAACGAACACGTTGTTGTCTCCCCCCACCAACCAGATACCCACGATCGCACTCAGCAGACACATCGGTACGATCAGCAATACCGCCAGGGGCAGCAGCCAGCTGTTGTACTGCGCGGCGAGGATCAGATAAGCGAGCAGCACACAGAGTGGGAAGATAAACAGCGCCGAGTCTCCGGCCAGCTTTTGTTGATAGGTGAGATCGGTCCATTCGAAGCTCATGCCTTCAGGTAGCACCTCCTGCGCCAGTTGCTCCATCAGCGCCACCGCCTGTCCGGAACTGACGCCCGGCATAGCACCGCCGGAGATATCCGCCGAGGGGTAACCGTTATAATGCATCACACGATCCGGGCCGGAACTTGGCGTAACGGTGACAAACGCTGACAGCGGCAGCATTTCCCCGGCCGCATTGCGCACTTGCAGCCGACCAATGGCTTCAGCTTGCATGCGGTGATCTGCATCGGCCTGAGCCGTGACTTTGTAGGTGCGGCCGAAGCGGTTGAAGTCGTTGACATACAGCGAGCCGAGATACACCTGGAGTGCCTCAAAAACGTCCGCCAGACGAACGCCTTGGCTCATCGCCTGGGTGCGGTCGATACTGACGTCGAGCTGCGGTGCATTGACGTCAAGGCTGGTGAGCAGCCCGGCCACCTGCCCCGTACCGCTGGCTTTCTGCATCAGGAGCTGAGTTTGCTGAACCAGCGCATCCAGCCCGGCACCACCGCGATCTTCAACCTGCATTTTGAAACCGCCAGTAGCACCCAGTCCTGGCACCGGTGGTGGCGGAAATACGCCAAGGAAACCGTCGGGGATGCTGGCGAATTTGGCCTGTAAACGCCCGGCGATTGCCATCGCACTGAGGTCGTCCGTGGTGCGATCTTTGAATGGGTCGAGCATCACGAACATCACGGCGGCATTTGGCACGTTAACAAAACCGTTGATTGAAAGCCCCGGGAATGCCACAACGCTTTCAACACCGGGTTCCGCCAGTGCGATCTTCGACATCTGCTTAACGACGGCCTCGGTGCGATCCAGTGATGCGGAGTTGGGAAGCTGGGCAATGCCAACCAGATAATATTTATCCTGCATGGGGACAAAGCCCGGCGGTACAGCCTTGAAGCCGAAGAAGGTCAGCGCAAGCAGCCCAGCGTAAACCACCAGAGCCAGGCCGCTGACCCGCACAACCTTGCGGACCGTGTTGCCATAGGCGTCCGGTGCGCGTTGGAAAGGCTTGGCCAACCGCTCAAACCTCCGTTCGACACGACCACGCAGGCTGCGAGGATCATGAGTGATCCCCACCTTACGTGGCCGCAACAGGAGACCGGCAAGCGCCGGGCTGAGCGTGAGCGAATTCACCGCCGACAGAATGGTCGAGATGGCAATAGTGAGCGCAAACTGTTGATAAAACTCGCCTTGTAAACCGCTGAGGAAGGCGGTAGGGATAAACACCGCGGCGAGCACCGAGGTGATGGCGATAATCGGCCCGGTGACCTCGTCCATCGCCTTCCTGGCGGCTTGCGGGGGATCTTCACCATTTTCGATATGCCGCTCGACGTTTTCCACCACCACGATCGCATCGTCGACTACGATACCAATCGATAGCACCAAACCAAACAGCGACAAGGTGTTGAGCGAGAACCCCATCAGATGCATTACGGCGAAGGTACCGATAAGTGATACCGGCACGGCCATCAGCGGGATCAGCGAAGCCCGCCAGTTGCGCAGGAACAGCACCACCACGATCACCACCAGGAAGATGGCCTCCAACAGCGTGGTAGCTACCGATTCCAGTGAAGCCCGAACAAACACCGTCGGATCATAGGCGATGCGTGAACTGAGCCCGGCCGGAAAGTTGCCTTCAAGCCGCTGCATGGTGGCCCGCACTGCCTGCGAAACGTCCAGCGCGTTGGCTCCCGGACTTTGAATGATTTGCAGTGCCACGGCGGGCTCACCGTCAAGCAGGCTGCGCAAAGCGTAGGCATCTGCACCCATCTCGATGCGTGCGACATCCCGTAGGCGTGTCACCTGGCCATCAATACCGGTGCGAATGATGATATCGCCGAACTGTTCTTCATCGGTCAACCGCCCGAGGGTGTTCACCGTCACCTGGAAGGCGGCGGTAGAGTTAGGAGCCTGTCCGACCGAACCCGCCGCCACCTGTACGTTCTGCTCACGTACCGCGGCTATCACGTCGCCAGCCGTCAGCCCCCGTGCTGCGATCAGGTTTGGATCGAGCCACAGCCGCATGCTGTATTCACCCGCTCCCCAAACCAGCACGTCGCTGATCCCCGGAATACGGGACAGCTCGTCGCGCACCTGCAGGTAGGCGAAATTGGAGATATACAACGGATCGTAACGCTTATCTGGCGATAGCAGGTGCACCACCATCAGAATGTCTGGCGAGGTTTTCTGTGTAACCACCCCCTGGCGTTGTACTTCTTCAGGCAAACGCGGCAACGCACGGGCGACCCGGTTTTGCACCTGAACCTGCGCCATATCGGCATTGGTTCCCTGGGCGAAAGTTACGGTCAGGATAATCCGGCCATCAGTGGCCGACTGCGACGACATGTACAACATGCCCTCTACCCCGGTAATTGCCTGTTCGAGCGGCGCGGCCACCGTTTCAGCGATCACCTTGGGGTTGGCGCCCGGATAAGAGGCGGTTACCTGCACGGTTGGCGGCGTCACGGCCGGATACTCACTGAGCGGTAATTGGAAGAAGGCAACGGTGCCAGCCAACACCATCAGCACCGAGAGCACGATGGCAAAGATCGGCCGATCGATGAAGAAACGTGGAAAGCTCATTGCGCGCCTCCTGAGGTTTGCGGCAGCGCAATAGGCGTACCGTCAATCGCCGCGGACTGTGGCGTAATCTGCATCCCTGGACGAACCAATCCCTTGACGACGATGCGCTCGCCCGCTTGCAGACCTTGTTCGATCACCCGCATTCCATCGGCTATCGGGCCAAGTTCGACCGGCCGGTATTCTGTTGTATCGTCTTTGCCAACGACCAGCACATAGCGGCTGCCCTGGTCGGTGCCAATCGACAGGTCAGAAACCAGCACCTTGGGCTGCGGTGCGCCGGTCTCCAATTTGACTTTGGCGAACAGACCGGGGGTTAATTGCCCATCAGGATTGTCCACCACCGCACGTACCCGCACCGTTCCGGTACTGCGATCGGCAGAGTTGGCGAGGAAATCAACACGACCGGGCCGCGAGTAGGTCTTGTCGGCGATCAGCGCCACCATGACTTTGGTTACCTCGGCCGCCTCTGAGGTTTTATTGGTTCTGTCAGCGGCTAGCGAACGTAAATAAGTGCGTTCGTCGACATCAAAATAGACATGCAGCGGATTGATCGAGACGATGGTCGTCAACGGAGTCACACCGCTGGCAACATAGTTACCTTCAGTGACCAGGGTTTGGCCAACACGTCCGCTGATGGGGGCGGTGACGCGGGTGAAACTCAAATCCAGTTGCGCGGCATCCAGCGCGGCTTTGGCGGCATCCACCTGGGCTTTGCCTGCGTTCACTGCGGTGGTGGCGGTATCAAGAAATGCTCGCGCGACGACCTTTTGCGCGAACAGTTTCTCGGCTCGTGTATATTCCGCCTTGGCGAGTAGCGATGCCGCTTCAGCCTCGCGTAGGCGTGCTTTGGCAACGTTCACTGCGGCTACGAACTCCCGAGGATCAATGAGAAACAGCGGGTCTCCTTGATTAACCAAGCGCCCCTCGGGCACCGTGACCTCCTGGAGATAGCCCGCGACCCGTGGGCGAAGTTCAACCCGCTTGACCGCGGTCAGCGATCCGGTGAATTCCACAAAAGGCGTTATCGGGCGCACGACGACTTCGGCCACCGGAACGCCAGGCGGTTTGGCAGCTGCGCCGGAAGGCACCGCCTCCTTGCATCCGGAGATAATGAACGCGGCGCTTATCGCCGCAGTGAGCAGGGTTATAGCTTTGACTTGCATCGGTATACCTTTCGCGACGATTGTCGACAGTAGGTTTGGCAGGCTGCCTTTATCCGGCTTGTCACGTTTGGAAGGTCAAGTATTTTTTACGGCAGGCAATGAGCGACCAAGTTGGAGCAGAGTCACACTGACTGCAGCGGCTCCAATGGCCGCTGCAGTCGTATTTGAGGAGGGTTAATTATTCTATTGTTTTAGCCGCTAAATGAGATTGAGGCGATAATATAAGCGAAATAAAAAGCCCCATTAATAAATAACATCCACACTTTCAGCTTTTTGTTTCTGGCATTGATCCACAGCCAAAATGCCGATGAAAGCGTAATAAACACCCCGATCAACACTTCATGCCGGGGCTGCCACGGCGTCAACAATATACCGATGGCGGGTAATATCGTGCCTTGAAAAACCATTGCGCCGGTAATATTGCCTAATGCCAGAGTATCCTTTCCTTTGCGTATCCATAGAATGCTGTTCACCTTCTCTGGCAATTCGGTAGCTATAGGAATGATAATCAATGACAGCAACAACACCGAAATGCCAAGCTTTTCCGATACTGCGGCAACACCGTCTATAAAACCTAAAGCCCCTGCTACCAATACGCCCAAACCCATTAAGGTTTGCAGGATGATGGTAAATAGCGTGGTGGGCAATCCCACTCGGGATAAGAACATGACGTTATCTGCCGCTGTTCCATTGCCTTCAGCCACTAATTTTTTCGAAGCGTGTAAGGTTTTTACAATATAGGTGACATAAAGCAAGACCAACAACACGCTGACGCCCATTCTGGCTATTTTCATCTCCACAGGAATGAACAAGGCAATTGCGGCTAACACAAAAGCCAGCAGGAAGAAATGCGTATCCCGTATAAACCCCGTGGGCTCTGGGGTGATTGACCCGTTAATGCCCCGCCGTCTAACCACGGCCAGCGCCATCAAAAAGACCGACAGCGTAGACAACATCAGCGGCGCGCCCAATATTGCCCCCACGCCAATCTCTTCGTTAACATTAGCGGCCGACGTGCCGGCAACCAGGGCCAAAATGGGCACCATGGTTTCAGGTAAGGCGGTGCCAATGGCGGCAAAAAGCGAACCGGTTACCCCTTCAGAGATCTTCAACCTTTCTCCAAGGTGTTCCAGAGCATTGGTGAAAATCTCAGAGGCAATCAATATGATGATTAAAGATATTGCGAGCTGGAAAAATGACAGCGTCATCCTTTAGCCCTCAATTCGCCAGGTTTTTGGGCGGTTTTTTTGCTGAGGTTATGTGAAATTAAAGCAGAAAAAAGGGTCATTATGGAAATACCGACTGGACGTAGCAAACCATGGTGTAATATTCCTCGTCCAATCCAAAAGAAATATTACCCCTATGGTCTCGCCAATCTGATCGACGGATGTGCCACAGCAAGTTGCTGAGTATGTTGACACATCCTCCTTCATGATGAAGGAAGGCTACTCCCCAAATGAGTGGGGCAAGCTTAGTCGAACTGTCATGGCGCTGTCAAAGTCAATTACTCTGCCGGTCTTTCACCAGGCGCAGCGTTTGATAAATCGTCATCAACCGCGGGACTAATTGCGTGTGGTTATTGGAGCGAATACGCTCGGGTAACTCGTTTAACCATGCAGACAGCTGCACCAGGCCATAGCCATTTAGCGCTTCGGCTAACATTTCCACCCGCTCAATCCCGCGCCCTCCTTGATGCCGGATCCCCTGCTGTAACCACTGAGCCAGCAACGTTTCGGTGTCTGCCAACGCTTGCTGCATGCCTGAGCGCTGTTGCAGATCGGCCTGGCGCTCCATTGGGAAAGGCTCAGCCTCATCGGCACACAGCGAGAATATCTGGGCGTCACTGGCGACGGCTAACGGCTCGATAATCAGTTTGCCTGACGCGATCTTCACCCTGCCTGAAATCAACCGCGGCGGAGTTGCTGGCGTGAGCATTGCCCTGGCTAATACCTCGATAGCCTGAGGGGCGGCACTATCGTAATTTAGTGACACTGTCACCAAATTATCATCACCCGCCTCTCCGCTTAAGAGTTCAAGCTGCAAGCACTGCAAGGCCGGGTCCCAGCACCAGTCGAGCACCTCGCTAACCGGTAAGATATGCAGTTGCTCGATCGGCTGTCTGGGGCGTACAAAATCCGGCAATGCCTGCTGGAGATGACGCTTCAGCGCTGCCGCATCAGGCTGCCTGAGCGGTTCCCCCAGCAGCTCCCACGCACGGGCAGAGAGCGGCAATACGCTGGTATATTGCTTACCGCTAGCAATGTCCAACGCTCCGTTTGCCCGGCGCTTGGCGGCATTGGTGATCACCTGGCAGGCCGCCAGTTTTTTTACCGGGTGGCCGGCAATCCTGCGGCTGCCTATCGGCGTCGCCACGCCTTGTGGATCGCTATTTCTAGGCCACTGGCGTTCGATAACCATCAGCGCTTGGGAGTCCGGGTCGGTGTAGATCAGATCCACCCCTTCCTGCTGCTCGTCGGCCCAATAACGCGCACCGAGCGAAACCAGTTTCAGATGTTCCAGCTGGATCTCACCTTTGACGCCCAGGCCAAGAATTTCAGCCGCCGGAAGGCGTGGTAAGGTCTGCTGCTGCGCCTGTTGGTCCATGCACCTGGCCGCGACCAACCGGGCGGAAAGCCCGCTGATGCGCTGCAAGAATTCGACCGGATGATAGCGGCTTGAACGATTATGTTGATCGGCCATCCCTTGCTGAATATCCGCCAGGCTTTCGCTAATCCAGCGCCACTGAAGCTGCTGGGCATGGCGACTCACTTCTGCCATCAGGGGGTTGATGGCCGTCTCAGGCTGGCTGCTGCCGTCCGACCACAGCTTGAGCAGCAATTTATCCAACGACGTTTGTAATAACACTGCTTCTGATTGGTCGAATAAGGCGTTTGCCTGCGCCTGTTCGCCGTCAGGCAAACTGATTTGCAGCGTTAACTGCTCAAAGTCTGGCTGGCTGAGTTCGGCCTGCTCAAAACCCCAGACCGCCATCACAATATGTTCGCAAATCGTCTCCTGAATACAGTCACAGCGTGCATGAGCCAGGCTGCTGCGTGAGAAAAATCGCACGTCACACATCGGTAAACGCGCTGACGGAGTGGCTTGCGCCCCGCTGCCTTTGCTCAATTGCACCACTACGCTGCTCTGGATCAGCTTTTTAGCCCGGCTAATAACCGAGAGCGGGACATCGCCAAGCTGTTCACTAAATCTGGCCGGGGACCAAGCCGGTGCAGGTTCTTGCGGCTGAGCATCGTCAGCTTCTGGGGGCACCCCAGTGGCATGTAACGCCTGATAGGCCAGGACCAGCGTGACCCGATGGCGGCACATGCTGCTGGCCGGGCAGCTACAGGCCGCATCCCGCAAGGTTTTGCCTGGCGGAAAAGTGACTTGGTTACCGTCGCTGAACTTGGCATCAATACAGCCATCGTTACGCTCTGTCAGTTCAGGCAGTTTTCCTTCGGCGACCTCTTTCTGTGCGCGCTTAACGAAACCCGCGTTGCTTAACGCCATCAGGGCTTCCGGCGTGAGTTCGAGTAAATCGGAACGTTGAGTCATCCTTGTACCTTTTCAGCCAGCCAGGCCGCCAGTTCGCCGGGCGTCATGGCGCCAATTTGTGCGCCGACCGCGACCAGCCGGTTAGCCATGTCACGATCGTATTGTGGGTTGGCCTGGTGATCTAACGCTGCCAGCCCCAACACTTTGGCTCCGGCCTGAATGCAGGTACGCACCCGCCGTACCAGCTCGCTTTCGCTGCCGCCCTCGAAGAAATCACTCAGCACTACCACGATCGTGCGCTGGGGATTGGTGATGCAGGACTGGGCATAGCCCACCGCCTTGGCGATATCGGTGCCGCCACCTAGCTGTACCTTCATCAGCAGTTCAACCGGATCGCTGACGTCTGCGGTCAAATCCACCACCGCGGTATCAAAGGCGACCAGCCGGGTTTGCATGCCTGGCAAATTCCACAGGCAGGCCGCCATCACTGCGGCATGGATCACCGAATCCACCATCGAGCCACTCTGGTCTACCAGCAGGATGATGTCCCAACGTTCGCTATGGCGTTTAACCCGGCTCATAAACGCCGGATTTTCGATAAACAGCTTGCCGTGCTGTGGGCTCCAGCGGTGCAGGTTATTGCCAACGGTGCGTTTAAAATCAAAGTTGCGCGCCACCTTGACCTGCGAGGGGCTGCGGCGGTCACGGCTGCCGGAAAATGACTGGCGCACGTCACGTGCCAGGCGTTCCATGATCCGCCGAACCACTTCCGCCACCAATCGGCGTGCGGCGGCCAATACCTGCGGGTTCATCAAGTGTTTGGTGTGTAACACCGCTTTCAGTAACGCTTCCGAGGGTTCAATACGTTCCAGCACGTCAAGATTGGTGACCACATCGTCAATGCTGTAGCGCTCAACCGCGTCCACTTCCAGCCGTTCAATCACCTCTTTCGGGAACAGCTGATGAATTTCATTAATCCACTCAGGCGTGGTCAGGTTGGATTTACCCAGGCTGGCTCCGCGCTCACCGCGAGCCAAACGCTCCGGATCCCGTCCATACAGCCATTCAAGTGCGCTATCGACGGAGCGATAGTGAGCGTCTAATTCACCCAACGAGGCCTCGGCGGCTTCGCCTAACAGCAAGCGCCAGCGCTGTAATTCTGGAGTTAATTGATTTGCCATTACGCCAGCCCCCATTGGCCAAGGATTTCCAGTGCCCGCTTTTCGGCCTGTTGCATAGCCGCAATCTCCTGCGGCGTTGCGGCAGTAATTTCGCGATTTAACGACGATACCGGTAGATGACTCGCCTGATGGAGTTCCAGTATCTGGCGGGCAAACTCACCGCGCTCCCTGGGTGGCAGCCAGGCAAATGCACCGCGCATCGCCGGCAAGGCCAGCAGGAAGTCTTCGTCATCCAGTGCGGTAACCAACTGGTTCAGGCCATCAACAAAGGTTAAATCCTGGGTCAACTGATGGCGCGCCAACGCAATCAATCCGCTGAGCGCATCGCCCATTTTATTGGCTGCCAGGGTGGCCAGCAGCGCTAACGGCTGTGCGATCGGCGATGCGGTATCAGGCTGGGTGTCATTCAGGCTGAGTAATGCGCCCAATGCCGCACCACGGCTAAGCGGATCGGCATCGGTAGACGCGGCTTTTCTTTGCCAAACGGTGAGCGCGCGATCGGCTTCCAGCGCGGGAAATAACGTATTGCGGTCGGCATCAGGCAGCGCGAGCAGATCCCGCGTCACCAAGCGGATCGCCTGAAATGCCACAATGTGCCGATGGCTGTCGGCGGGGTTCACGCTGCCATAGCTTTCACATAGCCATAGCGCGCGGTCGAAAGTTATCTGGATCACCGACAACAAGATCGCTGATCCTTGCATACCTACGCTTTCACCGTGGCGATAGAGCGTGTGGGCGGCTTCCAGCGCCAGGCCCAGGTCTTCAAAGTTCCCTTCCTGGCTCACCGCCACAGTAAGCTGTTCTACTACCCGGCTGCTGAAATCCGCCAGCCCGGCCAATGCCGCCTGATTCAGTAATTTAACCAGCGCTACCACCATCCCCTGGCTACCGTGCAGATCCAGCAGGGCCTCTTCCAGCTTGGCCAGTGCGGCATCGGCCAGCGTAGCGCCGTAGGAGGCTGCCTCAATCAGCGCTGCAACCTGCTCAAGCGGTGCTCGAAGCTGCCAGTGTTCGCTCATTTCGCCCGACATGGCCTGCCCAACCCCCTTCAGGCAATGAATGCCAGGGATCGCCAATATCGCTAACTGATGCAAGGCTCTGCTGCGCTGGCGATCTTCAGGTTTAAGCAGGTCGAGTTTGACCTCCGAGGGGATCGTAATCGCCAACCGCGCCAATTCGAGCTCCAGCGAAATCAACAGCGGCGGACGTGGCGTATTGGCCGCAAGTTTACCGTGCGACTCCCCGGCTAAAACCGCCATCATCTGCACCAGAATGGGTTCGGTTCCTGGCCGTAAAGGACCGCGATAGGTCCACGGCAGCGGGACATCCATCGCCTCTTTCACCAGCGAACCGGCCATGGCATCCAGCCAGTCATTGCGTAACGGCAACTGGTGGCCCCGCAGCCGCGCAAGTGCCTGAACCCGTAAATACACCGCGCCCATATCGGCGGTAGACGCCGGTAGGTTAAGCTTGCGCAGCCGTTCAAGTATGCGCTGGAAAGCGTATAGCCCCGCCTGCTCCAGGCCAAATTCCCACACCCACTGCTGGAACGCCGGTGACGGCATACCGGAAGCATAACCGGTGAAAGCATCCAGCCGTTTATAGCTGTAGGGCACCAAATAAGAGCCAGTGATGTATTGCGCGTCGCCTTGCCAATCGTCAAAGCATTGGCTTAAAGCGGGCAGCTCAGGCTCATGCTCTTCACTGGGGAGGTTTTGCCACAGCTTCATCAAGGCGGGGGCGCGATAGCCGCCACACACCACTAACACGGCCCCGTCCTGTTGATCCATAGCCCAGCGGATCCAGCGGGCCATCATGGCTTCACGAGCCTGATTGCCTTGCGAGCCGGGAACCTCTCCGCGTAACCGTTCGAAATAGAGGCTTAGGCGTTGTTCCAGCTCCTGCACATCGCACCGATCTTCAAATAACCGATCCCAAAGCGCATCGCGCCCCTGAATACCCAGTTCCAGGCTCAATGCTTGTTCAAAATCCTCGGCCCGTTGCTGCTGTTCGGCATCGGCCAAATCGGCGTAGCGGTTGGCAATATCGGCAAACGCAGCATGCCAGGCCGGCAGATCCATAAAGCGTATTTCCGCCTTGATAGCTCGTGCCTGCTGCAGCGCCTGCCACTCAGGAGAATGCTCGGCAAACGGTGACCAGGAACCTCTGCGCACGCTCTGTCCAGGCTGTTGTGGCACGCCATAGCTATAGATAGCCAGCGGTAGCTGATGGGGCAAAAACAGCTCATCAAGCCGGGAGTTGAAGTCCATCGGCCCTTCTATCAGCACGTAGCGCGGTTTTAGCGTGTTAATTCTCGCCGCTACCAGCCGGGCACAGGCCGGGCTGTGGTGGCGGATACCGATGATTTCCGGTGATTGATTCATTACGCAGCGCCTTTAAGGCAAACGGTGTCTGGCTTGGTAATAGGCCCGCCAGTGGTTACCGGGCTTTTTCGCGACCTTCTGCTCAAAATAGCGCCTGAGTTTTGCCCGATCGTCCGCATTGTCTTTGACCACCGTCCCAGCGATACACTCCACCAGATCGGCAGGCTCACCGCTACGCTGTTCAAGAAACCATGCCCGTACCCCCACCGCATGGGCCACGTTCACCGCCTCGGCGGTCGACATCACGGCGGTTAACCGATCCATGGCGTTGTCGCCGCCTTTACCCGTTGATTTCTCACCGCCGCGCAGATCGCGGAAGGTGGTGACCAGCAGTTCTAGCACCTCAACGGGGACGGTGTGAGGAATGGCGCTCTTTTCCAACAGCCGGTTGGACGCCGTAGCCACCAAATCCAGTTCCTGTTGGAAATCCATGATCGGAAATACGGTTTCAAAATCAAAGCGACGCTTCAGTGCGGCACTCATTTCGTTCACCCCGCGGTCACGGGTGTTGGCGGTGCCGATAATGTTGAACCCTTCCTGCGCATACAGCAGGTTATGGTCATCATTCAGCTCGGGGATGGTCATCACGCGATCGGACAACATACCCAGCAGGCAGTCCTGCACCTCTAATGGTGCACGAGTGATCTCTTCAAAACGCACGATTTTGCCGTCGCGCATGCCCTGATAAAGCGGTGCCGGAACCAGCGCTTTCAGCGAAGGCCCTTCGTTGATCAGCATGGCGTAGTTCCATGAATACTTGATCTGATCTTCGGTAATCGATGCCCCGCCCTGGATCGTCAGGCTGGAGGTGCCGGAGATGGCGGTCGCCATCAGTTCAGACAGCATGGATTTGGCCGTGCCCGGCTCACCAACCAACATCAGGCCGCGGCCAGTCGCCAGCGTGACCAGCATCCGCTCAATCGAGGCCACGTCGGCGACAATTTTACGCTCAATGCCTAACTTTTCGTCACCCAGAATAAAGCGCCGAGCGGCATTCAGGCTAAGTGCCCAGCCCGGTGGGCGCGGCTGGTTATCCAATTCTGCCAACAGGGCAAGTTGTTCTGCGTATTGAATTTCCGCTGGTGGCCGCTGCATTTTTTGTTGTTCAGACATAGGGATGGATTCTCTTGGTAGGCGGTACGATCCCGACATGTGTCGGGATCAAGGCAAGCTTAGGCGCGCAGGGCTTCCATATCGCGGATCAGTTCGCTGATGACGATGTCATCCACAAGGGTGAATGGTTTGCGTTCTTCGGTTCGCTGCCAGTAATACTGGCCGTCGTCGATCACCACCGTCTCCAGCGTCTGTTCAGGGTATTCATCGACCATGCCCACGATAATGCAAGGTTCAAACGACAGGCTAAACCCCAACTGGCGATCGATGGGTTTGATGAAGTCCATGATCGCGCCGCCGTCCTGGGCATCACCACGGCGCCAGCCTTTGTTCGCCAGCCCAAGAATACGGCCAGTAGGGACTACGGCCCCTTTCCAGCGCAGCAGCTCACGGCTTGCCCGCTCTTGTTCGGTCAAGCTATAGGTATCGCGGCCCAACTGCACGAACGGTTGCAACAGTTCATAATCGGCAAACAGTTGGCCGAAGCCTGCCGCCTGGTGCTCAGGCAACTCTAGCGCGTGCGGAATACCAATGCGTACGTTATCGCCCTGTGGCAAGGTGTATTCGTCATCTTCTGCTGTGGTCAGGCTGCCGTCTTCGGCAACGCGGAAACAGTCCAGCAATTTGCCGCCGTGAGTCGATGCGTCGTCCACCAGATACACGCCCCACGCCAGGCGTTGCACCAAGTGGCGTACCAGCGGATGGCGTACCAAAAACAGCTCGAACAGCTCAGGTGTCCAGCGGCGGCGCTGGCACATGGCAATTTCCAGGCGCACAACTTGCTGGGCGGCCACGGTGCGGGCACCTTTTTTCAGCAGCTTGAAGATGTTCACCGCTTCGTTGGCCAGTTCCTGATTGTCGGTCTTTTTCGGCTTCGGCAGATCTTTCAGGCGGGTGCCATCCATATCGCGCACGAACGGTTTCAGCGTTTCATCGAAGCTGACGGTAAACTGGCGATCGCCAAAATCCAGCCGCAGCGAGCCGTTTTCATCCAGCCCTAAATCCGGCGCTAAACGGTCTTCCAACTCCTCAATGGTTAACTCGCGGGCTTCGGCAATGGCCGCAATCTTTTCCCGCGCCCGGTCCTGCAAGCCTTTAAATTTGACCTTCTGCGCGATGCCGTTCAGCAGCATCAGTGCCACGTCAGATCCGATCTGATTCAACACTTCAAGGCCGTTAACCGCCCGCTGGTGCTGAGCCTCTCCCGGCCAGGCACGAATAAACGGCGTGAGCTTACGTGCAGTATCGTCGGTACCAAACAGGCCCAGAGACATAAATGCCCAACCCTCTTTGGATGGCGCGGCAGCAAATAACCATGCCGAGAACATATCCCAGGCAAAGTCCGCCAGTGAGTCTGGATCACAGGCCTGTCTAACCTGATTGATCCCTTCATACAGCCCCTCACTGACCGGGAAGCGCAGCATAGTACCCAAGTGTTCCAGCGCACTGTCCGGTAAGGCTTTGTTACTGGACTTGAGTAACGGACGACGCCAACCTGCGGGTTGATAGAAGTCCGGCGATTTGCTGATTTTACTTGGGAAGCGATCGAGCGGATCTTCATCCAGCATAGCGCGCAGTGCTTCGATCACCTCTGGATTGCCGTAAGCTTCACCGGTTTGCATAATCAACGCTTCGTGCCCCTGCGTTGCCAGCATCCGTAACGCCGAGGTCGCGCAATCTTTGGCTTCCCCTTTTTTGCCTAAGGCCGCAGGGATCAGGCCGATAGCGCTGTGGTGCGGATATTTGCACAGCCATTGCTGGGCTTCACTACGCAGCGTTTTCAGCTTGAGGTAGGCACGGGCGATAAGCGGAGCCAATTCGCAGGCCCCCACGTGGCCCCAGATAGTGGTCAGTTCCGTTGGACGAGAGCGCACCGCGTTGATCAGGCCAGGTAGAGCCGCTTCGCCAAACTTGGCCACCATATACCCCTCACCGCTGCATTGATGAGTAGACAAACTGTTCCATAAGGCCAGCGCCATCTCATCGGGCAACAGGGAGGTAAAGCGCAGACTAAAGTTTGACCAACTGGTCTGCGCAAGCTGAGCCTTCCAGGCGTCAATCAGCCCCTGCGTATCCCGGTTTCTGATGGCAATGGCCGCCGTTTCGTTCTGGCTCTTTCTGTTACCTGATTGATAGATCTGAAAACCCAGCTCATTGGCCAGCGTGTTCATATTTTTTGCGGCAGCCTGATAGCGTTTTTCTTCCCACCCATTCAGCGCTAACCACTGTTTTTTCTCTTCATCGGTTAAATCGAGTACCGGTGCCAGCACCTGAGGCTCAAGTGCCAGGGCTGCCGCTTCGCGTTTTTTCTTTTTCTGTAGCCAAGGTGGGCTGACCAGCACCAGGGGTAAATCAGCCTCATCGGCTAATTCAACCGGGCCAGATACGCGGGCAATCAAGTCTTGCACCTGAGTTTGCGCGGCCCCGCTCATCCAGGGCAGTAACTTGGCCACTTGTTCAGGATTGGCCAACAGCAGATTGCTTAAGCAAGCGCTCAACATGCCGCTGTCTTTGTTGTTAGAGGCCAACAGCTCGGCAAGCGCCGGGATCGATGCCAGCGGCCAGCGGTGCGCGGCGTCGATAAACCGCGCCAGAAACGCTTTACCCTGACCGGAGACCTGCGCCAGAGCGGTTATTGCCGCAGGCGTGCCAATACAGGCCAGAGCATCACCGGTAAGGGTGATTTCCGGCTGGTAGGCCAGAATTGGCACCGCGTTAACGCCGCGCTCTGCAATCAGCGTAGCGATACTAAATTCACAGTTAAGGAATGCAGCGTGACGATACACAGAACGGCTCATTGCTCCTAACGACTTCAGGACAGCCTCGTCGGTGGCGACCAACTGTAGCCATGGCGTGACGTCACTATCCCCCTGTTGGAGCAACTCACCGGCTAACCGGTTCGCGATATCTGGGCGTTCAGGCAATAACAAGGCAATCAACGGCTGGCGGCTAACGTGCAGCTGCGGCAAGCCTGCGAGCAGTTTAGTCACGCAAATCTGCCATTCGGCCTCATCGGCACAAGCCAGATACTTACGAAAATGCAGCTCAGCGCAGCTATAGGGAGACATCCACGAGCCGCTTAGCGGATCTGCGATATCCGTATTGAGGTAGTAACTGTGCTTTTGCGCATCACTATCCCAGTTTGATTCAACACAGATCCCTTGCGCCAGTAGCAGCACATCAATCGCGTACGGCAATCCCTTTCTGGCCACTAAAAAGTCGGTAATATCTGTCTTGTTGTCGCCGTAATAACGGTTGGTACCGGCATTGCATGCAAGGGCAAACAACACCGCATCTGACTCAATGGTGCCGTCCATCTGTTGATCGGCCAACCGTTGCCAGCTTGCAACATAAGTCTGGCGCAACTCCGCAGACGAGGAGTCAAAGTCAGTCTGAAAATCGTCACTTTTATAGAGGTGGTTGCGAAGCTTGATCCAGCTCTGCTTAGCGTTTAGCTCCGGCTTTTCGCCCGGATGGGCTCGGTTGGCCAATGCCTGAACGCTTAAATTCTTCGGTAAGGAAATCGGTTCACCATTGGCTAGCCACGGTGGTGTTTCGCCAGCAGGTTTGGCGATGTCCGAAGAGATAACGGATTGCGAGAGTATGGTGGCAGCAGAGACCTGAGGCGTACTTTCCGCTGGGGTATCGCTTATTGGCTCAGCGCGGGGTTTTTCTGCTGGTTCGGCCTTCGGTTGTGGCGCCGTGGCGCCAATGGTGGCGTTTTCATCAACGGCAATTTCAACGTAGCCTTTGCCGGTTTTTTCCTTCACCAGCTTGGTCATGGCAGCCGAGGCCTTGGCTTCGTTATCAAAACTCTTGGTCTGGCTTTGCCCTTGCGTACCAATCTTGCCCCAGCGCAGGTTTAAATCACTGTCCGACTGCTCGATTTGCCAAAATTTGTTTGATTTATCATCTTTGAATTCGAAATGACGCACCGCTGTCTCCCTGGGGATCAATTATCCATAAAATAACGCGTGGGATTAAGTTATCAGATATTTAGGCTATGAATAGGGGGACCACATGGAATTTGGGAAAAACGCCATGCGGTCAGATTGATGACAAAGCGATGTGCACACATGCTGCGCCCACGGCCCCTCTTAAAGATAACAGTGCAACTGTATGACCCGCTTAACCGTTGTTAATGCCTCACGCAGGGTGGGCAGCGGCAGCGAACCCAACGCCAAACGCAGGGCATGTGGTACATGAACCGAGGTAGCAAAAGGTTCTGCGGTAGAGAGCGAAATACGCTCTTTTAGCAGGGCGGCCGCGATGCGATCCGCCCTAACCTCCTCTGGCAAGGGTAACCACAGAAAATACGAATCAGGGTGGCCAATATAGTTCAGCTCGCTCAGTGCTTCACGAGCGATTGACTGACGTAACCGGGCATCTTGGCGTTTTTCGTCTTCTAGCCGCATAACGGTGCCGTCTTCGATCCACTCACACAGGATCGCGGTCATGATCGCCGGGGTATTCCAAGTGGTTGCCCTGATGGCTCGTTCCAATGCGGGGGTCCATTTTTCCGGGGCGGCCACTATGCCAACACGCAACCCGGTCGCAACATTCTTGGAAAAACCGGAGATATATACCGTGGATTCTGGGGCGAGACTCGCTAACGGCAATGGCGGTTTCTCTGCCAGATAGGCGTAGGCGGCATCCTCAATGATTAGCAGCCCATGCTCGCGCGCCAGCGCCACCAACCGATGCCTCTGTGGCTCGCTCATCACCCAGCCAAGTGGATTATGCAGCGTTGGCATGCAGTAAACGGCCCGCACCTGTCGGCGCTGGCATAGCCGTTCAAGTTCAGCCAAATCAGGGCCGTCACTTAACGCGGGAATGGCGACCAGCTCAAGATGGTAGCTCTCGGCCAGGATTTTAAAACCCGGGTAGGTCAGGGCATCAACCGCGACCACGTCGCCCGGTTGCAACAGCCCCATCACGGTGACGGCTAACCCTTGTTGAGCGCCATTAACCAGTAAAATGTTCTCTGCCGCCAGGTTTAAGCCACGGTGGTTCAGATGTCTGGCTACGATCGCCCGCTCGTGTGGCCGGCCTGCATGGGGCTGATAGCGTAGCAATGCGTCCAGATCGCCGGAGGAAGCCAACTGGCGTAAAGCAGCCCTCAGCAGTTCGCTTTGTGACGCTAGCGTTGGGTAATTGAAGTTCAGATCGAGCATGTCCGTGGCGACGGCCTGCTGATCGATGCCCAAGCCCGGCGGCAGCGAAATCTCCCGAACAAAGGTTCCCCGGCCCGCCTCCCCGCTGACTAACCCCATCGCTTCAAGTTCCGCATACACCCTTGAGGCAGTGACCAACGACATACGTTCCTGGGCGGCAAGCTGGCGATGGGTGGGTAAACGGGTCCCTGGTATAAGACGCCCTGCGCGAATATCAGCGGCAAAGCTATCGACCAGCGATTTGTAACGAGCACGCGCCATAGCAACTTGTATCCATGACAATTTTTTGATTGTCATTATTTTGCGGCATAACATGCCGATCCACAATCTTCCAACGTCGAAAATAAGGGTGTCACATGCAGGTGAAGAACGAGGTAAATAGCACCAGCGGCTGGCTCAACGGCTTTCTGGGCATGGTGATCTTCAGCGGTTCACTCCCCGCCACCAGAGTCGCCGTGCTCAGTTTTGATCCTCTATTTCTTACCGTCGCTCGTGCTTCTATCGCTGGCTTGATCGCTCTCCTGCTGTTAGGGCTGTTTAAGCAACAACGGCCACGAGGCGATCAGCTATTCTCTCTGGTGATCGTTGCGTTGGGCGTGGTGGTGGGTTTCCCACTGTTGACCGCGTTGGCGCTTCAGCATGTCACCTCAGCCCATTCCATCGTCTTTCTTGGCCTGCTGCCGTTAGCTACCGCGATATTTGGTGTGTTACGGGGTGGCGAGCGCCCTCACCCGGCTTTCTGGCTGTTTTCCATTATCGGCAGCCTGTTGGTGATGAGTTTTGCGTTTGTTCAGGGTGTTTCCGCTTCGCTGGTCGGGGATTCGTTAATGCTGGCGGCGGTGGTGGTTTGCGGGTTGGGCTACGCCGAAGGGGCAAAACTGTCGCGGGAGTTAGGGGGCTGGCAGGTGATCTGTTGGGCGCTGCTGCTGGCATTACCCGTGATGCTGGTGACTTCACTGCTGCTGATGCCTTCATCCCTGGAGGCTATCCGCCTGCCAGCCTGGATAAGCCTGGCCTACGTTTCGCTGTTCAGCATGTTGATTGGTTTTATCTTTTGGTATCGGGGCCTGGCCCAGGGTGGTATTGCCAGCGTCGGCCAACTGCAATTGCTGCAGCCCTTTTTTGGCCTGGCGCTGGCGGCAGGCTTACTGCATGAACCCGTCAGCCTGCTGATGTTGGCCACTACGTTGGGGATTATCCTCTGCGTGGCGGGATCGCGACGATTCGCCGGTTAACTGACCCGCAAATAAGCAAACAGCAGGGCTAGCAGGATCACAACGACGATGGTGGCAATGGCCAGGCGATCGGCAAACAGACGGCGCATCGGCTCTCTCCTCAGGCAAAGTTATAACGCTCGCAATGGTAGCGCGACATCGGCACGTGCAAATCGACCAGCGTCTGCTCTATGACGTCCATCATGACGGACCACAAATAAAGTACTCATGTTCGGCATAATCGGGTGGCAGATGGCGTTTGAACAGTTCCGCAGTGATAAAGCCCCGCTCACCAGGCCAGTCCTCTGGAGGCTGCGTCAACACATGGACAACTTTCAGGTTCACTCTTTGTTCCAAGGCGGCCAGTTCCTCACGAAAGGTGACCGACTCCCAGTCTTTGCTGCCATAAATCAGCATCAACGGTTGGCGATCGCCACGATCGGCCAGCGTGCGGATCATGCTTATCATCGGCGTAATGCCCACACCGCCAGCAATCAGCACGCGCAGATCGGCCTGTTTGCCCAGTGTGAACGCGCCATAGGGGCCGTCAAGATAGACGCGTTGCCCAACCTGCAATGTAGCAATAGTGCTGGTGAAATCACCCAGATTACGAATGGACATCTCGACCTGTCCATCCGCAACTTTGGCACTGGAGGAGAATGAGAACGGGTGGCCCGTAAGGCTGAATGGGCTACCCCAGACGGTCAGCCAACCAAACTGACCGGGTGAAAAGCGAAAGCCTGGATGCCCTTCCGGCTGCATCAGCAACGTGGTGGTATCTCCCCGTTCCTGGCGGACTGCCGCAATCCGATAAGGCTTGCGTAGCATAAACAGGGGTTTGATGATCCGCACATACAGCAACAAGGCGAGCCAAAAAGCGATCAGCGCAATCCACAACCCACGTTTCCAAGGATCGTCCAGATAGAAACTCCAGCCAATCATATGCAGGATCCCTGCCCCAAGCGCGATCAGCGCCAGGATGATATGAGTAAGATGCCAGGTTTCGTAACGGATATTCAATTGCACGCGCCAAAGCGCGGTGACCACCAACGCAATCAGCGAATAGGTTGAGAGCGCGGCAAAACGGGCGCGCCAAGGGGCTTCAATAAAGTTGAGTAATGCCAGCAGTTCGGGGCGGACGACAAACAAGATAATCGGGTGGGCAATCACCAGCCCCACGGCGATTAGCGAGATACGACGGTGAAAATGGTAGATAACATCTTCGCCCAATGGTTCGGTCACGTAGCGGAAACGAGCGGTCAGACCGAACTGCAACCCCATCATTGCCAGCCCGGCATAACCTAAGGCAACTGAAAACTCGGTCCAGAAATCCCTCGCGGGCGGCATAGCCCCCAGTAATAGAGCAAACAGCGGAGCAACAATGAAAAACAAATAAATCAGCAGCCAGCCAGCACTGCGCATTGTGTAGTTCATGGCCATACCCCGTGCCGAACGCCTTGAACTCAGTATAATTCAGCATCAGCTATTTGCTGTCTTATGGCGAGAGGTTACCACCTCGCACCAGAGTTTAACTCCCCGTTTTCGCTTTCAGCGATTCACCGATAGCATAGAACTGCCCACCGGCAATATAGTGCAGGCTACGCAGCGCAGGTTCGGCTGAGTCAAAATGCCAGTGACCATCTTTAAACACTCGCGTATCGGACCAGGCTCCGGTCACTTCGCCAATAAACAAATCGTGGGCCTGCTGATTATGGGGCTCAGAGATCAGCCGACACGCCAGCCAGGCAGAGCATCCGGCCACAAAAGGCAGTGGTCGATCGTCAAAACTGAACAGCTCAACACCACAGTTTGCCAGTTTGTCGGGATCGGTATGCAGGCTGCGGTTACCAACCTCATAGGTCAGTTGTAGCTGGGCCGCAGTGGGAACCTGGATCACAAAGCACCCGCTCTGCTCGATCAGCTCACGGGTTTTGGTCATCTTGTCCAGCACCACCGTCAGCTTCGGCGGCGAGAAGTCCAGCGCACAGGCCCAGGCGGCGGCCATCACGTCATTGACACCGTCGTGGCTGGCGGATACCAACACCGTTGGGCCATGATTAAGCAGGCGATAGGCCTTTTCCAAGGCCACGCTGGCAATAGGTTGGTTCATCATTTATCCCTCAAAGTTAGGCTGGGCTGGATACATTATCGTAGCTCGGCCACGAGCCATTGTGAAAGAGATGTTGGGGGTAGCCGCGTCTGTGACAACGTCACTCTTGTGTAGCAGACTGCCCCTTGCGATACAACTGGCTCCACAGCGCCAACAACAACCCCAGCCCTGCTAAAACGGCCGCTACCAGATAGGTCAGCTGTAAACCTGCCGCGCTCCCTAACCGTATATCGCTGGCTGCCGAGGCCAAAGCGAATATGCCCCCCATGGCGGAAGCCCCGATGATAAAGCCAAGGTTGCGCGCCAAATTTAACAGACCAGAAGCCACCCCACGCCGCTCGATGCCAACCTGTTTGATCACCGCCGTGTTGTTGGCCGCCTGGAACAAGGCATAGCCTGCGGTGATCAGGCAGATCGGCAAGATATAGCCCACAACACCCTGCGTGGGTGAAATCATCGACAAAGCTGATGCCCCCAGGCAAACTCCCAGTAATCCCAGGCTAATCATCTGCGGTGCGCCGAAGCGGTCGACCAGATATCCCGATGGCACACCCGCCAATGCGGCGATCAGCGGCCCGGCGGACATTACCAAGCCAACCTGCTGTGGCGCTAACTCTAACCCGTGCGCAAGATAGAGCGGCCCTACCACGAAGGACGTCATGATCACCGTACTCACCAGCATATTGGTTAGCAGGCCGCTGCTCAGGATTGGCTGACGCAGTAGGGCCAGTTGGACCAGCGGGCTTGCCACTTTTTTCTCAACCCAGACGAACGCGCAGGCCGCAACGGCTGTTCCCAACAGCAATAGGCTATTGAGCGAGCCGAAATGGCCGTGCCCTAACGTCATGGCAAGCGAAAATAGTGCCAGCGTCAAACCGAGCAAGGCCATTCCGACGAAATCAAAACCCCCCTGTTTCGTTACCTGCTGCGGATCGGTTTGCGGGAGATAGCGATAAACACAAAACAGCGCGACGCCCCCCAGCGGCAGGTTAATCAGGAAAATTGACTGCCAGCCAAACCCGGCAATCAAGACGCCCCCCAGCGTTGGGCCAAGCGCGGTTCCCACTGCGGATAAGGTGCCGAGCAGCCCCATCGCCCGTCCGACCTTATCCTTGCTGATGGTTTCGCCAACTAGCGCCAGAGTGATGGCCATCATCACTGTCCCCCCTAACCCCTGCGCAACACGTGCCGCAATCAGCCACCAGATGGTCGGAGCGACAGCACAACCCAGCGAGGCGAGCATAAACAGGCTGAGTCCGGCCAGTAATAGCGTGCGACGGCTGATGATATCCCCTAACCGTCCGACGCCTACAATCAGCGTGGTGATCGCCAGCAGATAAGCGATCACCACCCACTGCACATCTTGAAACGAAGCACCAAACACCTGCGCTAATGTGGGTAGGCTGACGTTGGTGATGCTGCTGCCCAGAGAAGAGAGCAGCGTTGGCAAGGCCAGGCTGATTAGCCCGCCGCGCAGGGCCGATGGTGGTGCGGGCAAGATATTTGGTACGGTGGATTTCATGGTTGACTGATCCCTGAATTAACTTGTCAGTCAGCGTATGGCAAACCATGACATGGCGGAAGGCGCATGGAATGCAACTTATAAGTGCACCAAACGCCATATGTCAGCATGCAGCGCCCTTGCGGTCGAATTTAGCAATACCTGTGAGCTTTCTCACAACTCCGTGACAAAGCCCGGGGCGAGCAAAAAATAGGAACTGTATAAACAACCGCTGGCAAGCCACCCTCGGTGCTCTCGGTATACTCAAGGCGAATCAACCTGAGTGAGTAAGCAGAATGAAAACAACAGAAATCGTCTCAGACAGTTATGTGAAGGTCGGCGTACGGGAAAAGATTGGCTATGGCTTCGGCGATCTGGCCTCCAACCTGTCGTTTGGCTTTGTCTCCCTGTTCTTACTGTTTTTTTACACCAATATTTACGGCATCAGCGCGGTACAGGCGAGCCTGATCTTTGTGATTGCCAGGGTGCTGGATGCAATTTTTAACATCTTTGTCGGTTACTTTATTGATAAGACTCAAACCCGGCACGGCAAGCTGCGCCCTTACCTGCTGTACGGCGCGGTGCCCTTGGGGATTTTGACGGTCCTGTGTTTCAGCACCTTCGACAGCGACTATAAATTTTATTACGCGCTGATCACCTACACCCTCTATTGCCTGGCCTACACGGCGGTCAACACGCCCTATTCTGCCATGACCAATATGCTGACCCAGCACGAAGGCTCACGGGCTTCACTGTCGGTTTACCGCTTTGTGTTGGCCATCGTGGGTTACTTGATTGTCTCGACCACCGCCGACCTGCTGATCTCACAGTTCACCGATCAGAAGATGGGTTATGTGTTTGCCGTCAGCTGCTTTAGCCTGTTGGCCACCTTCTTCTTCCTGGCCTGCTTTGGTATGACCAAAGAGCGGGTAAAAAGCCTGCCAGATCAAAAGGCCCCCACGCTTAAAGAGATGATCACCGCCGTTTCCGGCAACCTACCGTTAATCCATCTTTCCCTGTTCACGGTGTTTTTCTATATCGCCTATACGGTATGGATGGCCATTGCTATCTACTTCATCAAATACACCCTGGGAGATGAAAGCTTTACCGCCAAGTTCTTCATGATCCAATCTGCGGCCTATGTGGCGGGTACGGTGATCTCAGAAAAGATCATCAGCCTGATGGGCAAAAAGAAAATGGTTCAGTTGGGGCTGCTGATCGGGATTGTCGGCTTGCTGTTCCAATACTTCCTGGCGGGTGATAACGCCTACCTGATTATGACCGGCGTGTGCCTGTACAGCATTACCCTGGGGATGGGCTTTGTCGCGATGTGGTCGATGATTGCCGATACCGTTGAGTATGCCGAATGGAAACACGGCGTACGTACCGAAGGGGCCATTTACGGCTTCTTTAATTTCATCACCAAAATTGCCATGGCGATTGGCGGCGGCTGTGCTGGCTTGATGCTCGATTACTTTGACTACTCGTCCGAGCATATCAGCGCCAACGCGCTCAACGGCATCAATATGATGATGACGCTGTTTCCTGGCCTGATGTTTGCCCTGGGGATGCTGTTTATCTTCTTCTACAAGCTGGATGAGCACACCTACCGGAATATCATCAAAGACATTGAATTGCGCAAAGCTAGCGCGCAGTAACCAGCAGGTATCCCTATGAAAAAAGATTTCCACGCCATCATTGCCGCCATGACTGCCGAAGAGAAAGTGGCGCTGCTCAGCGGTAGCGGTTTATGGCGTACCGCCAGCTTCCCACAGCATGGCATTAGCGACATTGTGATGACGGATGGCACCTACGGCGTCCGTTACAGCACCAGCCAGATCGAACAGGGGGAAAATTGGCACATTAGCGATTTTCTGGCTGTGATTGGCCAAAGCGCGGGCGAGGTGGAGCAGGAAGAACAAAAAGGCGGCTCTGAGGCGCTGTTCAGCAAATCCAAGCCGGCCACCTGCTTCCCGAATGGTTCAACCCTGGCCTGTAGCTGGGACGTGGATCTGGTGTACCAGATGGGCGAGGCGTTGGCCAAAGAGTGCCAGGAGATGGGCGTCGGCATTCTGCTTGGCCCGGGGATCAATATTCGCCGCACACCTTTGGCTGGCCGTGGCTATGAATATTACTCGGAAGATCCGGTGGTCAGCGGTGACGTGGCCGCAGCCCTGATCAATGGGCTGCAGGACGGTGGCGTGGGTGCCAGCCTGAAGCACTTTGCCGCCAACAACTCGGAATACCGCCGTACCGAAATGGATTCGGTGGTGGAAGAACGGGCGCTGCGCGAGATTTACCTCTCGGGATTCAAGCGGGCGATCGACAAATCCACCCCCTGGACGGTGATGTCGTCCTATAACCGGCTCAATGGCGTGCAAACGTCGCAACACCACTGGTTGCTGACCGAGGTGCTGCGCAATGAGTGGCGCTATGACGGACTGGTGATGTCCGACTGGTACGGCATCAAAGACCGCCCCGCTTCTTTGCTGGCGGGTAACGATTTGGCGATGCCGGAAACCCAGCGTGATAAACAGGAACTGTTGCAGGCGATCGAGCACGGTGAAATCCCTACAGAGGTTCTCGATACTGCCTGCTTGCGGATGTTAACCCTGATCGACAAGGTGCAGCGGCACCGCAAGCCGGGCACCAAGGCCGATTACCCGCAACATCATCGCTTGGCACAGCAGTTGGCTGCCGAATCGATGGTGTTATTGAAAAACGAAGGGAATATCCTGCCGCTGCTAGCCGGCAAGAAAACCACCATCGCCGTATTGGGTAAACCGGCGCAGGAGCCAGTGATCCAGGGCTCGGGTTGTGCTACCACCGTGCCTTACATGCTCGATCGTCCGCTGGATGAAATTTTCGAGGTGGCCGGTAACGACTTCCTGATCGACTATGCCATCGGCACCCCGGATGATAATCACGTCGACCCGCAAGCGCAGGCACATGCGGTTGAGCTAGCCAGCAAGGCGGACGTCGCGGTGGTGTTCGTCAGCACCGCCATTGGTGAGGATGGCGAAAACGGCGATCGCCGGGATCTCAATATCTTGCCTAGCCATGAAGCGCTGATCCGTGCCGTAGCCAAACGACAACCCAATGTGGTGGTCGTGTTGGCTAACAGCGATGCGGTGGTGATGCCTTGGCTGTCAGACTGCAAAGCCCTGCTGGAGACCTTCTTTGCGGGCCAGGGCATGGGCCGGGCGGTGGCGGATATTCTGTTTGGCCGGGCCAACCCCTGCGGCAAGCTGACGGTCACGGTGCCCAATACGCTGGAAGAAACTCCAGCATGGCTCGATTACCCGGGGGAAAACCTGCGCCATCACTACAGCGAAGGGCTGTACTTAGGTTATCGCTACTACGACCGACGTAAGCTGACGCCGCAGTTCCCGTTCGGTTTTGGCCTGAGCTATAGCCAGTTTAGCTATGCCAAGCTGGCGACTTCGGTCACGGAACTTGAAGAGGGCCAGCCCTTAACCGTCAGCGTTGAGGTGACCAACCGTGGCGATCGGGCCGGTAAAGAGATCGTGCAACTTTACCTGACTGCACCGCAGGGAGATCTGGCACGCGAAGTCCTGGCGTTGAAAGCCTTCGCCAAAGTGCATCTTGAGGCGGGCGAAAGCAAAACGGTGACCATGACGCTGGAATGGCCGGATTTTGCCTGTTTCCATCCGGGTATGGCCGCTTGGGTGGTCGATCCAGGCGAGTATCAGCTTCACGTGGCACGTTCTTCGCGGGATATCGCGCTGAGCACGGTGGTCAAGCTGTGCGTCAAGCCCTATTATTTACCGCTAAAGGTGGACAATTCGTTGCAGCAACTGATCGCTACCCCATCGGCTTTTGACCGCGTAGTGAAGTTATTGGTCAGCAAGAACGGCTTGCCGGAGGCGCTGATGCGCGAAAAGCTCATCGCGATAGCTCCGGATCTGTTCTGCGGCCTGTTTATCGCCCTGACGGAGTTCCTGGCTATTGATATTACTCAGCAGGAGTTGGAGGCTGCATTAGCGGAGCCTGCCGCCGTGTGACCCCTCACCCCGCTCCCTCTCCCGCAGGGAGAGGGAGCGGTACGGTGATGTAAATAAGTACGTAATTCAATTTGCGGCATTTTAACTCTGGGCACAGCGTAAAGTTGTAGCACGGACAGTCCCCCTCTCCTTGGAGAGAGGATTAGGGTGAGGGAGAAAGATCCCACACCCGTATTTTCATCACCAACCTCAGGGGATAAATAAGCCGATGTTTCCTTTCTCTGTTACGCGACAACCCAAGCCACAATCCCATCGGCAGGCGCAAGCAGCGATCCATGAAGGCAGCGGCTATGAACTGATCTCGTTTGACGCCGAAAAGCTCAACGTCTTCGCCGCCGAGGTTTACTACTGCGAGCCCCATTGGCATTCGGCCCCTGAGCTGATCTGCATCCTGTCCGGCGAGTTTTCCGTGACCCTCGGCCATGCCACCTCGTTGGCCAGCGCGGGCAGCATGCTGTATATCAACCCGGACGAAATTCATTCCCTTGAAGCTCGCGCCCCAAACAGCCAACTACTGACCATCCAGTTTTCCCCCCATCTGTTTGATGAAACCCATCCGGCCCCGCTGATGTTTAATCAGGGCGACCGCGCAGCAGAGCAGCAGATTAGCAACGCCGTCATTGCCCTGCTCGATAACCTGGTTACGGCACAACCCTCGTTTACCCGCATTGCCCTGATTTATCACCTGTTAGGCTCGCTTGCCACCACAGCGCCAAACCAGGCGGACCAACAGCAGGTTGGCGTCAGGAAAAAAGACCAACAGTCAGTCAAATACGGCATTGAGTTTATCAACCAACATTTTGACGATGAGCTCAACCTGGCCACCATTGCCGAACACGCTGGCGTCAGCTATCACCACTTTTCCCGTATCTTCAAAAAGATCAGCGGCTACAACTTTAAAGAATATCTGACCATGATCAGAATTAATAAGGCCAAACTGCTACTGAAAGACACCAACATCCCGATCACCGACATCAGCTACACCTGCGGTTTCAGCGGCCATAAGCAGCTGATTTTTGCCTTTAACAAATATTGCCGCATGACGCCAACCGAGTTCCGAAAAAGCTACCTTACCACCCTCAATTCGGCGGCAGAGCTGCAGATCATGACCGATTTCCGCTGTCTGCCACTGGATCGGCAGATCGTTGCACGTTTACAGAGCTTCAACGCTGACCCGCAATAGTGAAAATAATCATTGCCCTATACCGCCCATGGCTATACTTACCTCAGTAGCTACCGCAGGTATTGCCGTTGCCTGACCCCTCCTGTCTTAACTGTCTGTGGAGCCGTGCCCATGAGCAAATCAGCTAAAACTCCTCGCCCTGTTAAAGCCCCAAGCTATCTGGATGCTCTACTACCGATAGTCACGTTGATTTTGCTGGTCGGATCTTCCGTTGCTCTGTTTGGGCTTGAAGCCGTCAACGGTCCTTTGCAGGTGGCCATCATCATCAGCACCATGATCACCGCTATGGTCATCCTGAAGAATGGCCATAGCTGGGAGGAGGTTTCCGAGTCCGGCCGCAAAGGCATTGCCACCATCTCGGGGGCCATTTTTATCCTGTTCTCCGTCGGGGCGCTGATTGGTACCTGGAACATGTCCGGCACCATTCCTACCATGGTGTATTACGGCATTATCATGATCACCCCCAACTGGTTCTATCCGATAGCCTTTTTGGTCTGCGTTGGCGTCTCTTTAAGTATTGGCAGCTCCTGGACCACGGCGGGCACCTTGGGAGTCGGGTTGGTTGGGCTGGCCAATATGCTGGGGATATCACCAGAAATTACGGCTGGAGCCGTGATTTCCGGGGCTTACGTGGGTGACAAGATCTCGCCGCTGTCTGAAAGTACCGTATTGGCCGCTCAGCTCAACGGCGTCGAATTGTATAAACATATTCGCGCCCAGCTTTGGACCACCATTCCGGCGGCGGTCATTGCCCTGATCGGTTTTATTCTGTTAGGGCTAAATCAGCACAGTGCCTTTGATGCCACCATCACCAACAACGAACTGACCCGTTTTAACGAACTGTTCCACATCACCCCGTGGAACCTGTTGCCGCTGGTTTTCCTGTTGGCCTTATCGGTAGCCAAGGTGCCCGCCCCATTGGCCATCATGTGCTCGGCCTTGATGGCGGGGATCATGACGTCCTTTATGCAACCGCAGGTGATCGAACGCTTTATTGTCGAGCCCGATCTTGCCAGCCCGCTGTTGGCCATCAAGGCGGCCTGGCTGGCGATGGCGACCGGTTTCCAGGAGAACTCAGGTATTGAACAGATCGACGCCCTGCTGTCACGCGGCGGCATGGACAGTATGTTGTTTACGATCTGGCTGATTATCGGCGCGGTGACGTTCGGCATTATGGTGGATGACTTCGGCCTGCTGAACAAACTGGTTACGCCGCTGCTGCTGCGGGCCAGAACCGTGGGCAAGCTGTTTACCTCGGTGGTTGCTACCGCAATTGGGCTGAATATTGCCGCGGGCGATCAGTATATTGCGCTGCTGCTACCCACCCGGCTGTACCGTGCCGAATTTGCCAAGCGAGGGCTGGCGCCAGAGAACCTGTCACGCATCGTTTCGGATGCCGGGATTGTCACCTCTCCGCTGATCCCCTGGAACTCCTGCGGAGCTTATATGGCTGCGGTACTGGGTGTCTCGACCATGGCCTACATGCCGTTTGCCATCTTTAATATTGCCGCACCGCTGATCACTCTGGCACTTGGCATAACCGGTTTTAATATTCGCCATATCCCGGTAGCAGCGCCCTCAGAAGGAGATAATCCGAGCCGTAAAGCGGTTGAGTAGCAACAACCGTGAAACCAATACCGAGGCGACAAAAACCAGGACCAGTAAGGTAAATTTAAGCGTGGCGTCATTGAAGTCATATAGCGTAGTAATGAAATAGAACACGCTGTAGTGAACGATATAGACGCCCACCATCGCCGGGCTAATAAACTCCACGACGCGGGTAAGCAATCGGCTCTTGATGGCGATATTATCAAACAGGATAAACAGCGCCAGGCTCATGCCCAACAGGTGCAGGTGCTCCAACACAAACCAGCCGGCGACGCTTATCTGGGTATGGGTTGATAGATAAAGTTCGTAGAAATACATGGAGATACCGATGGGGATCACCAACAACCTGGCGGCCCACAGCACGCTAGTTTTTTTGGTGAACCTGCGACCTGGTGCTTCCCCTAACACATGGCCAATAATGTAGTAGCCCCCCCAAACCCAAATAAACGAATAGCTGGAGATAAACAGCGGATCGTCTTGGGTATCCAGCGGGCTGAAAATATCCAACAGGGCAATAACGGCAACCAACCCGGCAAACACGGCCGCAGTGATTTTCAAATGCTTAATACCCTTAAGGATAATAGGGTAAATTAAGTAGATGATCCCCATATTCAATAATATGCCATTTTGTAAAATATAACCCTGATGAATGTATTGGGTTTTTATCAAGGATGAAACAATGTTCCAGAAAATCATGATCAGGATAATGGATTTTATTTTCACCATAATTTCCTGCCTGGTGAGTTTCTCTACCTCATCCATATAACCGATAATGATAAAAAACAACGGTTTGGCAATAATAGACACAAAGTACAATATCCCCATGGTATTCGCATGGAGGAAACACTCGAAAGCACACATTTGGCTGGTCGAGAAGAAGGTGACGGCGGCAAAACAACTTAAACTCTTTAATGCCTGCTGGCTGACACTGTTGATCATGGTTTTCCATCCATCACCGGGTTGATATGACACACCCTGCTGTTTTTTATAAAAATAATCTTAGTACATTAACACCCACTGCACAACGCGCATCTTTAGCCATAATCCGAATGACTAGCCCTGTAATGAGAGTTTTCCTAGAAGCCAATGGACAGACTTTGATATATTAACTATTTTTATACAACCTGCGTTTTTATGCTTAAAGCACATTGGCTCCCCTAGCCAGCAACAATCCGTTACCTTTTGTTATGCTATTGATTTTATTTAAAAAACAACTAACCCAATTGAACCTGCGAGTTCCAGTCCGCCAAAGTAAAGCATTATCATTATTTTTAGTGGCTTTAAAGGATTGTTAATCAAGAATATTCTCATGCTTGGTTTTTTATTCCGTCAGGCGACAGTATTTCCCCCCATTCGGAATCAACAATGCTGATGTTGAAGAAAAAAGTTATTTGCGACAGGAAAATTTGCCGGTTATGACTATGATTTAATCGTAAGTCGGTTGGTAACGTTATCCGTTAATTACGCAATACTTTATTTGACTCGGTGTCAGTAAGGAAAACCATGACGAGCTCATCAACGAATAAACTGTCCCTATGGTCACTCACCGCACTGGTAGTGGGCTCCATGATAGGGGCCGGTATATTTTCTTTACCGGCCACCTTTGGGCGTGCTACGGGAGGATTTGGTGCCATTATCGCCTGGTGTATTGCGGGCGGTGGGATGTTAATGCTGGCCTTTGTGTTTCAAACGCTGGCGCAACGTAAACCCGATCTCGATTCCGGCGTGTTTATTTATGCCAAAGCCGGATTCGGTGATTATCTGGGATTTGCCTCTGCACTTGGCTTCTGGGCCGGGACCTGTATTGGTAACGTCTCTTACTTTGTGCTGATCAAATCTACCCTGGGGGCCTTCTTCCCGATATTTGGCGACGGCAATACCATTCCCGCGGTGTTGTTTGCCTCGGTCATTCTTTGGGGATTCCATATTCTGGTACTGCGCGGGGTTAAAAGTGCTGCGGCTATCAACACCATTGCCACCATCGCTAAAATTCTGCCGATCCTCATCTTTATCATTGTGCTGATCTTTGCCTTCAAAAGTGACGTATTTGCACTCAACTTCTGGGGAACTCCAGAGACCGCAGCCTCTGCTGCCTCCTTGGCAAGCGTGGGCGATCTTTCCCATCTCAATGACTACGGCTATGTAGGGCATGCCGCCGCCGCCATCGTCCCGACCGCGGAACCTGAATCCCTGTTCAGCCAGGTGCGCAGCACCATGCTGGTAACGGTATTCGTATTCCTGGGGATTGAAGGTGCCAGCGTCTATTCCCGCTATGCCAAAGAGCGCAGCCACGTGGGGATTGCCACGGTGTTGGGGTTCATCGGGGTACTGTGCCTGTTGGTGCTGATCACCATGCTGTCTTACGGCGTGCTGCTCCGTCCCGATCTGGCCGCGTTACGCCAACCTTCGATGGCGGGCGTGTTGGAAGCTATCGTTGGGCGCTGGGGGGCGATCTTCATCAGCGTGGGCCTGATTGTTTCGGTACTGGGCGCTTATCTCTCCTGGTCTTTGCTGGCGGCAGAAGTGCTGTTTTCCGCCGCAAAAAGCAAGAGTATGCCGAAGGTGTTCGCCACCGAAAACAGCAATGCGGTGCCCTCTTCTGCCGTCTGGCTGACCAACATCACCATTCAGGTGTTCTTAATCCTGACCCTGTTTAGCGATTACGCCTTCCAACTGGCGCTCGAACTGACCAGCTCGCTAACCCTGATCCCGTACCTGTTGGTGGGTGCCTATGGGCTGAAACTGGCCATGACCGGCGAAACCTACGAAACCGATAAACGCGATCATAAAAAGGATCTGATCTTCGCGCTGATCGCCACCTTCTACGCACTGCTGATGCTGTACGCCGGTGGTATGAAGTAT
>NZ_LXKR01000036.1:0-48269 GCF_001692375.1 Serratia sp. 14-2641 | reverse complement strand
GCTGAAGGTGTTGCAGGGGCTGATGGGCCACGAAAAAGGGGAAAGCACAGAAGTGTATACCCGGGTGTTTGCGCTCGATATCGTGGCCAACCGCCAGGTACAATTTACGCTGCCAGCACAAGAGGCGCTCGCCATGTTGCGGGACGCTCCACATCCATCCGGAGTGATAGACAAGGGAAAATAAGGGAATGGAAATTAAGAGTAGAGGCCTGCACAATTTAATAATGAACGTGGCTTTTGGATTCGCAGCTTCCCGTTACTCACCTGGGGTTTGGTGCTTTTCTTTGCGGGGACGGCCAGTTGGTCATGGCTGAACCTGCTGTATCCTGAATGGTTCTCTGATTTGCCATATGTCTCTGCTGTTGAGGTGATCCTTCACGGCGTATCTGCCTGCATGACCACCCTATGCTGTTGGGGTATGGTCGTAATCTATTTCAACCGTCGGGATCTCTATATTCAGGATATGGGCTGGAGTTTATACAGGGACTGGGAGATTAGTCCCTCCTCCGACCAAATGGAGTTCATGATAAAATCGCTGAGCTCTACAATGTCCGAGGTGAATTTTGCGCCTTTTTAGCCAATTATCCGGTGGATGCGCAACCGACGACTCAAGTCGTGAAAGATCAACTCGATATGCTCATTCAGGCGGTAAAAGCTAGGGAACAAGAAAGAGCCGCAGAGAATATCTAAGCGGGAGGCTAATTCATACCAGGGGGCCTGATATGGGCTCAATCAAGGAAGCGGTATTGTTTTTAACATTTTCTACCGGGTGCCAAGAAAACGCCTCGGGAGGTAAAGCGTTCTGCGTGACCAGATCTAAGACTCGTGCCGGTGAGGTACCTGGATCTAACCATTCGCGTGAGGCCTAAATTGTCATCACCAGCGGCCGACGATCGTGAATATCTAACAATCCCGCATCGGTTGACGCAGTGACAATCACAAAGCCCTCGTCATCGTCAGGTTCGAGCCGATCGGGATGAAAACGGGAGATGGCGGCAAAAAGATCGGGTGCTGTTCTCGATGATAGATGAAGTAAGGCTGTTTGCGTTTGGCATCGAGCGGATCTTTTTTCCATTCATACCAACCGTCAGCCATGATCAGCCCCCTTCCGTGATCCCATAAGGGCTTGAACATCCGGCTGGTTGCGGCGGTTTCGACGCGGGCATTGATCATGGCAGGCCGGTGCGCCTCTTTGGCCCACAGGGGTTGATAGCCCCAACGAACGGCATCGAGATGCAATGTGTCATCACGTTGGTTGAGCATTAGAACCCGTGCACCAGGGCCAATATTGTAGCGTGCGAGGGGGGCGGTATCGAAGCCGCTGACAAACTCCAGATCTGAGCCGAGTTGTTCGAGATACTGCGCGGTAGTCTGAAATTGCGCGAAACGTCCACACATAGCGGTGGCCATTTTGAAGAACGGTAACGTGTACGAAGTATAGTTGAGCCTCGGAAGGCAGATGCAATACCACGGGAAGCTGTTCTGAAGAGCGCTAACGCCCGATGGTTGTTCAAATCGCTCCTTCGCACCAGGCAAGCTGATATCGAACGAGCAATTTATAGGCATTACTGCTGCTTTATGCCAGCGTCACATTGTTCATCGGTTGGAAAATTTGAGATCATGCATCGTATGACTGAAGGATAAAAAGTAAATATGATCGAGAGCGCCGGCAACCGTGATTGCTCACCCTGGATGAAAACGAGCGGCAGCGGGCATTACTATCTGATCTCCTCAGTCAATCCAGTTAGTCAGAGTGACAGGTTGTCGATTATCAGCGGAACGAATGAGATGAATTGTAAGGGAATAGCATGCGAATAATAGGTAACTTGTTCTTGGCACTGCAGCTCAGGGTTATTGATGTTTTTGACAGTAGACCTTTTCTTACCTGGGCCGGTGTTCTGCTTCTCTGCGGCATGACCAACTGGCATGGCTGGGCGATTATTTCTGCACTATGGTCATCAACCGATCTTGTTAAGTTGAACGACCACTTCTTGATGGCCAGCCTGTTTGCCCTGCCAAGTCTGTTTATGCTGCATTGTCGTGTCCATCGCCTTAAGATCTCAATGTCGACTCCTCTTAACCAGTTCCTGGACAACCATGATGGGCCTATCCCACAGAAGATCCTGGAAATATTGAAAGATATAGCCATTGAGCGTGGTATTCAGGACGAATTTGAAGCGTTCCTGGCATGCTGATCAGGTTGGCAGAAGATAAAGAGAGAGCCTCGCGTTCTTCCCTGCTCGGATACCCCTGCGTTACAACGTCAAAGATGTCACCCCCTACAAAACAGACATTATCAATCATGGTGACTTCTGTTGCCGGATGATAAAAATTTCCCGTATTTCACTCTTAGAAAGCTACCGAAAAGCCCAGGTTAAAGCGGATAGCATCGCCCATTTTGTCGAGGAATACGGTAAGCCGTCACAGTTCTCAACGCGTGGAAAGGAGCACCTGGCGCGGGAAATTTTAAGGCTGACAATGGAACTCGCCGAGAAAGGCTACGCTCTTATCAGCGCTTGTGATTCAAAATCAGGAAAGGTTGTCGCCTATATTGCTTAATTTCGCATGCGAAATAGTGGAACCGTTAAGAATGTGAGAAAGAAGATGCTTTTAAAATATCTTTATTGATATTTTAATATCATCCTGATAGATTGATGAACGTTAGGCGGAAGGCCACCTGATACTTCGGCGAAACGCCCGGCTCATAGGAGATGCAACATGCAACACAATGCCATTGTTGGCCGTTTACTGGTACAACCACAACTGATCCAACATGATGAATCCCAATACTGTTTATTCACTGTCGCCGAGCTGCGCAATCGTGATGATCAGCAAACGAAACTGGAACTCATTGCCTATGATAGCGTTGCCGAACGCATCGCGGATCGGTGTTTAGTGGGTGACACAATATCGGTTGATTTTACCATCAAGAACAAAATGTACGAGAAAGACGGTTCAAACATATATGGCTATTCTTTCGTGGCCATCCATGCCGAACTCATCGCACCTGGCAATAAACGAAGAGAGCTGAATAGCAATCAGGCTCCGCACCAGTAACGATTTTATCTGTTTTCGCATGCGAAATATTTTTGAAGAGGATGCAAAGATGGCTGCAAAAGTAATTGTAATTTGTTCGCAAAAAGGTGGGATCGGTAAGACATTTTCCACCACCGAAATTTCTTCTGAGCTGCAGGCACGCAATAAGCGTACATGCGCGATAGATGGTGACTGGATGAGTGCGTTAACGTCACGCCAGTTCCCTGACGGTTTGCCGCCTGAGATTGATGAAAATCCGCAAGGCCGTACATTCACGCCAGGGGAAGCACACGTTTCACGTATGTACGCAGGTCCGGATACGCCATTCAACCCTCTCACATTGCCAGACGGGCGGGGATTTATGGGGGCGACTGATGATCTCAATGACGTGAATAACCGCCATGCTGACTGTGCATTTGACTTCAAAGAGCGATTTGAGGCGCTGAAGGAAGCATACGATTACATCATTATCGATTCATCACCGGTATGGTCAAACTTGTTGTTGGCCAATCATATTGTCGCTGACTTCCTGCTGATCCCCACTGTGCTGGAGAAAAGTTCTCGGCTTGGCGTTGAAAAACACATTAATTCGTTCAAGAAAATCAAAGAGCGCTACAACCCAGGCTTGAAGCTTCTTGGGGTGTTTGTCACTCAGGCAACTGTGGCTAACTATAAAAAACCGATGCTGGAAGGTCGATATGCCCAGGTTGATACCGCCAACCTTGAAATGCTGATTGAGATCCTTGAAGAACAGGGTTTTAGCAAAGAGCATTTATTGGAAGTGATGCCGTTTGTAGCAACCAAAGTACGCGAAGCGATCGAGCTTAACACCACGATAAAAGAGCATGACCCTAAGAGTCCACTCGTGACCAGTTACGATCGCCTGGTTGATACCATTATTGCACGGACTGGAGGCTAAACATGGCCAAGGGATTTAAAAATCAGTTGCAGAAGCAAAAGGAGCAACGGCAGCAGGCCGCCTCCATGCCGGAGGCTGCGCCTGTATCAAGTTTGCAAGAACGTGAGGTGATGTTGCCAACGGAGCAGTTGAACCACCGAGTGCTGCAAGATGTGTCGCGTGCTGAGTTAGAACCGAATGGCCAGATTATTCGCGTGCCGATCGATGAAGTCTATGCGGTTAAACAGGTCCGTCCGGAGGAAGATTTTGACGCGGCTACGATAGAAGGCATGGCCAATAGTTTCAATGAAGTCGGGGTCCTTTCACCACCACGTTGCTATCCCCGTGACAAACGAGGTTATCGGATATTATTTGGGGAAACTCGATGGAGATCAGAAAAGAAACGTGGCGAGAAGTATATCGATATTTATGTCGGTCCCCCGCCGAAGGATGACCGACATCGGATCATTACTCAGCTGACTGAAAATATTCACCAGTCCGGTCTTAAACCTTTAGCCACTGCGGACAACATGCATGAGCTGAAAACTACCTGGAACATGACTCAGGCAGAAATCGCAAAGGTGCTTGGCAAGCCGCAGACATTTGTCAGCAAGCACATGCGATTGCTGGATGCGCCGGAAGTGGTGAAATCCTTATTGAAAGATAAGGTCACCAAAGATCTCGATATGGTTTATACCCTTAGCCAAATCAGCGATATCAATCCGGACAGGGCTGAAAAAATGGTGGCGTTGTTACGCGATGGAAAGTTGACACGCGGGAACGCCATTAAAGAACTGAACTTGCTGAAAGGGAAACCGGTTGTTCCTCCAAAGCCTGCAGAACAGCATGGCCAGGGTACCAGCGAACAGCAATCATCTGGTGAGAACGATGGTCAACAGCCCCAGGCATTCGAAAGTAATAGCCATGAGGTTGGGGGAGTGTCTGAGCAAGTGGCTGTGCCTACAGGGGCCGCTGCCGTTCAGCCTGGGGCGAATGATAACGGTGGCCAACAACCTGTGAAGGTCGAGATCAATGATCCTGAAAGCGGCAATTTGCCTGGAGCGTCTGAGCAACTAGCTGTACCGAAAGCAACCAGTTCTGCTAGCGCAGGCAGCGATGAGCAACAGACCGAGAGGATAGAGATCAACCATCAATCAGCCAGTCTCGCAGCATCGACTACTACCTCACCAGTAGTAACGAGCAGACGTGTCATGGTCATGGTCGACGGCGAAGAAGGCTACCTGGTCATGGACAAAACGGCGGACGAATTTGGTCTGGTCTGGATCAAACTCCCTGTTGGTGAAATCTGCATTGAGGCAAAAGAGGTGACGGTTCTGGGGATTAAAGAGGTCTAAATGCTTACGACTAAGACACCCTTTGCACTACTGGCGGAAGAATTTTTACCGCGAATTGTAAAAACATGGGTGATGACCACAGAACTGACGTCTGCACAAGCTGCAGACGTTCTGGTTAATACCGCCATAAAAAACGGCTTTCTCCAAGATCGGGGAAGGCCGCTTACCGGGGCTGCCATCAATGAATGGGGGATTAAGAACAATACTCCCCGTTGGGGTATGCAGGCGGCCATGTCCATGCTGCTTGAAAACGGGTGGATGCCTAAAGAACATGCAGAGTGGGCCGCATGCGCTTCAATCCTCACGTTAACCATAAAATCAAAAGACTGTGAGTTGCTCTTGAGTTTGTTGCCGCCCACGTTTGATCGCGATGTCGCGGCCGGCTGGCTTTACGCTGCCCTGGAAAATGACGCTCACTATCGCACGCGTAAAAAGAGAATACCTAAATGACGTTCTTAGAGCTTGATCGTATTTTGAAAGATACCGGCAGGATTGGTTATGCTACATCGATGCTGGCTTGCCTACTTGATGCATTCGATCGCGGCGAAACAATCCTGGAAAAAGAAACGGTAGCTTCATTAATCGATATCACCGATACGAACGTTTCCGCCGTTGCCAAACGTCTCGCCGAATCCGGTGTGATTGAAATCCTGTATTGTGACAAAAGGGCAGATAAGCCTACATACTCCACAATACCCAATGGCCGTTGGGCGACACCGTACTACCAACTGACTTCAAAGGTCTTGAAAGCGTATCGACGAGCGTAAAAAGTTTCGCATGCGAAAAGTCAATTTAAGGAAAAATGACCAATGACCAATGACCAATGACCAATGACCAATGACCAATAAAATGAAAATGATGTTTGAAGATCAGACCAGGGACGGGGGGAAGCTGCTCTATCAAATTAAGCATACTAGACGCCGCTTTTTCCGATGGACCTTTTATCTTTATGTCCTGTACGCGGCGGCAATGTACGGCTGTTATTTGATGACCAAACAATATCCAGGCGGCGTGTGGGACAGCTTCTACGTTGTGATTGGGTTTTGTGGCCCGGTCGGCGCTTATGTCGTTGGCAAACGAGCATTAAGAAAGGACATGTAAAAGAATCCCTATTTTGGCCGGTTACCCTATCGTGCAATCATCTGCAGTCAGCTCCGGCTAGCTAAACATGACCGTATAGTTCTTCATCGCCGCGCTAAGTGCGATTCTGGATTATCGGGTTCAACAGCCTGGGTTTACCAGGTAAACGTCGTGGTGAACTTGCCAGCTCGATTTCGCATGCGAAATTCTCGGCTGCTTATCCTCAGTCGGTTAGCTAGGCCCCTAAAGTTGTGAAGTATGTCTCTTGCGATGGTCGCGTTCGCGACCTATACTAGACCCATGGTTCGGGATTAGCTCGGATCACCTCTAAAGAGAGTGACGAAAAATGACCACGACTATCACCATCGCTTATGATGTTCCCGCAGATAAGTTTGCCAAAGTAGAAGCCCTGGCAGAACACCAAGCTATTCATAACGTCAATCACAATGGCGAAGTTTTCAACGTTGAGCGCGGTGACTTCACCTACATCGACAAAGAAAGCTATAACCATGCATCCCTGCTGCGCCAAATCTTCAATATCATCGAAAAATAATCATTGCAGCCCTCCTGAAGGGCTGCTTGCTATCGGGCCGCATTATGACAAACAAAGAATTAAAAGCGCTCCGTCAGATCCTCGCTTTGGAATGCAGTGAGGCCGCCGAGCATATCGGTCAGGTGACAACTCGTACCTGGCAGCGGTGGGAGGACGGTTCTCGAGCTGTCCCCGATGATGTAGCCAATGAGATCACCGATTTCGCTACCCTGCGTGACAACATGACCGAAGACCGCTTTGAGGAATTTCGTCGCAAAGGTGAACGCATCACGTTGAATTTTTACATGACGGTTGACGAGTTTGAGAAGGCGACAGGCAAGCGCAATGTCGTAATGTGGAAAATCACCAACTCTGTTGCAGGAGAATGCTTGTCTGCCGGCATTGCCAATCTGATTTGAATAATGAGCGCCTGATGTTTACACCTAAGTATTTCCAGGAGAAAGCCACCGAACTCGCTGTCCAGGAGCTGCACACGGCTGACAATGCACTCGTCGTCATGTGCTGTGGTTCAGGCAAAACATATACCGGAGCCATGATCGCAGATCGACTCCACGCCCTGGTGACGGTGATTGTCGCCCCGACCATTATGTTAGTTGACCAGATTGCTGACGAATACCGGCAAACAACCGATCGGCGCGTGTTCCAATATCACAGTGAAAATGCGATTGAGCCAGAGGTATTCTTGGGAGAACACCCGGGTAAAATGGCCATGGTCACGACCTACAACTCCGCGCCAGTGTTGCTCACAGTGCTGGCCGAGAGTGGCATGCAAGTCGATTTGGTGATCTACGATGAGATGCATCGGACTGCAGGGAAGTTGAGTACGTTATTCAACCAGACACTGACAGGCTATCCGAACGTCATTAAGCGCCTCGGGATGACAGCTACCCCAAGGCACGCATCCTACAATGAGAAAGATGACGATACAGAATTCTTCAGTATGGACAATGAAGAACTCTACGGAAAACTCGTTTATACCTATCAGATCCGCGAAGCTATTGAAGACGGCGTTATCAGTGACTATAAACTGTTGGTCGCCTGTGTCACCGATGATGAAGTTCGCAGCTATCTGAAAGAGAAAACCATTTCCACCTCAGAACACAAAACCTATGCTATCGCGCTCACCCTTAAGCGAGCAATGGAGCAGTACGGGCTAAAAAAAGTAATCACCTACCATGCCACGATCGATGAGGCGAGCAAGGCGGCGACCATCTTTTCCGATGTACTCGATACCCCGGTCACCCATGTATCTAGCCTGCAGGGGCCTTATACCCGTAATGCCCATTTCGCCATTTATAAGGACAGTGATTCGTGTGTGATCACTAACGCCCGGTGCCTGAATGAAGGGATGAATGTTCCGGCAACCGACGCCACCATGTTCTGCAGCAGCAAGACATCGCCGATTGATATCATCCAATGTGCCGGTAGGGCAATGCGCAAGTACCCAGGCAAGGACTTTGGTTATATCATCCTGCCGGTACTCAGTGGCGATAACGCGGTAGAGTACAGCGATTTCTCTGCCATCATGCAGGTTTTAAACTCGCTCTCAGAGAACGATGAACTCCTACATCGCGCGATTAAATTGTATTCCCCAGACAGCAGCACACCAGGTCACACGTTACTACCGTCATTTTTCAGATATACGGACGACAGCAGTTTTGATGTGCATAAGCTCGCAGATTTGATCTATCTAAAAGTCTATACATCCTTCAATAAGACGTTCCTCGATCGCGTGGAACAGCTGAAAGAGTTTATAAGTATTAACGGTCACAGCCGCGTATTAACTGCGAACGCGGGGAGCTTTGGGATATGGGTAAAACACATGCGAGCGCTGTACGCACGTAACCGCCTGGATCCCGAAAAAAAACGTATTCTCGATGAGTTTGGTTTCATCTGGGATTACAATCAGGAGTTGTTTTATCAGAACCTTGAAGAGTTACGCGCCTATTTGGAGGCTGGGAATACAGTTTCTGATGCGTCAATCGGACCGTTCCTTCAGTTCATTAAGGCGCGAAGGGCGGCTCACCGAAACGGTACATTACCTGCTTATCAGGAAGATGCTCTCAACTCCCTGGGCGTTACATTTGATACCTTCAAGCATAACTTTGAGGCCAATCTGCGTCTACTAAAAACAGAGGTCAATGATTCTGGTGAGGTACCAAAGGGCTCCGCTCTGGTCGATTGGGTAAAGTACCAGCGTAAAAAGTATATCAACAATGAACTTACCGAGGAACAGGTGAGCGCATTGATACAGACAGGGCTTAAACTAGATATAGCTGGAGAGCGTGACCGCTCGTTTTTTACTAAATTGGCAGATCTGGCCGAAACGCTACGGGATAACCGGCGTGTTACCCCATCCATGAACAGCTTTCGGGGAGTCATTAGACGGCGCTACAAAATAAAGACCCTGGAACAGGATCGCCTGGCAAAAATCAGAGAGCTGGAAAAGTTGTATAACATTCAGATAGTAGAGCCTAACCAGGACACACCAAGCGGCACATAGATCTTAGACTCATCGAGTACCTAGGGCGATGTGATATTTCGCATGCGAAACTCTCAGCCATCGCTGTCAGTGTCGCTTGTCTTCGACTGGGGGCACTAACATTGCTGTACGCTGGCAGGCTTCGCAAAAATTCGCCTGGCAGGAAGGGGGGCGCGCAGAGCTGCATAGGGCAACGCAATTCCGGCGATTTGAAAGAGCCGATCTCTTCCACAATATCCTTGTCGCCTTCCATTCAATCATTTTCGCATGCGAAATTAGTGACGTAATAGGATGTCACAATTGATATTTAACGGGTTTTATTGCATAATACCTTTGTAGGAAATGGAAGGCCATTTCCTCTTCGGCAATACGCCATACTCACAGGAGCCATCATGAATATTCCCGTTAATCGCCGCAAAACCCTTACTGTCATTCTAACCGTGCTCAAAGGAACGCCATCTATCCACTTCTGCGATCCCCCTTTATCGGGTGCTGATAACAATTTGTGGATGCCCGTCAACGTTCCCGATACATCACTGGCTGTAGTGCCCGAAAGGATAGAGCGTAGCCATCTGCACGCCGCAATCGAGCAGATCATGATTATCAATAATGTGGCGCATAACGTTGTGCAAGTGGAAGAAATCATGCGTGGAACTAAGTATCTCGATTACCGTGTGACCTATAACGGTTTGGCCTAATCGTGGTTCAGCGGTGGGATCCCGCCGCTGAATTAACATGAGGCAAAGGTCATAGAAATTGCATTACAATGCAAATTGCATTATAATGCAATAATGGTTAAGGCACAGGGATGGAATGATGTTCACGGTAATCTATCACTACGAAGCGGAAAAGGAATTGAAGGAGCTACCCCCGGTCGTTGCCGCGAAACTGTCCCGGATCATCGGCAAGCTGGAGAGTGATCCCCGGCAACTGCGAGAGCCGGATACCAAGCCACTGGGTAATGGTCTCTATGAGATCCGCTCGATGGGAAAAGATATCTCTCGCGGGATATGGGTATATCAGAAAGGGGAGCGCATTTTTATGCTCAGGATCTTTATTAAAAAGACACCAAAAACCCCAAAAAGTGAAATTGATCTGGCAATGCAGCGACTCGAGGAGATGATAAATGACAAAGTATAAAACTCATGCTCAGGTTCAGGCCGAAATGATGGAAAACAGTGAGTACAAGGCAGCCATGGAGGATGAAATTCGCAAAGAGCGTTTACAGGCGACGTTGGCCGAGTGGCGCAATGTGGCAGGACTTACCAGCGCTCAAGTTGCCAATGCCATGGGCGTTAATGCCTCGACCGTCAGCCGAATGGAAAACAACGTGACGAAATCGAGTGTTGAAACCATTGCCCGCTATGCGAAAGCCTGCGGCATTGAGCATGTGACCATTTCGTTCTGATTGACGACGAGGCTCGGACTCTCCGGGCCTCAGTGTCATGCCTTGCCCTGGGCGGTCAACACCTGGCGGCAAAAGCAGGGTGAGGACGGCGCTTGCGGCGCCGTTCTTACACATGCCGCTCTTCTTCCTCTTCTTTTCTTTCTTCCTAACTTTACTGCTAATTCGTTGTGGCCATGTCTTTGCAGCATGGTTGGCCAGCTTGGCTAGCGTGAGCGTTTGCGCTATGCCAATTCCGCATGTCAGCCCGGTTTGCTGTGCCACTGTTGCACGTACGCGACGGCCAAAATCGAGTAAAGGCTCGCCGGTATCGATGCCGGTCACATCCAAAAACGCTTCATCGTTCGAGTAAATAGTCAGCTGGGGAGCCAGGGCTTCAAGCGTGGCCATGACGCGTGAGCTTATGTCGCCGTAAAGGGCATAGTTCGAGCTGAAGCACGCTATATTGACCCTACCCCAAAATCCTGCTCCATTCAGAAACAGAATTCCGGCATGATAAACACTCCCCTGAGTGGAGGTTGTGCCGATGAAAAAGTCACGATTCACCGAAGAACAGATTGTCTTTGCCCTGAAACAGGCCGAGCTGGGTACATCGGTGCCTGAAGTCTGCCGTAAACTGGGTATCTCTGATGCCACCTTTTACACGTGGCGTAAAAAATACGGCGGGATTTCCCCTTCAGAGCTGAAGCACATGCGGCAGCTCGAAGAAGAAAATCTCAGGCTGAAGAGGCTGGTTGCTGATCTGAGCCTCGACAAGGCGATGCTGCAGGATGTGCTGGCAAAAAAGAACTGACGCTGGCACGCCTGCGCGAATGGGTCAGGGATTTACAGGCCCGATATGGTGCCAGCGAAAGACAAATCTGTTTTGCGCTACGGCTCAGCCGCAGCTCGTTTAGATATCGTTCTGTTGCTGCCGATGACAGCGCACTGCGCCTGCGTATTCGTGAGATCACCGAAACGCGAATTCACTACGGATATCGCCGGGTACACGTGATGCTACGGCGTGAGGGCTGGCGCGACAATCACAAACGGATCTACCGCCTCTACTGTGAGCAAGGGCTGTCGCTACGCCTCAAACGACCACGTCGCAATAAATCTGCCCAGCGGCGGCAGCCGCAGCCTCAGGGCTTATATCCAAACCACGTCTGGGGCATGGATTTTGTTTCTGATGCGTTGTTTGACGGGCGACGACTGCGCCTGTTGACGGTTATCGACCTTTACACCCGCGAATGCCTGGTGATCTGTGTGGGACAGAATCTGCGTTCGACAGAAGTGGCAGAGATGCTGAACAGCATAGCGCTCAGGCGTCCTTTACCGCAGTTGCTGAAAACCGATAATGGTTCTGAATTTGCAGGGAAAATGCTGGACAAGTGGGTGTATGAAAGAGGGATCAGGATCGACTTCTCACGCCCGGGAACACCGACGGACAACGCTACGGTGGAGTCCTTTAATGGCAGATTGCGGCAGGAATGTTTGAACGAGAACTGGTTCATGTCTGTGGAGGATGCACGGTGCAAAATCGAGGGCTGGCGCATACACTATAACCAGAGCCGTCCCCATTCTGCCCTGGGCTGGATGACACCGCCTGAATTTGCCGAGAAATCTGCCGGTTGCCAGAATATGCAGCCAGAATGAAGCCGGTTATTCCTGATTATGAATGGATCACATACGGGGATGCATATTCTGGCCGATCGTGAACACTCATTCTGGCGGAACGTGAACGCAGTTTCTGGTTTCGCGTGAACGCGTATTCCGACGGAAAATACCACGATTTTGCACCATGATCAGAATCACTGTTCATTTTGCCAGAATCGGTGTTCACCTGACCGGAATTGCTGTTCACGTTTCCAGAATCATTCTTAACGCATTGATTTTTGCTGCTATATCTATCCCTTTCATTCCATGGGGTGATATATGCCAAACAAGAGAATCGCAATGCGTAAAATCCATGAAATTTTAAGGCTGCGTTTTGAGGTCGGCCTGTCATTCCGTCAGATAAGCCAGTGCGCCGATGTCAGCACGGGTGCCATCCAGAAAATGCTCAAACGCCTTGAGGCCTCCGGGATCTCCTGGCCGTTACCAGAGGGGATGTCAGAGCCCCGGCTTGCCAGCATGCTGTACCGGCGCTATGAAGAAGGTCGTCTCGTTGATTGTGTTGATGACAGTCTGGAGTATGACGACGAGGATGAGCACGGATGGAGTGATGTTATCGGCCCGGACTGGCTGCTGGGTAATGTAGCGCACTATGGTGGTTAAATAGCAACCTCTCAGGGGCGTGTCGCGAACCGTGCGCTCCTGAGCATGTTATCCACAGGCTGTCCGGTACCTTACTGACCTGCACTGTGGACAACCGACTTCGGCGGGCGGGAAAACTCTTCTGCAGGCTGAAGCCTGCAGGGACCGAAGCCCGGCGCCTGCGGCGCTCCGGCCCGGTTCCGGATGTCCTGAAATCATGCGATTCAGGGCGGTAAATATTTCCAATTCCGGGGTTAAATCTGTCAGGTGCATAATGCAGAAAATGCACTTATTTAAATTCTATTTTTAACCGAATTTCGGGGCATAAAAGCGCCACAATCAAAGAAATTCAAACCCGTCTGGGCCCCTTCGGCTTCCCGGTGACCCGGGTCGTCGCCTGCACTTCGCCGGGTGTCCCCGTGGCCACCAGGCTACGCGGAGCCAGTACGGGGCCTGTCTCCGTCCCGTTGGGATAGCAAGCGATGCCTGAAGGGCGGCGTGAGCAGCTGCCGTTCCGGCAGCGCCACTTTAACTGGCCGTCTCTGACGGCCGCTAAGGAAAGCCGGTAAACCGGCTTCTCTGGCGCCCACTTTGGCCCCGTTGTCAGCGGTGTTCACTTTTGCTGTGACTGACGCTGCCCCGTTCCGGTCCGTAAACAAGGGGCCGGCTGAAGCCTGATGCCTGCACCCGTTCGCACTCCCTCCCGTTGGTCAGTCGCTTGCGCAGCGGCTTTGTCATCCCCCTTGTTTCCGACCCTGCTGGAACAGGGCGGTCATGTGTCACAGCAACGTGCTCCCCGCCTTCCGGAAACGGAAAAAAAGGGGACACCAGAAAGAAGCCGAAGGGCACAACAGATGAGGAGATTCGCGATGACTGCAATGGCGTTCTGGAGTAAATCAAGTGCATTTAACGGCTGGTGCAAAGCGCACTTTGTGGAAGGTGCGTGGCGTACCACTGCCTGTGTTACGTCGAAGACGCTGGAAGAGCTGAACGCCAATGGCGATCGCTGGGAACTGGTGACAGTGGGGGAGGCGAAAGCACGTTTTGCGGCGGCCAATTATCGGCCAGTGTCTGAAATCAGCGAAGAAAAATTCACTGACATGCTGGAAGTTCTGCCGCCTCTGGACTGGCAGGGTACTCCAGAGAGCCAGACGTTCAAGCTGAGCGAAATGTACAGCGGCAACATCACGGACATTTTCGCCCAATACCGCACGCGCTTTTTCACGATGCGTAACGAAGTGACGCTCACGCATGAGGAAATTATCGGGAAGATCAGGGCGTTTATCGACGCCGCCGGAATTGCCGCATAAGCGGCAATAAAAAAGCAGAGCGGGCGCTCTGCTTATTCATCCCGGTCTGTTCGAGCAGACCGGACACTACAAGTCTCAGATGGAGTTACATCATGAAAGACGACTTTATCCTTGCATGTCAGGGCTATTTTGTAAAGCAGCGCGAAAGCGCGGAGGTGAGAAAGCACCATCGCGTACAGCGTGACACCGTCGCAGAAGAGAGCATCTCGCCACGCGTGAAGGCGCTGGGGCGTCATATCGCCCGCTGTCAGCGCAAGCGCAAGCCTGTGCGCATCCCGGCACTGAACGTGGTGGAGTGGGGGCAGTTGCTGCGCTCACTGGAGATTAAGCGGGCGTATGCCTGATACCTGTGCCGTCCTCCGGGGCGGCATTTTCTGACCCGTCCGGGAGTCACCGGCATCGAGCCGCTGACTCCCGGAAACGAACGCCTGCTGCGACGGAGTACACAATGAAAAAAATTACAGAGGGCGCGCCTTATGGCGTCACGGTTATTCAGCTTGAAAACTGCGATGAGGCGCTTTACCTGCACGGAAATTACCTGGCGTGTGCCGATTTTGCTGAAAGAGATGATCCCGTCTGCGGTGTTGGAGAACACCTGGCGGAGACGTTGGGTGTTCCGTTTAAGCTTCTGACCCTGCCCGCTCCGGAAAACGAAGAGTGGGCCTGGAATGATGTTGTTGAGTCGCTGGGATGGGGAAAAACGCTTACGCTGGGCGCGAGAGTGATGCGCCCTGTTCTTGAATGCTCTACCTCCCATATTACGCTTGCTGACATCCATCTGCTGGGTGACCTGACTTGCGACACGTCTACCCGGGAATGGATCCATGACACAGGCGTCGGATTCATGATCCGCCTTGATGCTGTCAGATCCCCCCTCCTGAAGCTGAAACAAAAAGGGCTGTCAGGTGCTGCGCGCTGGGTTATCTGGCAGGGCATAAAGCAGGGCAATATCAGCATGATCCATTTTTCTGCTGTGGGAGATGAACTGGACGGTCTAGCGACATTCGACTGGTAATCATTTTTCCCCGGACTCCGGGGCAATGCGCTTCCCGATCAGCATACTTTTCCGCGTACTCAGCACTCGGGGCTCGCAGCTGGCTTGCGCCAGCGCCGCCCCGACCGGGTCCGCGTGGCGGCCCCTCAAAGGAAACGGGCGTTGCCCGCCACTTCCCTCCGGCGTTTCCCTTTCTGTTCCCTGCGTGGTCACGGGTTGCCCTTGCCGTGAAAGACACTGGCACGGACCGTGATTCAGGCAAGGGTAAAGGCTGCGCCTGCTGCCATCACCCGTTCGCACGCCTTCTCTTCGGTCAGTTTTTTGCGCTGCGGCCTCCGGCAGCCCCCTTGCATGAATCCCTGATGGTCCGGGCCGGTCATTTCATCACGGCAACGCCCTCCCGCGACGGTGACTCACCTTCGAAAGGAGAACGCCAGAAGACAGTCATTATTTAAACCATTCAGGAGAATTACCATGGCCCGTTTATCCTCTGCTTTCCGTTCTGCCAATGTTATCCGCAAAGAGCGCGCTCTGACTAATGACGAGTTAATGCGCTATGTCCCGAGTGTGTTTTCAGAAGACAAACACGCGTCCCGCAGTGAGCGCTACACGTACATTCCGACCATCACCCTGCTGGACAATCTGCGCACGGAAGGTTTTCAGCCCTTTTTTGCCTGCCAGACTCGCACACGCGATGTGGGAAAACGCGAGCACACCAAACACATGCTTCGTCTGCGCCGTGAAGGGCAGATTGGCGGGCAGGAAGTGCCGGAAATTATTTTGCTCAACAGCCATGACGGGAGTAGCAGCTACCAGATGATCCCAGGGCTTTTCCGCTTCGTCTGTGCGAATGGCATGGTGTGTGGGCAGACGTTCGGTGAAATTCGCGTTCCGCACAAAGGCGACGTTGTGAGTCAGGTTATCGAGGGCGCATATGAGGTGCTGGCAATATTCGACGGTATCACCGAATCGAGTGAAGAGATGAAAAATATCCCGCTTAACAGAGATGAACAACGTATCTTTGCGGAGACAGCCCTCAGCTGGAAATATGACGAAAAAGGGGAGGGAAAACATATCCCACTGGAGCCAGAAGATGTGTTACGTGCTCGCCGCGAGGCGGATAAGCCCGGCGACCTGTGGACTACCTATCAGCGCGTTCAGGAAAATATGGTTAAGGGCGGGCTGTGGGCGTCATCGGCGAAAGGAAGATTACAGCGTACCCGTGCGGTCACGGGCATTGACGGGGATATCAAACTGAACCGTGCGCTGTGGGAAATGGCGGAAAAAATGAAGAAAATTAAATCCTGATGTGTATCCGACGGGGGAAAACCTCCGCCACCTTTACAGCCTTGTCGTTTCATACAGGTATTGAACCTGTACGAAACTATCCCCCGCCCGACCGAAAGAGAAACGCCACTGACGTGACTTTTCTCTTTCTCCCGTCCGCCCCTGAGTGGCTCACCTGATTAGCTCGTCGGATTCGATTCTGGTTCAGGTTTCTTGTTACTGCTATCAACCGTGCCTGCCGTTTTTTTACTTTTAACCGTACGTGGTGGCGATTTTTTTCGGGTATTAAGAATATCCCTGATGGCCTTCACGCTGGTTGGTATCCCGGCAGATTCGAGCGCACTTCGAATATCTTCCACGCTGTAACCTTTGTTATTCGCCAGCTCAATAATTTTTTCCTTTAATTGCTCCAGTACATCTGTTTTTGTGAGACGTGTTGGTGTCAAATCCGGCAGATCATCCAGTGACGACTTAGCTAGCTCAACATCCTCGACGCTATACCATTTCTTCTCAGCCATTCTTCAATTTCCTGTGTTTATGTGCTCAATTCTAGGCTACGAGTATACCTCCCGAAATAACTCAGTGCCAGAACCCGGCATTTCTGGTGTAAGCCAGTGACGGCGAAGCCGAAATAAAATATACTTCAGACAAAGAATCGGAATATGACGCTAAACGTGGGACAGGGTATGTTTTGTAGCACCGCCTGCACGCAGTCGGCCCCACAAAACGACCTGGTCAGGACTCTGTCCCGACACCCGGATTACGGTTATCGCCTCAACTGGCGTGAAGGATTGAAGATGAGTAAGAGTGAAAAACGCCAGAGAACGGCGCTCTTGGGCAGCGTGCGGTGCTATCCGGAAGAGAAGGAACAAATCCAGGCCAGTGCGAAAGCTGCAGGTCTCTCGATAGGAGAATTTCTCCGGCGTTCAGCCCTTGGTCGTCGCATTGTGGCCAAAGGTGACACCAGGCAGATGAATGAGATTCTGAAGTTGGGGGGCCTGCAAAAGCACCTCTACACCGAGATGCAAAAATTGGGAGTGATGACACCAGAACTCAGCAAGCAGTTTGCTGATACGCTGGCCTCACTTCAGAAAACGTTAATGAAATTTCGGGCCGAGAGCCTGAACAACACAGAGGATTAAGATGCTCGCAGTCGTGGCCGAAAGGCGTCGTGATGGTAAATCCAGCTTCGTGCAACTCGTCTCCTACACCATTCTGCGCGATGATGTTGAGATGAGCGAAACACTGTCGCCGGAACGACCCTTTGTTCGCAAGTCACGTTCGGAAGATAAAATTTTCAATGACTTGGTCGGGTATGCGACACGTAATGCGCTACCGGATTCTCAGGATGTTATCGCAACGTTCCCGGACGGGCGCCAGCAGGTGCGTTGCGATAATGTCATCTGCGAGACCAACTGTTTTTCCCTAGCTACAGCCTCCACGGAAATGGACATGGTTGGCGTGCAAAATACCCGCTGTAATGACCCTGTCTATCACGTCATCCTGTCGTGGCCTGAGACCGAACGACCGACGCCTGACCAGATTTTTGAATCCGCAAGGCATTGCCTTAACCGTCTTGGAATGGAAGGGCATCAGTATGTTTTTGCCATCCATGACGACACCGATAATCTTCACTGTCATATGACCGTCAACCGCGTTAATCCGGTGAGTTACAAAGCCGCGTCACTGTACAACGACCACTTCACCCTGGACCGATGCTGCCGTGAGATGGAACTGAAGTATGGCTGGAAGCATGACAACGGTCCTTACGTGGTTAACGACTCCGGGGCGATCGTTCGTCAGCGAAACTTTTATAAGTCTGCACCTGCAGCTGCGCGCCAACTGGAGCATTTTAGTGATAAAGAGAGCCTGTTCTCTTATGCCGTGGATAACTGCAGGGAGAAACTTGACTCGCTATTTCTGCAGGCAGAGTACTCCTGGGATGACGTGCATAACGTGCTGATTTCTGCCGGTATTGAGCTGCGACAGAAAGGCAAGGGGTTGGCGATTTATGATTTAGGTGATGATACTCAGCGACCGGTAAAGGCTAGCCGGCTGCACCCGGAACTGACGCTAGACTGCCAGCAGGAACTTATCGGGGCATTCACGTCGGCTGCGGTAATCCGCGAAGTGGATCGTGACGGTAAAGACGTGTTGCAGAGTGCGGTAAATGTTAACTCTCAGTATGACATCCTGCTTCACCGCCGCGATAAAGGGGCAAGGTCGGAACGTCGCGTTGAGCGGGCTATATCCCGAGAGGATCTGATTGCCCGTTACAAAGCATACAAAACCAGTTTTGTTCGGCCTGTGATATCAGCTGACGACGTGCGTACCCGTTTCCGTGAAGTGTCGGCAAGCTACCGCATCCGTAAAAATAACGTTCGCCTGAATATGCCTGACCTACTACTGCGTAAGCTGATGTTCCGTGCACTGGAAGTGGATAAGATGAAGGATATGGCGGCGCTGCGTTTGCAGATCCGCGATGAGAGGACGGCACTGAAAGAGCGTCCGGATTCCCGTCCACTATCCTATCGTGCATGGGTGGAGGTTCAGGCTACGCAACATGACGCTGCTGCTATCTCTCAGCTGCGCGGATGGGCGTACCGTGAGAAACGTAAGAACCGTACTGCCGCTATCTCAGACAACGTTATTCTTCATGCTGTTGCAGACGATATTAAACCGTCGCAGATCCGTGGCTATGATACGCACGTTAACCGTGACGGTGCCGTTGTGTATTCTTCGGCGGGTAAACCTGTATTGCTTGATCGAGGGTTGTTTATCGAGGTTGCCGATGTACCGACAGAGAAGGGTAAAAATCTGGCAATGGCGTTGCACATCACCGGGCAGAAGAGCGGAGAGAAAGTTGAGGTCAGGGGGGAGAAAGAATTTGTGCAGGGTGCTATTCGGTATATCCCACATTTCAATGCATCATCAGGAAAAACTGTACCGTTAACACATCCACTACAGCGCCAGCAGGCTGGCTATGATGAGGAGAAACAGCAGAACAATGCTAATACTTCGCAGTCGGAGAAGCTACAACCAGGAGGAGGTTATAAACCTAGTTAAAGCAGCATCTTCACTCTATAAAGGAATTACTCATGGGCAATGATGAGTTAATTCACCGGCATAGACATGCGTTGGAGATTGCCATGCAATACGGTGGAACCGACGAAGCTCACCATAAAGCATGGGTTATTGATCAAATGTGCAGGAGTCTTCTCGGGGATGATTATCCGGCCTTTGTAGCACAGGCCAAATCAGGAGAAGATGGGCCAACAACCTACTCCTGGGATGAAAGAATTGCCCCATAAGGGGGTTGTTAGTTACTCAGCTTCCCTCCTGCCATAGACGGTTGAACTCCTGTTGGTAAGCGCCGGCTGTGGTTGGTTCATTCCGGATAACGATTGTATTTTCTGCGTTGCGCTTCACTGCGCTGGATGTGTAGTTGAACGATCCCGTCTGAGTCGTCACACCGTCAACGACCAGAAATTTATTGTGCTGAATCGCGTACCTGTCGTTTAGTCTTACCGGAATGCCCTTATGTTGTAGCCAAGTTACGGCAGAATAGCGTCCCCCGTTATCTTTGGCGTCTGCCACTACCCGCACTTTGATCCCCCGCAGACTTGCGTCGTTTAATGCCATGGCCACTTCTTTGCTGGTAAAGCTGTATGCTGCCACGTCGATAGTTTCACGTGCACTATTGATGGCTCTCAACACGTTAGTCACGGCACTTCCCCCAGGGGAAAATCCCGTAGTGATTTGTGCTTTAGAAGCTATGGTGGTCAGGGGTGTTAGTAAAATCGTCAACAAAAGCGTCGGAAGTAAAGTTCTGATACCAGTCATCATGATTTTGGTTCTCCGTGTACGGGGGGATCTCGTTCTGTATGGGGAGGGGTGTCGGTATCACCGATTGTGCAGGTTGTTCTGCAACTGGTGAAGTGTCAGAGCCAGCGCTATTTTTGTGTGCTTCATCTATCCTTTTTTTCGATATGCGAATGTTTTCCCTCTCTTTCAGCCACTGGTAACGTCCCTGGGTTTTTTCCAAGGCGCTGATGGCCGTTTCAAACAGCAGAGCGCCGCGTTCTTCCGGGGTGTAAGTAACGTCATTGCGGTTATCGAGATCGGCGGCGATGGTGGTCAACGCCAGGAGGGCTTTGTCTGCAATACGGGCATTCAGGCGGCCGGACCATTCATCTGGTGCTCTAGTCCTGCAGATATCCAGTATATTGTTCGCGCGTTCCTGGGATACCGGGCGACGACGCGCCGCAGCGGGTACTTCACGACACAGATCTCTGAAGTCTGGACGTCGAATAGGGACGTACCGGTTAATTTTTATCTCCAGCTTTGATATTTTCTCGTCATCCGGGATGTAAATGGAGTTGCTGCGCACCTGCTGGTCTTCGAATACGATGATGCCTTCACCAGATTTCAGTGCCTTGAGCTCGGACAGCTGGATATTGTCCCTGTCGCGGAATTCCACGCGGTCAACCTCCTGGTAGTTGCCCATTCCGGTACGGTCCATGGTTCTTTGCTCGGCGTACTGACCTGTACCGCCCACGGCACGTATCATCTTCAGGGTATCTTCCGTATCCTCTGTTTTCATGAACTGTTTGGTGCCCAGGTTAGCGTTGACTGAGTGGACTTCTTTGCTGCGATTCATCATGGCCTGAATGTCCTGGCCAAGAATGATAAGCATGAACGCCAGGGAACGTAATTGCGCTGCCAACTTATCCATCCCAGGAGCAAAGTAGTAGCCCACCTCGTCGCACAAAAGCAGAAATGGAAACTTACTGGCGAATTTCTTCACTGTTAGCGTGTGCTCTGGGGAGCCTTCAATTTTGTTACCCAAGTCTTTGGCGATGTTCATCCTGATGTCAGAGATGTAGAGCTTACCGAGGGTGGCGGCTTCGTTATCGGAGAGCTCGAGTGCGGGTATCAGGACAACCAGGGTACGGTCATTGTGCAGGATATCCTGCATATCGATATCGCCTCCGTTTTTGGGGAAAATATGGCCGTAGGTGTCGTTAAACATACTCAGCATGCGAGTGAACTGCTGGATAAGGTACCCGTGCTGGTCAAGAGCCCCCTGAGACCATTCTCCTGGTCGGTTGATGAGCTTCATATCAAAGCCGGCGAGGTTGGCAAGATAGTTCTCCATTGGCTTGAAGCCTTCTTCGTGCCAGCCTTCTTCCAGAGCTTCACGATACAGACCCACAAATTTCACCAGGGGGAGGTATGACTGGATAACAGCTTGGGTCAGCATGATGTTATCCCGCGAGCGCTTGTAACATAACGCGTAGATCAGGGCATTCATCATGGCGCGAGCTTTATCTTTCCATCCCTCATCGCTGCCGTTCCCCGCCGGCAGTAATGACTCCATCAGTTGGATGATAAATGTCGGGCTACCATAGGCGAACGGGTTGGTGCTGTTTGACTGGGGGCGGGATTTATCCCCGATCATCAGTCTTTTGAAACGGTCATCATTACCAGTGATAAAGTTCAGAACATGCCAGTCGTCTTCTTGGCCAAAGCGTCTGGCCATCGACCAGGTGGCAACCGCCAGGTCAATCTGTGCCTTACCATCCGAGATACAGCAACCACGAGCCCAGCACAGTGTATTCAGGTACAGAGAATACAACGTTTCCGTCTTGCCCCCTCCGGTGGTTGCCATAATCTGCATATGACGCAGGCTATCAGATTTAGAAAGCCATAATTCTTTGCCTCTGTGACTCCAACGACCCGTACCAAGGCACAAAATACCTTCTGCTTTACTGCGCACAATTTTTGGCAAGTTGAGATTTAGCAGCGGGATATTCCAACTGAGTTCGCGATCGGTCGACAGGTCCAGGCCTCCCACATCCATTGGTATCCGGAGCGGTAGGCGAAAACGTTGATCACTAAAGGCAACCAGCATGGCAATGCTGACGGGCAGGGAGATCAGCAGGGTCGCCTGCCATTGCACGCCAGCAATCAGAGATATCACCAGTACCAACTGAACTGTAAACGGGGCGAGCATGAATCGCTCTGTCAGCCGCCCCTGTACCTGACGGCTTATCAGCTGGCTTTCAACCGGCCCATGGCGTCCTTTTAAATCCATCGATATCTCCTCATTGTGCGCTGTTCAGGAACACCTGCAGAGCGGTATCGCTGGTCATGGCCTGCAACGGGATCAGACGGCCGTCATCGCTGATAACCGTCGGTGTGCCCGGGAGTTTGTAAAGTTCAAACGCCAGGTCGTTACGGGCCAGGGCGTTCTGGCCAGCTTCGCAGGCTGAAGGTTCAGATTTTGCTTTCTTAGCCGGGTTCAGCATGCCGGCGCCAACGTCAAACAGGTCGCGCCACATGCCGGCACGCTTTTCCGCTGGCGAGCACAACAGCGGCACGACACGTTCTGCGGTTCGTGCTTTACCAATCAGCGTGACCGGGAAAATTTCAACGTTGTACTGTTCTGACAGAGCCTGAACGGTAGGTTCGAAAATGCGGCAGTTCTCGCACTCAGGATCCGCGAAGACGAACAGGGATCGCGGATGACCAGAAGAAAGGCTAACGGTAAATTCCTTTCTGGAGGCACCATTTTTCAGACGGGTTGCTAACATCCTGCGGGCCTCAGCCGCATCTTCTGGCGAAAGTGTGCTGCGTTGTGTCGGTGGTGTTATCTCTGCAGTGGAGGGATTAACTGGCGCTTCGATCGGGGCCGGAGTTAGTAGCGGAGGCAGCTGTCGTGTATTTGTTGCTGATTTGATCATGGAAGACAATTCGGCAGCCGCTTGCGGGGTCAGTTCTGGCGGGTGAGGGAGCGTGCTGAGCCATGAAGCCCACGCTACGGCAAATATCGCCACGGCAAATATCGCGCCGGCGTATTTCAGTCGGACAACGCCACGACGACGCAGGGGGGGGGGCTGGATTTCATTCATGGCCATGCGCTGTAGCGCGTCAGCCGTGATGTTCATGATGTTGTTGGCCAGCTCAGGGTCATCGGTTGAAAACAATCTGGCAAATACGTTACAGGGCTGGCGCATCCAGATGGTGTACTGCCCATTATCTTGCTCCAATGTCAGCAGATAGCGATCGGGTGAAGGACGATACAGGCTAAACAGGCTGTGACCATTAAGTCGCACCTGCAGGTGTTGGCCGTTAATTTCAATAGAGGTGTCGCAAGCTTTATGTTCTGACATGGGATTATCTCATTTTGGGGCGTAAGGAATTTACGTGGCGGTGGACATGTTGTTCAACTGCCGGGGTCGGTGGTGAAGACTCACCACTGTCTTCAGCGTCATCATCGTCCTCTAGTTCATCGAGAGAAGGTCGAGCTGCCGTCGGGGTGTCATCAACGACGGCGCCAATATTTCTCAGGTCGTGTTCCAGCCCGTCTAGGGCTAGCGTCAAAATGGGTTTACTCAGTCGTACCCGATAGCGTGCAGCCAGCTTCTCCCAGTGGGAATGACTGACCACGGCGGCGCCCTCAACGAACGGCCAGGGGCGACCGGTTGACGCCAAGGCATACCAGAGTGTTCTGTCCAGACCTTTCAGCCAGCGGTAGCGCCTGATGGGAAGATGAAGGTCGTTATCATGCAGCGCGGCAATGGCTGTCCGGGCATAGCGATACTGTTTGATCCAGGTCTGCGCGGCCGGTGATGCGATGACTTTCCGGAAAGCTGGATTTGCCAGAGAGAGGTTGGGGTAGCCAATTTTATTGCGATACCTGCGGTCTGACTTGAGCGTTGAACGGTTCAGCACGTCAAGCAACTGCTCAGCCTCAGACCGTTTATCAAGGAAATGCTGTAGGCCAAAGATGGTGAACATGGCGCGCTCATGGTCATTAAACTGCTCAAAGGCGTTATCCGCATCAGCGAATGGAGTGCCTAGTTGAGCGGTAAAGAGTGCCTCTGCCAGGTCGCGGCGGAGCCGGTTGTTTACAACCAGCTTATGCTCGATGGCGAATTCGTCCGGTGACTGGGCGCTGCGATGCTCCTCGGGATCGACGTTCAGCAACTGGTTTTTTTTATCGCCATAGGTCAGGGCTGGAATAATCGCTGGAGAAAAACTCGACATGATGCGCGGTAGTGAATGGATGGAGATATCGCGACGGGTCCGGCTGGCCTGGTGGCGCCGAACGGCAATGATGCCGACGATGGCCAATGGGATCAGGACGACCAGCAGTATGCCGGCGGTGACGTCCATCACAGCAAAGAATTCAGACCAGGTGACCGTCTCCGCGTTATTGTGAGTGGTGGCCAGCAGATTTATACGCCAGGTGGCATCAGCATGGAATCGGGGAAAGTCTGCCAGACTCCACATCCAGTAGAGCAGGGTTGTGATGTATTCAATGGTTATTTGCCGAAAGAAAAGGGCTGCGATGATCAGCGTGACAATCAGGCCGATAGCAGCCATTGTCCAGTCATTGCCTGAATGGACATCGTTGCGAATGGGTTGCGCCATGGGAAGCCTTTGGTATTTTGCAGAAGCAAAAGAAGAGGCACCCTGAAAAGGGTGCCCCGACGTCATAAGGTTGAGTTACTGCAGGATGAAATTAGTTGGGAGGTAGGATCAAGTTAAGACCATGTTCATCGGCAATGCGTTTAGCCTGGTGCTCTACATAACCGGGAACGTTGTTCTCATAAGTCCAGTCCTGGTTGCGCATGGCGTTGATTTTCTCATACAACTCGTTTGCTTTACCGGTCGAGATGCTAATAGATGGAAGCTCAGGTTTGCCTGTGTAGATCGTGAGCGTTTTGCCTTCCACCTCAATTGACTTCCAGTCGTGCATGCCAAATCCCATAACACGAACATCTTTAGGCACGAAAAAGTTAAAGATGGTGGTGTCTGGGTGATTAATATACAGTATCGTTCCATTTTTAGTATCGAGAGCCAGATAACTTAAACCGGTCCAACTTTTAGCTGTGTTGGACGGAGTTGCCTCGTTGAAATTTTTTTCACTAAAGTAAGAGGTAAACGCCTTGATGTTTTTTTTCTGTCTAGAAATTGTTGTCAGTATAAGAATGGCAGTTAAGGCTAAAGAAACCCAAATGAAAATACTAAGTGTAATGTCAGGCTGCTGGAAGCCATAGAACTTGGCATAGGCATATATAAAGGCAGCCAGGGCAATGTGAATTGGAAGGCCGAATATAAAATACATCCCTGAAAGCGTGCCCACAAAAGCTACTGGCCACTTCTTTGAATATGTATCTACATGTTTAACCGTCATATGAATCATCCTGATATTTTATTTGAGTCGTTTGCTGGCCTGGTTGTAAACTTCGCTATGTTCACGTTTCCCAACAGCAACGACAGCAATAATTAACTCATCATTAATGACCTGATAAACCAGCCTGAAGCCGGATGCACGGAGTTTAATCTTGTAGCAATCCGGCATGCCCCTCAGCTTAGCTGAGGGTATGTGCGGGTTCTCAGTACATTTCTTTAGTTTTTTAGCAAACTGCTGCTGAATGGAACGGTCGAGATTATTCCATTCCTTAAGCGCATCAGTTCTGAACTTTACTTTGTAGGTCATACATAGCGGTCCAGATTGACATCATGCAGTGTCTGCTCCGAACGCTCCTTGACCAGGTTTGCCAGCTCCTGATCATCAATATAATCGAGCATCTGTTCGTACAGTGCCGCAGGGATACAGTAGAACGCAGGCTGATTGCGGTTCAAAATGGCGACCGGATACCCCTCTCCAGAGTTGACTGTGGCCATTGGATTCGTTTTCAGCTCGGTGATGCTGGCAGTCATGGTGCTATGAATGATGTTAGGCATGTAGCTCTCCCCGTAAAAACCGTTTTATAGGTTAAACTTTACCACTTTAAAACCTATTAACAAGTCTTTTGTACGGTTATTGCCCGGTTTTTCTCGGGCAACAGGGTTATTTGAAGCCGTCAGAATTGCCCCCAGGCTTGTTTTGATCCATCCGTTTAATGCCCGGCGCATGGACAGCTTTACTGCCAAATCCAGCAAACATGTTCCGGGCCGACTCAACAGCACCCTTCATCATCTGTGCCGCCTCGCGTCCGCCCAACCACGCGATGACATAATCTGGCAGGTATACTTGTAAACTGAACGCTGAAGAGACTAGCGTGGTACAAATTCGAGCGTAAATCATCAATATACCGATAATACTGGTTAGTCCGGTGATGGAGTCTGCTTGAATATTAGCCATTGCGGGCAAAATTAATATATTGAGCAATGTCCCGATAGCAACCACAACCAGGCTGGCAAAGAAAAAGCCAAAGACCATCAATGATGGGCGAATGGCGGCATCAATCAGGAATATATAACCATAATTAGCGCGGCTACCTTTGTCTTCCTCAGTACCTATATGTGTTGCCGACCACAATGTTCCTGCTGTCGTACCAATAAGAACGCTTCCTAGCCATGACGTACAAGAAGTGATCCAGTAAATCAAAGGTATGAATGGAAGAAAAATTGAAAGGGAAAATCCAATACTCAGTAGTATAAGCAGGATGAAGTAGACAATTGGGGCGATAGAGCCAATAACACTTTTTGCCAAATAGCCTGCACCTGATACAGCATTGACTATTTTTCCCACCCCGGTTCCATTCCCCCAGTCAACGAGCCCCTTTGCAATGGTAAATGCAGCGAAAGTCGATTGAGCCGCACCTAAGGTGTAATCGCCGATAGACTTCATTTTTAGAAGCGGGTTAACTTGACTGGAATTATTGGAGTTTTCACCATCCATAACTGAATGAACAATGAAATTTGCAAACTTTATCCCGTAAGAGTTATTAAGTATTTTCAGCAACGTTGAGTTAGCCGATTGTCCATCATCAATGTTGTCGTTGCCAGGCATGTTTACTGAACCCAACGGTGGAGTAAACGTTGAGTTTTTTTTCTGAGCCAATAGGGCTGTCTTAATTTCCTCCTGCAGCCGTCCAACGCCAACTTCACCAACACTGGAAGGTCCCGTGACGATAGGGCTCTGATTAGCAACACTATTTACTTTTTGATTCGCGGTGGCAAACGACTGATACCAGGCACCTAATGAGATCCAGCCGCTCTGCTTGAGATAGGTGGCCAATTCTCCCCGGATAGCCCCTTCATTGTTGACTGCAGAGGTTGCCGCGTTGATGGTGTCCTCGTATTGTCTGGCCGCCTGCTGGATTTGTGACTCAACGTCTGGGAGTTGGGACTGCCCACCATCCTGGTAGTTGAGCCAGGCGCTAACAAAGTTATCAGCACTGTTCGATAACGTGCTGTTAATCGTATTGAACGCGGTGTTCTGTGCATTCTCCAGAGGTCCAGAGTTGATAGGAACGCTGAACGAGAACCAGGAGGTATTGTCTGTGGTCTCCGGGAGTCTGGCGCTGCCGCAGATAGCGCTGCCGTTCGTTACCCGGACTTCTCTATTGTCAGTTGAACGCTGTACCGACATGGGGGGAGTACCGCTGCTACCGTTCTGATGCATTTGCGACTGTTCAGTGTTCAGCGCGGCCTTGCAGAGATACATATCGAAAATGCCGCGGGCCGCTGAGATAGTTTCGCCAGCGACCGGCTGCATAATCATTGACTGTCCTTCCATCACGGAGTCTGCGGCTTTATCAACCAGAAGGTTGGCACTGCCAATGCCCATGATGGAAGACATCCAGAGAAATGCCAGGTTGGCGATAGACCATCCGGAAGGCGTTGGAACCATGGCCATGAACCCGGCCAGAGAGGAAACGGGTGCCATCATCGTGGTGCCCCGTCCGAAAACCTTACCCCGGTTCCCAGTCAGTACGGTTGCCCGTAGCGTGATCCCCATAAACCAGATAAACGCGAGTCCAGCAATGATGCCATTGAACACACCATACAACTGGCCGATAAAGCTTACGTTCGCGGGCTGCAGCGGGTTATTTACCACATCACCGAAGACCATGATCAGCAGTTGACGGGACAGGTCGGTGTTACGGGTTGCCGCAGAGTTTATCGTGTCAAAATTGATGTTTTCAGCGAATGCCGGCAGCACCAGGCAGGCCAGCGCAAAGGCTGACGCCAGAAGAAGGTATCTTTTCATGGAGAGTTTTCCGTAGTACGGCTGAAGCGGCTCCCGGACGGGAGTCATCGAAGGGTGAAGCGACCTCTCAGCGCAGTTGCCAGCTGAAAATATCCCGTAGCCAGTGACCGGCAGCTTTCCATTCAGCAAATGTCCCGAGGTAGCGGGCCTGCAACTGCCACAGGTGGTACTGACTATTCAAGGCACGTGCAAACATCAGCCCGGCAAATCCGACCAGCATGAATGCCATGCTCATGACTCGGACTATCAGGGTACCCGAGACAGGGCCCTCAACCATCAGCGTTGCGAATGGCAGTAACACGATGAAGATCACCGCTACACCAAAGAGCATCAGCCAGATCCGTTTGGTGCTGAGATAACGTCGTATCAGTGTCTCGTGACTCATACCACTGATTCTAAGTGCCTCATCAAAGGACAGTATTTCATTAGAAGCCGTCTGTTTTTCCTGCTTCAGGCGGCGGGCCTGCTCTGCCAGTTTACTTCCTGAATATTTCATGGTCCGCAAGATGCGGGCCGTTTCTGACAGGGGAAGCAACACATTGGCGGCATACCAGGTGACTTTATAGATCTTTTTCATCAGCGGGTGGCTCCGGCTGCTGCCTGCTGCAGTTTCTGCGCGAGGCGGGGTTCATAGTACTGGGCGCTACTGAGGCTCAACTGCTGGCCAGACAGAATGGCATTCTCCTGCAACTGCTGTTTGATACCCAACAACAGGGCATTTTGCAGACTCTGTACACGAATGGATTCGCGCATCAGGTTGTCGCCATCCATCTCCTGTAGGTCGGTCAGATAGTCGGTATTGGCATATCGTCGATTGACTTCAAACGATTCGAATTCACGCAGGGACATCGTGCCGGTGCGTTTAGCCTCTGCAGACGCGTTCTGGTCATACCATGCTTTACTGGATGGGGCTTGCAGGGTTTCGGCCAGCACGTCTTTAGTGGCTTCGTTGGGCTGGCTGGCTGCGACCATGGCCAGTTGAGGCTGTTCAGCTGCACTCTGAATGGCGTCATGTTCGGTCATCATGCCAATGTATTGAAGGCCACTGTCGGTCTTCACTTCCCCTTTTTTCAGGGCACGACCCACGCTGCGACGTGATGAGTTTTTCAGGTACATCATGGCTGCATCCGTCTGCTCCTGGGTGAATGTCAGATCCGGAACCTTATCTTCAGCGCCGGCGCCGCCCAACAGAGAGCGGATCTGTTTATCGCCCCCTGGCAAATCAGAGACGCCATTACACATGCTCCCCCAAGCATCGGCATCTTCTTGTGTGCAGTATTTTCGGTGAATGTCTGCCGTGGTGAACTGATCCTTTTCCGGGGCATCAGGTTTTGACGACAACGCTTTTTTAATGGAGCTGTTGCTGACGCCATCGCCCCTGGAGAGGCTGGCCTGTTTGGCACCTGCCTGGCGGGCTATCTGTGAAGCTTGCCCGGAGGCAGATTCACTGCAGATGGTTTCCGGTACCGTGTAGCTGCGGCGCGCCGTCTCCAGATTTTGCGCCTGCTGCGCATACGTGGTGTATTGCTGCATGTTCTCCGTGGACTGCTGGATCATAGCGGCAATCTTGTCGTTGCCGGAGCTGATAGCCCCGCCAATTTGTTGCCCTGTCGAGAGAATACTGCCCAGGGTGGCATTGGCCGTGCTCAACTGCGGTACGACCTCTGTAGTGATAGGAATACTGCTGTTAACATTCACTGTATAGGCTGAGGCCTGAAAGGCAGACAGCACCAGGCCGCCAATACAGGCGGTAAGGACAGATTTTCTCATGGGGAATTCCTGGGTCAGATTTGCAGGCCGCGTTCGGCAATGAGTTCGCTGGCCAGACGGTTGATGACGTTGCTGTGATCTGTTTCTTTTGCTTCTTTCTGGCGAAGATCAATCAGCCTTTCCGCGCTGCCGGTTGGGAAGGCCGCTGCCAGAATGCTGCGGGCGGTAGTCCCGTCGAGTCGGTCATACAGCTGATCGCGCAGTTGTGCATCTTTCGGGGTGGAGTTCAGCGCCCACAGCTCCTTTGGTCCGAGGGTGTTTTTCAGGATTTGTACCACCCGGCCAGTCTTCAGGCGGAAGCATGCTAGAAAGTGGGTCCCGCTACCGTCGGGAGAGGCCCCGGAGCCGATATGGCGGAAGGCCTGGGCCGTGTGCGCGGGCACGCCAAAGTGTTCCGTCAGAAGCGGTAAGTCTTCGTGGCTGATCTGCATCAGGTACATACTGTTAGCGGACTTCAGGATCTCTTGCGGGAAGTGATTTAAATACTGTGAGCTGAGTACGGTGCGGATAAAGAACTTACGGTTTTCAAGATCCTGAGTGACCAGCTTGTTCATGATGAAAGGGATGTCTTTCGCATTATGGAGCTCATCATAGATTTTGGTTTTTACCTCCTGCGCCAACTGTGTCAGGCGTTCGTGATGGAAAGGACGGTACATCTCAGGCAGATGCTCCATCAACTCATTACGGTACTGTGGGAGTTCGTAATGACCGGCTGCCAATTGACCCGCGTACAGGTACATTAGGCCAGTTTTCACCTGACCTGAACGGGTTTTTCCGCCGACAACGTTGTTCAGGTCAATGGCAATTACCCGGGTATCCGAATTGAGCTCGAAAACCGTCCGGCTGGCCAGCATTTTGTAAGTACCTAGGGCATCAGACAGGCAGCGACCGATATAGGACAGAAGTGTTTCACCACTGCCGTCGCGGGTGATGGAATCGAACTGCATGCGCACATCTGCATCATTGAGGTAAACCTGCAGATCGCTCAGTTCCGGCATTGCCTGGTAATGTGCCCGGGTGGCCGCTTTTATCTCGCCCTTGGCGAACAGCATGTCCCGGACCTCATACCACGTGGCTTTTTTCCACCAATGCTCATCAAATTTATGATTTAGACCTGTTTTTTCCAGCGCGGCATCAACGTCAGGTTCAAGTGTTGGCGCGTAGCGGATGGGGTCCTTATCCGCATTGTTCTCATATGCGGTATCGATGATTTTGCTCAGGATCTGCCGACAGTCCTGGGCGTTTGGGGGAATGCCGGATTCCGGATTCACACAGAGTGTTTCGCAGATATTAACCAGATATTCCTTCTCTGGAGACAGTGGGTATTTCATCCCCAACTGAACGTCGAAAGGGTTTTTGCAGTGATTACGGCTATTTTCCAGCACTAGGCCAACCGCCTCATGTTTACGTTCTGGTGGCAGAGCGTCCTGGATAAGCCGGATTACCCCCAGTGCGGAAAACCCCTTGTCCACGTAGGACAAGAACGGAAGGCTGTTCTGGCCGGAAAACAGGATCGCTTCGCTGAGTGCGCCAAGCGCGACTGATTTACCGGTACCCGGTTCACCAGCAACGATTTCGGTGAATTTTGTCTGCAGCGTACTGGCCAGTTTCACAGGGAAAATTTTGCCGTCCGGTGTGGAAAACACGATGCTGGCATCATCCGCCCAGGGCGTATTAGGACGCTGCAGGGGCAGCAGGGCGAGCGCCGCAGATAACGGTGGGAACATCATCGACGGAATACTGAGGGCGTTGGCGCCGGCCAGAGTGGCCACCCAGGCACCCAATGGGTCACCGAATGTACTGGTGACCTCACAGACTCCCCAGGACTGAAGACCTTTCTGTAGCAACGTACGGTTTCGTTTGGTCGTTTCCTTTGTCCGTCCCCATGTGCTGGCGCAGATGGTCATGGCACAGACCGGATCGCTTTTACTAGCCTCCTCAAGCCATTGAACGGAGTTATATACCGGACGGAGCGGAGGAAGCAGTGCGGCCATACTCAGGACGACCTTTTTCCCTCCCAGGATTTTCAGACCGTTTGGCATCAGGTCCATCCGGATGCGCCAGGGGAGGTGACGACTCATTTTACTGAACAGCTCGCTGAAGGTTTCGGGATGCTGTGGCCCCAAAGACAGCGCCAGGGTTGCGTGCCAGTATCCATCGAGACGTACGAAGTTACCCTCCACTTTTGGCTCACTGTTGAAGAGTTGGTAGCGAAGGTGCGGTGCCAGGAGCGTGGAGTGGTCATATCCCTTTGGCACGCCATGTGGCCAGGTGACATCACCAGGCAAGAAAGGGCGCCAGTCAGGGGAGGTACTTTCACGCTCTACCTCTTCACGGAGATCCAGCCCGAATTCGCGGGCATCCATCAGGCGAATACGTGTTCCGAAGTCACCCTGACAAAACTGGCTTTCCAGCGTGGTGACGAAGGTATCGTGACGGATCTTCAGTCCTTCCAGTTCGTGGAACAGTGGGTTCTGCCCGTATCGCGCGCCTGGGGCAGACTTCATCACGGCTTCACGCCGCTTTTCTTCATCACGGATTTCGGAGGAAGAGATCGCTTCACGCGCGGTATATACCACCAGGAAAGCGCGCTCACGGGCTACAAAGGGCGCCATTTTTTCAATGCGCTCGTCAAGGATATCCGACAGGTCGAGGCCCATACGTTTAAGCCCTCGGTACTGGTGCGACAACAGTTTACGCAGCTCTTCCTCGGCTTTATCTGGATCACGCTCAAAGACAAAACTGAGTTTATGGCCAACGTCCTGAAATTCGCTGGTCAGCAGCGTATGCAGCCGCTGGACATAGTTACTGAACAGGGCCTTGTCACGACGTTCTTCCTCGGTAATGGCCTGTTGTTCGTTGAACAGGCAGTAAGTTCCTTCAACTTCGAATACGCTGGCATAATGCCCTTCTTCGGTGACAAAAATATACGGTGAGGCCATTCTAGGGCGGCGCTTTATGTCGTCCTCAGTGAGGCCAATGACCGTCTGCAGATCGCAGTAGCGGGTAAAGTCATGCCCCAGTGCATAGCGGGAAGCATAAGCCAGCGCTTCTTCCACCCCTTTCATTGCGGACACTAACGGGTTCTTCATGGATGTTTCTCTCTCTGAGGGGCTGTCAGGCCAGACTGTGATACTGATTGAACAGGGCAAGCCAGGTGTTCGGGGTGAGCGCGGCCGGGCCGATATGCCGGGCAAGCAGGTCCGGGTTGGGAATGAGCGCAATGTGCCGCAGGCGTTGCTGCAGATCTTCCCGAAGCCTGACTGGCGCCTGCATCAGCGCCTGCCCAAATTCGCCAGGATGACTGGTTCCCCAAAATGATTCTGCTTCTTTGCGGTGTTCGGCCAGCCAGCGAAGCACAAGAGATGCCCCCTGTTTCTGGCGTTCATCCCCCTGCTGCCTCGCAATGACGACAGCTCTCAGCAGATGACTCAAATCGGCAGGGGCCAGCTCCGGCAGATACACCATGACTCCATCATTGGCTCCTAGTCGATTCAGATGACGACTGCAGGCGCAGACCGCACAGGCAACGCCGAGATTGTTTTCTGCCTGGTTTTCCGGATTGTTGTCCCGGAATATCAGCGAATTGTGCTTGCTCTGGTAGTGGCAGAAATCACAGCAGTCACCGGTCAGTTGCCGTGCTTGCCGACGCAGGGCCGGCGGGTAACCTGCCGATTCATGGCCCCATACCTGCTGCTCGATGCCGAAATTCTCCTGCCTGCGCGGCAGTGTCAGCCTAATAAACTCGACCTTCAATCTGCTCCAACGTCGGCAGGCCTTCAGTACTTGCTCCGTTAAGGATGATGACGGCTGGTTTTTCAGCAGGTCTGTGACGGGCTCCAGTGGGAGTAGTATCACATCACAGTCGTAGCCTGCTTCATGGCGGGTGATGCCACAGTGCCAGAGCTGGCTGGCCAGAGGGGTGAGTAGTTCACAGCAGGTGAGATTATCCGGTTCGTCCAGACGAATGACCGGGGCAGCCGCATCGGTTTCATAGTCGGGTAGACAGGGCTCCAGCATTACCGGATAAATCATGCTGGCGTTTTCCAGGCAGGTGTTCAAGGCCGGACTCCTTCTTACTGATGGAGCCCTCCCCGATACAAAAATACCGGGGAGGGTGATGGATTAACCTACGTCAACTGGGTTCAGCTTGATGGTGGTCTGGCCTTTCTTGATGAATTGGTCAATGGCGATCAGAATAAAACCGGCACCCATCGGGGTGAGGATCCAACCCCAGGTGATCTGCGGGTTTTTCTTTTTGGCCACCCAGAGACCTACACCAACCAGCACCAGACCGATACCGCCAAACTTAGCCAGTTTCAACAGGCTTTTCCCTGAGTTATCCGCACCGTCAGCCACGCTATCGAGCATGCCGAACATATCATCTGCAGCCCAAGCTGGCAGGGTGAATGTCCCTAGAATGGCGCTGAGTGTAGCGACAGCAGCAGCACGCGCTGCATGCAGAGACAGCCAGAGACGAACGGAAACGAACAGTGTGAAATTACGCATTATTACTACCTCTTTGTTGTTGAATTAATTCCAGGTGAGACCCAGTGTTTTTTGCAGTGCATTAAGTAGTTCGGGGTTACAGACCAAGAGAATGCCGGTGATGGCCATCACCAGGCCTGTAGAGACGTCTTCCCGGGCTGACAGGCCGGTGTGGCCGTCAACCAGGGAACGCCGGGCGCGAACCACACCCATGTAGAAAAACAACACGCCGACCGCACGCAGCAGCGTGAGAACGGCATCAATGGCCAGCTTGGCTTGCCCCATGGAGTCAGGGGCATAGGCAATGGCATCAAAGGAAACATCCCCGAAGTTCAGGGTATGTGCGGCTTTGTTCATCATTTGCTGCAGGGCAATCAGGGCGCCGCCTAAGCAGACCGAAACCAGCGCTTTCATCACGCTGGCCGGTTTGCCACTGCGTGACTGGCGGGCCACAGAGACAAGCGTGGCGATACAACCGGCGAGACCAAACATAAAGCCGAGCGCCAGAATGAGACGGATCCCGCTGCTCTTCAGGTTGTCCGCCACGTGAACCAGGATCTGAATGGCGTCCATTTACTAGTCCTCTTGTCGGATGTTGCCTTTATCTGTCACCACAACCCGGCGTTGGATATCGATGCTGCGGATAGTCAGCCCTTGCAGGACGTCTCCGGGGCGAACGGACCAGGTGCTGCCGCTATGAGTTATCCAGGCCATACCGGGGTAGAGAGTGTGAACGCGCCAACCTTTCACACTGCCTGTGGAACGGGCGACTGCGGTGCTTTGATCCGTGCGTTTTACCCGGTGCGGCGTGGTGGTAGCTTTCGCTGACCGTGTTGCAGTTGCTGTGCTGGTGAGGGGGGCTCGCTGTTGCTGTGATCGAAGCTGATCTTCCAGTAATGCCAGTCGCCGTTCTGCATTGCTCAGGCGCCCGTTCAGTGTCGTAATCGCTTCCCGATTGGCGACGCCGTATTGCCGGATTTCATCGGTCTCCTTTTCCGTTACTGCTGGCGGCATGGTGTCAGCCGTGTCCATCTGTGAAGGTGGATCCGTGTCCGTCACTTCAGGCGTGGGCGGTGTGAAAGGCGGCTCTGCATGATTCAGCGGTGCCTGCTGAACGGTATTATCGGGAATAAATGCCTGTGGTGGTGGGGAGTCTGGCCACACGGCATAAACGGTCAGGGCAATTAGCGCGGTGCCAGCAATAAGCAAGGTACTCAGGTCATACCCCATAATCTGACGCTTGCGGGGCGTTTCCTCCACCGCCGGTGGAAGCGAAACCATGCCCTCTGTGTCGGCGTCTTCTGCCGGACCCACTTTGGGTAGCACCGAGTCCTCCAGTTCAAGGTCAGAGTCAAAATATTCATCTTTCATGGCGTTTCTCTTCAGGGATGAGAGGCAGGGGTAAAGGTGCCAGCAGGTTGTAGCCGTACACCTGTCGGTGCGCTGTCCGTCGGTGTGTTGGTTTCCTTATCACTCTCTTTCACCGCAGACATAAAGATCACGGCGATACTCTGGCCGCGATTAACGAGGACCTGTTTAACGGGGAGTTTTTGGGCATCGCTGGCGATGACCTGGCCTGCCTGTTGCGCAGCGCCACCGAGTACGGTACCAGCCACTGCTTTACCATCAGGCATGCCAACGCGGCCTTCAAGGGTATTGAACCCGTTACTCATGATCTGAGTGTTAGCACTGGCATACAGTTGGCCCCCCAGTCCAAGGCCGTTGGCCAGCGCGGGCAGTAGAATACGTGTCGCGTATCGATTACTGACCTCGGACGCGACAGAAGACTGCAGAGTATCCGGCATCGCTGCCCAAGCATTGATACGCCAGGTATCATTGTTCCAGCTCATGCTAGTGAAATTGATAGAAACGCCATCGCCGGCGAGTTGCACGCCATTGGCCGTGAGCGTCGCGCCGGCATAGGGACCTGCTGGAATGTGCGCCAACACCTGGGACCTGGTGTTATCCGAATCAATGGCCGTATCAATCATGGCTCCAGGGCGGCTGCCGATCGGGATAACTACGCGGTTGGTACTTCCGGGCTGAGGCCCTGACGAACCGTTCCTGACACTCACTGGTGTCAGGCTTTCTGTCCATCCAGAATAGGGATTGCTCTGTGCACCACCAAGGGCGTTGCCGCCAGTCTGTGCACTGGTTGCCCCAGCAGCACTGGCCAACTGTCCGGATGGTGCGCGGCGCTGGGCGACCAACTCCTTAATCAGGGCCTCTAGCGCTTTTTTCTTATCGGGATCAACGATGGCGTCCCTGGAAATCGGTGGCGGTGCATATTGCTGAACCTGTATGGGCTGCGGGTCCGGTAGCGGGGCTGGCTCCCGTGATATCGGAGGAACTTGCCTCACGGTGCCGGATTCCACCGAGGAGATGAAGCTGCCATTTGTGGCTTGGGCCTGTTGGGCGCCATCCGCATTATTTTCGCGGAGGATTTTCCGGTACTGCGCACTTTCTGGGGCCGTTTTACCGGAGCCTCCCGCCGCTTTGTCCACGTTGATCCGGGACGCTGCCGGTGGGGGAGCACTCACCCAGGAGACCAGAAGAAAGCCGCCGGCGATCACACTGAAGATGACCGTGGCGACAATAATGACGGTTTTTTTCACGTCCCGGCTGACGTCTTTTTCGGCGGACATAGTTACTCCAGAGAAATGGACAAATACACGGTTTTACCGGCGTTTGAGAACGCCACTTCCGGGGTCAGGGGGAGCTTATAAAGCCAGGTTCCATCTCCGGAGGACTGTGTAAGTTCGAATTCATCACGGATCTCGCTGCGGGTGCGGATATACAGGTCGTCGCCCATCTGCCAGACCTGCGTGTAAGGCAGTGTGCCTTGAGTTTTCAGACGACGGGCTTCTTTGGGTGGTACACCATCGAGGAACGCCTGCAGTGTGGCATCGTTGAGGCCGATTTTTGCTTGCCCTGACGGCATGCGCTTCGCCTGAGGGCCCTGTTGCGGAATGCGCAGATCCAGTCGGCCGTCGACGATACGGGACTTTGATTTATCCGAGGCCTCACCGCTATTCACGTCAACGATGACGGGAACGGGCAGACCTTTCAGGTACACGGTAATGTTGCCCCGGTCATACTGCCGCTGGGCCTGAACAGTCATCACGCTGCTGTCCGGGATGTAGTTCACCACAAAGCCCTCTGAGTTCCCGTTATACGGTGGTGCAGCGAGTGGCCATGGTGCGCCGGTGTTATCGGTGAACATCACGGAACTGGCCTGGGAGGTGGTGGTCCGTAATACAGGAAGCGAGGCCCCCGGGGACAGGTTGACGGTAAGAGAAGAAATACGCGGTACCACATCTGCAGACTGCCATGCACGTCCCCTGCTGGCGCCATCCATCGCCTCGCCCAGCATTTCTACCCCCTGCTGGCTGCCTAACGGATTGACCTGACTCATGGCCCACGCCTGTTCTGCTGTCGGCGGTGCCGGTGGCGCGTACTGACGAAGTGGGGCGGTAATATCGTTCTGTGGAGGAGTAGCCGCCACAGGTTGTCCCTCCGGGGCGGGTTGTGCCTGAGTGGGGGTTGGTGACGGCGCTGCAGGCAAATTAGTGGTGGGTGAGGTTCCGGAACGTGCCGGCACCCATTCTGCTGCCAGTGCGGACGTGGCCGAAAGCAGCAGAGCTACTGCTGTAAGAGTTCGTTTATTCATGGGAATACCTGAGAGTGTTAACGGGCGTCGCGTGTGACAATGGAAGCCGCTTCAATACCTTCCGGTTTTACGCTGACGTCAGTTCGCTGGATGCGGACGGTGAAAATAAAGGTCTGTGGCGGAAGACTGCGGGTCTGACCATCCAGGCTCAGGGTGACCGGATACTGCACGTCCCACATGTAAGGACCATTTGAACCCTCCCGGCCACGGCGATAAATCATGCCCTTACGGGTGATATTTGCTGACATCAGCATTTTTTCTTTCACAACCTTGTCGAACAGATTTGAACCGGTCAGTGCCGCGTAGTAACTGGAAAATCCGGCTTCTGAGAATTTCTGCTGCTGTTGACTTATCTGGACGCGGTAGTTTTTGAAATCAAGCTGGAAAGCGCTTCGGATAAGTTTGTCTCCGAAATCCACGATGTCATCATCCGTGTAGGCTGGTTCCGACGTCGGATACTGCGCCAGCACACTGCCCTTGTACGTGGCGAAGTATTTTGTGGGGGGGTGAGCAACTTGCCACCCCAGCCAAGCCGTCAGCGGTAGCTGAAGCAGGCTGACTGTTGATGCGATAAGGGCAACTTTCAACGTTCTCCGGGCAAAGTCAGCATCGAGCATGCGCTCTTTCTGAAGTTGCAGGGTTGCCATGAAGGGCCCCATACGTTTTTCAAGCTCAGCGTTTTCTTCAGCTGTGGCCGAAGAGGCCTCCCGTGGGGAGACTGAATTTTGTTTCTTCACTGGATAGTTTCCGTCAGTTCAGGGAGATGAAAGAGGAACTTCCGCCACTGGTGCCTGAGGCCACCGGTGCTGTCACCTGCATGACCGGCTGAGAGCGGGGGGATGGAACACTTACGCCGTAAGATGAGAGTCCGGCCGTCGACGGTAAATCTCCCCAGGGGTCGATAGTGGATGGGACATAATCATTAATTTTGTCCCGGGCAGCTTTACAAATTTTCTGGCCAATCTGATTCATTATATCGGCCAGGTTTGGGAAGGTCGGGGCGGTGATGGTGGTGGAGATATTCCCTAGACAGTCTCCTAGTGACGCAGACACGTTGTTCTGACGTTGTGACCAGGCTTCTGCCGCTTCTTTTGCCCGGTTGTAGCCGGCTTGACTGCCAGCCTGTGCGGCGGTACCCGCCCGGCATGATGCGGCATCAGCTGCAGGCAGACACGCCAGAAATAGGAGGGTGGAGCAAAGTATACGACGCATGATGACCTCACATCGGTTGTGGTTGAGCCGGTTTAACCTGCGCACGAGGTGCCTGAACGGGTTCCTCAGCTTTCGGCGGTGTATATGCCTGAGAGAAGCCCAGTTTGCTGTGCAAGGCCGGCGGGATCTTTTCCGGGGAAACTAGAGGAACGGCAAATTTTGGGGCATCCGCTCCCTTCATCTGGAAGGCAAACGTGTCGTAGCTGGGGATACCATTTTTCAACGAATTCACTGCAGAGGCGTGACCGATAAGCTGCGGTGAGCCGTTGTCCTGAACAGCGTTCAGGGCAAGGAAGGTATGGCCGTTATCCCCGGTGCAAATCCGGGCCAACACGTTGTGCAGTTGTCCTTCATGACGGACAACACCCTGCAGATAGTCACCGTGTCCTTTGGCCAGATGCGCCAGCATTTCACCGTCAGCGGTCAGTGCCTGCATCACCACCGAGCCTGCGGCTTTTGAGTGTTCCGGCACTGGCGCGTCTGCCGGCGGTGTTTCAGGTGCGACATGTCCTTTGCCATCAGGTCCGGTGTACAGCAGACCGTGGCCAATGGCTTTCGGTACCGAGACGGACAGTTGTGCAGACTGAACGATCTGCTGCTGCAACTGCCAGAAGACGTTGCCGTCATAGGCGGACAACGCGGCCGGCGCAACGGCGTTTTTGTCCGCGACCAGCAGGCGGTTGTCTGCCGCCGGTGTGACTGCCCAGTGGTTTCGGTGCGTTTCGAGTCGTTCATAACGGGTAACTGTTCCGTCGTCGTTGGCGACCGGGACGTTGATGGTGATCGGTTTCTTGCCGAGGTACTGTAGTTTCACCATATCGCCTGCCTGCTTACCGCTGTCCTTAAGAGCCTGCTCCAGTTCGACACCCCAGAAGGTTTTATTGCCGGTTTTGGTACGCAGTTGCAGATAAAAACTGTCGGTGTTGTTTTTATCGAACTGGTACGGTGCCTTACCTGCATCGAGCAGCTTACCGGTGAGACCGGTTCGCAGGCTCTCTCTTTCAGGAATGCTGAGCTCTGGTGCTGCCGGATGAACGGCTGCTCCGCTATTTACTGGTGCCTCCATCGGGGAGACTACGGGGCCCGAGCTTTGCGCCGGTATAGTGGCGTCAGGAGTGGGTGACTTTTCCCCTGGTGCGGGTTGCGTAGCCGTGGGCGCCGGACCTGCTGCGGTGTCTGCCGTGCCGATATTCAGTCCATTCTGTTGGGTTGCGTTCTCAGTCCGGGCCTTAAGCAGCGCTCCGAACTGTTCCCGCTGCTGCGGATTTTTCAGATGCACGTCAATGTTGTGATCGACAATCAACGTCAGGGTGCGTTGGATAAAGTCATCGCTACCGGTGATTTCCACGGCACCGCGCTGGTTCGCTTTTGCCGAGAGCAGAGCCGCCAGTATCATGCGATCGTTCTCACTGGCCTGTGGTGTGGCCATGACAATTCGATCGCCGTAATCCCGGAACGCATCCTCGCCATTAAGTGCATACACCCAGGTCTGCCCGTCCTGACGACTGGTCAGCCCCTGCAGCAGCTCATCCAGGTTAATTGGTGTGACGGAGGATTCCGGGGGGCTGACATCACCAGGTAGGCGGCCAAAAGTGAAATTAAAGCCATTTTCGGACTTTGTTCCAGGAGCCGGGTTTCCGGATGGTGCGGCAGAGTCAGAAGGTGCAGGGAGGGGCTGCGCTGGCTGCTGAACGGGGTCCGGTAATGGTGGAATGATCTCAGCCTGTGTGGTGCCGTTCTCTGGTTGCTGTGGTAATGGTGTTTGCTGTTCTGGCACTTCCTGGCCTGCTGACGGTGTGGGTTCAGCCAATGGCGAGATGACTTCTGCCTGTACGGTGTTGCTCTCTGGTAGTTGTTGCACCGGGATTTGCGGTTCCGAGAGGGGGGATGCAATCACCTCCGATACTGGCTTTTCCTCAGCCGGTATCGGGATGGGTTCCTGAGGCAGTATCGGTGCGGCGTCTGTGACGGTTTGAGTGACATTATTATCAGTCATGGCCACCGCGTTTGGTTGCCTGTCTGCTGGGGTGTCCTGCAGATGGTTCGTATCTGGCATGGTGTTTTCCTCTGAGAAGGTCTGACGCCAATGAGGGAGTAAAGGATCAAGTACTGGCGCCAACTGGTCGCGAACGGCATCGAGTCCACGGGAGGCATGAATATCGTTAAAATCACTGAATGAAGCCGTACCGGAAAAGGCCTGTGCCCGTTCACCGTCAGTGAACTGCGGGATGATGTACGTTCCGTCGATGGCCTTTGCTGCTTCCTGGGCCTTGTTCAGGCCCTTGTTATCACTTTTGGTGAAGTCATCCTCACCTAGGATGATGTGAGCCGCGTCGGGATACTGTTCCTTCAGTTTTCGTGACACTGTCACCATATTGCCGGCATCCACCGTCATCACGACGGGGATCCCGGTGGCCATATGAAGGCTTGCGGCTGTAGCGTAACCCTCGGCATAGAGGATGGGCTGACTCGCACTGAGTGATCCACCGACAACGAAAAAGTTACCGGTTTTCTCGGCGCCTTTTTTCAGGTTCTTGGTACCGTCAGGCTTGATGTACTGCAGGGTTCGTATGTCTCCACCGCTGTTACGCAGGGGAATGACCAGGTTGTCGTACTTATCCAGCCTGACCCCTTCTGTCGCCGGTACTCCCTTGCGGGAAAGGTAAGGGTGTGACGCCGGCGCGGGGGGCATTTTGCTCCACTGCTGTGTCAGCTTTTTGCCAATCTGCGTGAATTCCACCTGAGACTGCATTTCCCTGTCCCAGCGTTTCTGAGCAGCCAGCGCCCGCTGCTTAATTGCTTCTGCTGGGTCATAGGTATGTGAGCCGGTGGAGGTCCAGTTCACCTTGCCTTCACTTGCCCGGTGATCCTGGTACCAGCCCGCTGGTCGGCCATCCAGAAAGCCCTGATAGACACCCGAAGTGGCTCCTGGTTTATCATCTTCCGTAGCTACCCTGTGTCTTTTCCCATCCATTTCAGGCAGTTCGTTGCCGGGCAGAATGAAGCCCGCGTCCTTGAGCACCTGTGCGAATTCTTCTGCTGGCGTCAGATTATCGGTAATGGTCCGGTTAAGGTCCGTCACGGTATGTGCAGGCAACCAGGCTTTCACCTTCTCCAGGTCCGCGTCAGCCACTGCAAACCAGAGTTTTTCTGAACGATCATACTCAAGGGGGTATCCACCACTAGGAAGACGACCGGCTGCGCGGATCGCGTCCTTTTTGTTATCCCGTGTGATAGTCAGGTACGTGCGTTTCTGCATGGTTCTGTCCCTCTGTTATTCAAAGAATTTTTGATACCACCAAGGGCGCCCGGTCAGACGCTGGCCACGTATGCGGAAAACCAATCGTTGCCAGAGCACGGTGATGGTGAAGCCGAAGAATGAGAGAAGCCGAAAGAAGAGGATGATGCCGGTGATGATGTATAACGTGCTGGTCTCAGGCCACTGAAACCAGGCGGCATACAAGGCAAACAGCAGCACCGGAATACCGAAGATCTCCAGCCGCCGTCCGGCATCCCGCCATTCGCATATCTTCACATTGCGGTCCTCCTGTCGATTTCACGGGGACTGATAACGGTCAGCAGCTCTTTCCGGTCGATGCGACCAGACTGATAAAGACGCCAGGCCTTGTCAGCCATTCGTTCCCCGCGTTCGCTGAGATGGCGGTCAATCCAGTCACGCCACTGGGTGTAATCCAGCTGGCCAAGCGCCTCTTTAACTTCGTCGTCAAACACCAGATATTCCCTGATGGATTGGCGTTTACCGTCGGTCGTGCGCAGCAGCCGCTGGGCAATGACGTACTGCAGGTTACTGAGCAGGTTGTGGGCCATGGCCTCACGTTGCTCTACTGGAACGAGCATCAGGGCGCGGGGGATAGTCTCCCCAGGGGAATTGGTATGCATGGTGGACAGGCAGGCATGTCCGGATTGACCGTTCATGATGGCGCCGTTCAGCGTCTCAGGGTCACGAATCTCGCCGACCCCAATCACGCCCGGTGCACGACGCAGGGTAAGGCGGAGGTGTTCGGCGAATGAGGCCACGTCTCTGCCTATCTGCGACTGCTCTGGCATCAGTATCGCGTCGGGGAAGTTCAGAAGAAACTCGATCGGGTCTTCTGCAGTGACTATCTTGCGATCGGGGTCGTGCAATGCGCAGTACTGATAAATCGACGCCAGGATAGTGGATTTACCGGATCCTGTTTCCCCGACAACCAGGCCAAGACCTTTATGCGGCAGAAGGCAGGGGAATAAATCCTCTTCCAACCCCAAGTTTTCCAGCTGCGGGATAACCGTCGGGATGGTCCTGAGTGTCAGGGCCGGCACCATGTCATAGTCGCCGATAGTTGCCTGTACGAAGTTACAACGAAAGCGAAGACGTTCGCCGCGCTCAAGCCCGTAACGGTTGTACATGTCGCCCGTCAGCTGCAGTGCTCGGTCGACCCCTTTACCGGCTTTCAGGTCCCCTTTGATTTGCTCAGAGAACACTTCATCCATGAGGCGCGCCAACTGGGGCGGCTCGATACGAAACTCACTGCCCCTGACCTTTCGGCCGTGCAGATCTACCACCAGGGGGCCGCCCCCTTGAAGAAAGATGTCGGATACCCCGTGGCGTGCGCAGTGAACCAGGAATGTCCGCAAGCTGTCTCCATTTATCCCTCCATGCTTATGAAACTCAAAAGCCGGAAACGTCATTGTGCCCCCTTACGAATTGCTGGTTTCCATTGGTTTTTGTCCACCACAAAACTGGCCGGATCTTTAATGCGTTTCACTTTGTCACCGATCATCAGTTCATCACGTGTGCCGGTGACGCTCTGCTGGGTTTCTTTAACGTCTGGTGCTTGAATCATGCCTTGTTGTAACAGGGTGGAATAACGCAGCATGCCGGTGAAGTCGCGGGTCAGGCGGTTGAAGTTGGCTTCCAACGTGCGGTCGGCACTGAGGCGACCTTCTTCCCATCCTCGGCGTACGGCGTCTTCCCAGACAGTTTTTTCCTTGCTGTTTTTGGGTCGGACGCTGACGTCTGGCGCGTCGATCCGTCTGGCTGCGAGTCCTGGCAGAAGCCAAGTGCGCCATCCCGGTGGATTACTGACAAAGCGTGCCGGCACAAGAATGTTATAGGTGCGGTACGCTGACCGGATCTGATCTGGCGTCACGTGTGCCATGTCGCTCGCCGTGGCGATCACTGGCGGTAGATAACCCTGTTTGCTGATAAGCGGTCTGAAGTCGTACATGTTGTTCAGTACGCTGTCGCGGGCGGTTAGTATTTGACGAAGTTCCCAGGCGCGCTGGGCTTTACCTCCCTGAAATCCGACCGTCTGGCCCGCATCATTGAGCATTTGCCAGACGGTATCGCTGAGACCGTTGAAATCATTCACTGCCGGGTTAAGGTAGTCGGAAATATCCGTCGGTGGAGTGTCTTCGGCAAACGCAGGCAGGGCAATGCACAGCAGCAGGCCTGCAAGAAGCTGTCGTTTCATGCGAGGCGACCTCCTTTATCCGGCAGGGAGAAATACAGGTGCAGTTCCAGCGGTTGCTGTTTCAGGGTGGCACGCCAGCCAATCTGCGTTTCCAACTGGCGCAGCAGATTTTCGAACGTGATGTTATTGACGTGTACGCTGACTGGTAGCGGCAGGCGAACGCCGCTGTAAGCAAAATTAAGCCCGCGCTGGCGGGCGAGTTGGGCTAGCAGTTCAATGGCGTCACCCTCCCAGTCCAGTGAGAGGCGATCGCTATTCGCCGTGAAGCTATCTGGGAACCGGGCAGACTTCTGATTGAGTGCGCCGTTCAGGTAAAGTTGTTGTTGAGTACTGTAAATGCGTGAAGCATCGTCTGATACGGACAGTAACTGCTGTGGGCTAGTCGTGTGAGGTTGTTGTGCCTGACAACCGGACAGCAAAATAAATGCCAAACCGGCCAGATACGTGGTTTTCATCATAGATATTCCTGCAGTAATACGGCATTTAATGGAGGTTATTGCGTGAGTTAACAGATTTTGCGGAATAAAAAATAAATTCGGATAATTTTTTTCTCTGAAATTCTCTAGTTGTAGGTTTTTATTGTGAGGTTTATTGATATATATAAATCTGCATGTGATAAAAGAGGGCGTTGCGCCCCCTTTTATTATCTACACAGTCTCATGTCTTAGTGGTTTTTGTTTTCTCATACTCAAAGGTCTTTCAATAAACCTATACGACAAGTAGGCTAGGCCGATGGAGATAGCACAAGATACAACAAATCTCAGGATCCCATCATCAATAACACCCATTTTTTCCAATCGGCTTCCAATGCCGTTATTCATTAATGAATGAATTAAGTAGAGGGAAAATGAAATCTCACCCAAGGTAACTAGCGAGGTGGGTATATATTTGGCTATGATGCCGTCATTTAATACTATGGCTGCAAATAAAATAAAAAGATACCATCCAGACATCATTACGCCATGGCCGATCAATGACGAAAACAGCAGGCAATAACCAGTAAGCATTACTGATAAAATCAATATGGAAATACGGATTTTTATGCTTATGTTTTTTGTGTATGGGTAAACAAGACCAAAAGCAACACCCATTAAAAACGTTAATATTATCGGATTAGTAACCAAGTTTAACAATGGATGCCCAAACTGATAACCCGATACGCTTAGGGTCAACTGCTGGCCAGTTAAAAGAGGTGCCCCCACCAGGCTTAAAATAAAAACCCCAAACAACATCAACCATCTGTACTTGGTTATTAAGCAGAATGCCATTACCAAATAAAATATAACTTCATAATTAAGTGTCCAGCGTACACCGTAAAACCCATTATCCTCGATATAAAAAGGTGCATTATTATCGAACGTTGGGGTGAAGGTTAATGCGCTTATCAAGTTGCTTACCTTCTCTGGGTAGTGAAAAGTGCTCATGGCTCCAGATAGAAGGAAAGTAACCAACAAAATAAAGAAGTATGCAGGTAGAATTCTTCTTGCCCTTTTTTTCAGGAATGAAACAGCAGAACGAATACCAGGTTTTAGTTTACTGGCAGATAGTGTAATAACAAAGCCACTAATTATAAAAAACAGATCAACACCTATCGCACCCCAACCAAATAATTTATCACCAAGACCGGGGGATGCATTGTTTATGGCCCAGCGGAAATGGAATAGCATTACTGCTAGTGCTGCCAACCCCCTGAGGGCTTGGATGCTGTTAAATTTACTCGATGTCATGGCTATTATTTCATCAATTGCAAAGATCATCATTATATTATAATGATGACCTCTTGACTACGTGAATTCACTTTGAACAAATTGCAATAGATGTGAAGCAGGTTGTACGCCACTCATTATTTGGAGTAACTACAACCCAGCTATTCGAACTTACATCGGGAAAAGCCGCATCTGGAGAGTTAAGAATGTTTGAAACCGTCCAGCGGGATAATCTATATCCTCCGGATACTAACTTTGTTCCTGCCGGACAATATGCCCGCGATTCCTTAAGGTTCTCACATTGCTCTGCGCCAGTAACATTAAATGTATCTAGTGCCCCCAATGATTTCCAAATCCCATTTTGGCAAGAGAGGAGAACACCTTCAGATGTTCTGCCAACAAGTCCATTAGGACTACATCCCCACCCTGCATTTGCCGTACCATCAAGTTGCAAATATTCACCGACTGATGCCCGTCCGTCAGCACGAACGGTCCCGCCTTTGATTTGGCCACCGGTATAAATCCCCTTGTTGTTCACCGAACGGATCCAATCGTTATCTTCCATGTAGAACCCCCCGCCGTGGTCTTCATTGAGCCAACCTTTACCATGCTTGGTAATAAGCCAGCCGCTATTACTGCGGATATCCCCGTTAGCGGTGATCCACCCGCTGGACCAAACGCTGTCATTAGCAATTAACCGTTTACCGTTAACATCCTCACTAAAATTACCCGTTTTAGCGTTGATATTATTCGCATTATTCACGTCATTGGCGCCCATATCAATTGCAGTATGCATCTTGTTAAGGTCGGGACGGCCGTTAACTTTGAAACGATACAAGCGATCGCTTTCTTCTGCCCCACCGGCCAATACATCAGACGTCAGGTAGGCCACCAGGTGACCACTCTGCCCACTGAGCCCCAGACTCGACAGGTTGACTTGCCAGCCACCACCGGCACCGTTGGCAATATTGGCGGGATAGATATATCCCCCAAGGCCAGAGGTGTTCTGGGCGATATACCGCTGCCCCTTGAATGCAATGTCCTGACCGCCGGCTGTCAACACAAAGGCAACCAGTTTGTCGGTCTGCGTGGGATTGCGCGTCACGGCGAGGATATAGGTCTGGGTATTATTGTTGGTCAGGGAAAAACCCGGCGGTAAATACCCTTTATCCCGTAGGGTCTGCCCCGTTACCGTGACGTTACCGCCCCCTTTGACCTGGTTCAGTAACGTGTCGTAGTTATCTTTAACGTATCGGCGTGCACCCTGGCTCACCGTGCTCAGGTGTGTGGCAGTCACGACC
>NZ_LXKR01000035.1:50187-50316 GCF_001692375.1 Serratia sp. 14-2641 | reverse complement strand
TGACTTGATTGTCAGGAGGTCAAGAGAGACAGGAAGGATATCGGCAGTGATCTATGTGTATACGTGCGTCACATAGTGCTGTGTAGTTTTTTTTTTTTTTTTATTTATTTTTGTGTTTTTTTTTTCAGG
>NZ_LXKR01000035.1:0-50144 GCF_001692375.1 Serratia sp. 14-2641 | reverse complement strand
AGATGTGTATAAGAGACAGCATTTCCTCCTGTCTTTTACCGGGATCACAAAAATAACCGCTCAGATATTCATCATTCAGCAATAATCTTTTTTGGTTTTTTATTGGAGGTTAATGCTGGATTGATCATGAACATTGGTTCATGACGCCAAGATTTAACCCGTAGCACAAGTTTTAATGCTGTAAATGTTGCTGAAAGGTTTTTTTTATGTTTGCTTGCTGTTTCTCACAGTCTAGGTAAATCCCTACTGGTTATATTGACGGCACCCCAAACAGTTGGCAATTTGGTACCCTCAGGGATAAGAGTGAGAGGTGTATGAGTGAAATTCACTCGCTCAAACGCCCTGCCGTGATGCGTTCCATCCGGCATTCTCGCGCTTTTTATTCCTCCTGCCCTCGGGCGCTGACCGCACAGGCCGCGTAACAAAAAATATTAGGCTCTGGCGGTAATACACACACCACATCACATACGGAGCACTAGCGATGACAAGTTCCTTGGGTAAATCAGGGATTCTGAAATTCGGTATCGGCCTGATTGCGCTGACCGTTGCGGCAAGCGTGCAGGCAAAGACGCTGGTTTACTGTTCTGAGGGTTCTCCTGAAGGGTTCAACCCGCAGTTGTTCACCTCCGGCACCACCTATGATGCCAGCTCAGTGCCAATCTATAACCGTCTGGTTGAGTTCAAACTGGGCACCACCGAACTGGAACCTGGCCTGGCAGAGAAGTGGGACGTCAGCGAAGACGGTAAAACCTATACCTTCCACCTGCGCAAAGGCGTGAAGTGGCAGGACAGCAAAGATTTCAAACCTACCCGTGAACTGAATGCCGACGACGTGGTGTTCTCCTTCATGCGTCAGCTTGATCCAAACCACCCTTACCACAAGGTTTCTGGCGGCAGCTATGAATACTTCCAGGGTATGGGCATGCAGGATCTGATCAGCAAAGTCGAGAAAGTAGACGACAACACCGTTCGCTTTACGCTGACCCGTCCAGAAGCGCCATTCCTGGCTGACCTGGGCATGGACTTCGCTTCCATCCTGTCCGCTGAATATGCCGACAAGATGATGAAAGCCGGTACGCCAGAGAAAGTGGACCTGAACCCAGTGGGTACCGGGCCGTTCCAACTGCTGCAGTACCAGAAAGACTCTAAAATCCTCTACAAGGCCTTTGACGGTTTCTGGGGCACCAAGCCGAAGATCGATCGCCTGGTGTTCTCCATCACGCCAGATGCCTCTGTGCGTTACGCCAAGCTGCAGAAAAACGAGTGCCAGGTCATGCCGTACCCGAACCCGGCAGACATCGCTCGTATGAAGCAGGACAAAACCATCAACCTGATGGAACAGCCTGGCCTGAACGTCGGCTACCTGTCGTTCAACACCGAGAAGAAGCCGCTGGATAACGTGAAGGTGCGTCAGGCACTGACCATGGCGGTGAACAAGCAGGCCATCGTGGATGCGGTGTATCAGGGGGCGGGTCAACCTGCCAAGAACCTGATCCCACCAACCATGTGGGGCTATAACGACGAGATCAAAGACTACGCTTACGATCCGGTCAAGGCCAAAGAGCTGCTGAAAGAAGCAGGCATGCCAGATGGCTTCTCCATCGATCTGTGGGCGATGCCGGTACAACGTCCGTATAACCCGAACGCACGTCGTATGGCTGAGATGATCCAGTCCGACTGGGCGAAGATTGGCGTCAATGCCAAGATCGTCACCTACGAGTGGGGCGAGTATCTCAAGCGTGCCAAAGACGGTGAGCATCAGACGGTGATGATGGGTTGGACCGGTGACAATGGGGATCCAGACAACTTCTTCGCCACGCTGTTCAGCTGTGCGGCCGCCAAAGATGGTTCCAACTATTCCCGTTGGTGCTACAAGCCGTTTGAGGATCTGATCCAACCGGCCCGTGCCGAAGCGGACCACGACAAACGCGTCGCACTCTACAAGCAGGCTCAGGTAGTCATGCACGATCAGGCTCCGGCGCTGATTGTTGCCCACTCCACCGTTTACGAGCCAGTGCGTAAAGAAGTGAAGGGCTATGTGGTCGACCCGCTTGGTAAACATCACTTTGAGAACGTTTCTCTGGACTAAGCCTACCTAGGCGGGTTGAAGGACTGGGATACTTAATCTGCAGGGGCGCAATACGTTGCGCCCCTGCATTCCCGTCCCCAGAAGAATGTCGTGAAGCGTGTGAGTTTTAATAAGCCTGGCGGACGATGAGCTGCCGGGCACTTTATACAGAGAGTTCGGGATATGTTGCAGTTCATACTCCGACGTTTGGGGTTAGTTATCCCAACGTTTATCGGCATAACGTTGCTGACTTTTGCATTCGTCCATATGATCCCCGGCGATCCGGTGACCATTATGGCCGGGGAACGCGGGATCTCCGCAGAGCGCCATGCACAACTCATGGCAGAGATGGGGCTGGATAAACCGCTCTATCAACAATACTTCCATTACGTCACCAACGTGCTGCATGGCGATTTGGGGACGTCCCTCAAAAGCCGTATCTCCGTGTGGGAAGAGTTTGTGCCGCGCTTTAAGGCCACCCTGGAACTGGGCCTGTGCGCGATGCTCTTCGCGGTGATTGTCGGTATCCCGGTGGGGGTGCTGGCGGCCGTCAGGCGAGGTTCGGTGTTTGATCATACCGCCGTGGGTATCTCCCTGACCGGTTATTCAATGCCGATCTTCTGGTGGGGCATGATGCTGATCATGCTGGTTTCGGTACAGCTCAACCTCACGCCCGTATCGGGGCGAATAAGCGATACGGTCTTCCTCGATGACAGCCTGCCGCTAACCGGCTTTATGCTGATCGACACCCTGATCTGGGGTGAGCCGGGTGATTTCATCGACGCCGTGATGCATATGATCCTGCCCGCCATCGTATTGGGCACCATCCCGCTGGCGGTTATCGTGCGTATGACCCGCTCCTCCATGCTGGAAGTGCTGGGTGAAGATTATATCCGTACCGCGCGCGCCAAGGGTGTGAGCCGTATGCGGGTGATCGTGGTGCATGCATTGCGTAACGCCTTGCTGCCGGTGGTGACGGTGATCGGCCTACAGGTTGGCACCATGCTGGCCGGGGCGATCCTGACCGAAACCATCTTCTCCTGGCCGGGGCTTGGCCGCTGGCTGATGGATGCGTTGCAACGCCGTGATTACCCGGTTGTTCAGGGCGGCGTATTGCTGGTCGCCTGTATGATTATTCTGGTTAACCTGCTGGTAGACGTGCTCTACGGCGTGGTCAACCCGCGTATTCGCCACAAGAAATAAGGGGCGCTCTGATGTCTCAAATTACCGAGTCTGTAGTGAAAGGTGCGCCGAAGCCAATGACCCCGTTCCAGGAGTTTTGGCACTATTTCAAGCGCAACAAAGGGGCCGTAGTTGGCCTGGTTTATATCGTTATCATGCTGGTGGTTGCCGTGGGGGCCGGGTTCCTGGCTCCACATGCGCCTGCCGAACAGTTCCGTGATGCCCTGCTTAGGCCCCCGGTCTGGGAGACAGGCGGAAGCTGGAAGTTTATTCTGGGTACCGACGATGTCGGCCGTGATGTGTTGTCGCGCCTGATGTACGGTGCCAGGCTCTCGCTGTTGGTAGGCTGCCTGGTGGTGGTGCTTTCTCTGGTGATGGGCGTGGTATTCGGCCTGTTGGCCGGTTATTTCGGCGGCGTAGTCGATGCCATCATCATGCGCGTGGTCGATATCATGCTGGCACTGCCAAGCCTGCTGTTGGCGTTGGTGCTGGTGGCGGTGTTTGGGCCCTCGATCGTTAACGCCTCGCTGGCGCTGACCTTTGTTGCTTTGCCGCACTATGTTCGCTTGACTCGTGCTGCGGTGCTAGTGGAAGTGAACCGCGATTACGTGACGGCTTCCCGCGTGGCGGGGGCTGGAGCGGCGCGTCAGATGTTCGTCAATATCCTGCCAAACTGCCTGGCACCGCTGATCGTGCAGGCTTCTCTCGGTTTCTCGAACGCCATTCTGGATATGGCCGCTCTCGGCTTCCTGGGTATGGGTGCGCAACCGCCAACGCCGGAGTGGGGCACCATGCTCTCTGACGTACTGCAGTTCGCGCAAAGTGCCTGGTGGGTTGTGACCTTCCCAGGGGTGGCAATTCTGCTGACGGTTTTGGCCTTTAACCTGATGGGGGACGGCTTGCGTGATGCTCTCGACCCCAAACTCAAGCAGTAACAGAGGAAGAGAGAATGGCGTTATTAAATGTAGACAAGCTTTCGGTGCACTTCGGTGACGAAGGTGCGCCGTTCCGCGCAGTAGACCGAATCAGCTACAGCGTAGAACAGGGGCAGGTGGTTGGCATCGTCGGCGAATCCGGCTCCGGTAAATCCGTCAGTTCGCTGGCGATCATGGGGTTGATCGATTTCCCTGGCAAGGTGATGGCTGACAAGCTGGAGTTCAACGGCCAGGACCTGCGGAAAATCTCGGAAAAAGAGCGCCGCCAGCTGGTGGGCTCCGAAGTCGCGATGATTTTCCAGGATCCAATGACCAGCCTGAACCCATGCTATACCGTCGGTTTCCAGATTATGGAAGCGTTGAAGGTGCATCAGGGCGGTAACCGCCGCACCCGTCGCCAACGCGCTATCGATCTGCTCAATCAGGTAGGCATTCCCGATCCGGCCTCGCGGCTGGACGTTTACCCTCATCAGCTTTCCGGCGGGATGAGCCAGCGTGTGATGATCGCCATGGCGATCGCCTGCCGGCCCAAGCTGCTGATTGCGGATGAACCGACGACCGCGCTCGACGTGACCATCCAGGCCCAGATCATTGAGCTGCTGCTCGAGCTACAACAGCGCGAAAATATGGCGCTGCTGCTGATCACCCACGATCTGGCGCTGGTGGCGGAAGCGGCGCACCACATCATCGTGATGTACGCTGGGCAGGTGGTGGAATCCGGTAAGGCGGTAGAAATTTTCCGTTCGCCGCGCCACCCATACACCCAGGCGCTGCTGCGTGCGTTGCCGGAGTTTGCTACCGACAAGGCGCGTTTGGCCTCGCTGCCTGGCGTGGTGCCGGGCAAGTACGATCGGCCACAAGGCTGCTTGCTGAACCCGCGTTGCCCGTATGCAACCCAACACTGTCGCGAAGAAGAGCCGGAACTGCGCAGCATTCCCGGCCGTCAGGTTAAATGTCACACACCGCTGGATGATGCGGGGAGGCCGACCGTATGAGCCAGAACCACCCTTTATTGCAGGCCATTGACCTGAAAAAACACTACCCGGTCAAGAAGGGGCTGTTTGCCCCGGAACGGCTGGTAAAAGCGCTGGACGGGGTTTCCTTTACCCTTGAGCGCGGTAAAACCCTGGCGGTGGTTGGGGAGTCTGGCTGTGGTAAGTCCACGCTGGGCCGCTTGCTGACCATGATCGAAATCCCTACCGGTGGTGAGCTGTACTATCAGGGGCAAGATCTGCTTAAGCCAGACGTGACGGCAGAGAAGCTGCGCCGCCAGAAGATCCAGATCGTGTTCCAGAATCCTTACGGATCGCTTAACCCCCGTAAGAAGGTGGGGCAGATCCTTGAGGAGCCGCTGCTGATCAATACCTCGTTGAGCAGCGCCGAACGGCGTGAGAAAGCGCTGGAGATGATGGCGAAGGTCGGCCTGAAAACCGAACATTATGACCGTTACCCGCATATGTTCTCCGGCGGCCAGCGGCAGCGTATCGCCATTGCGCGTGGGCTGATGCTTAACCCGGACGTGGTGATTGCCGATGAGCCAGTTTCTGCGCTGGACGTGTCCGTGCGTGCGCAGGTGCTGAACCTGATGATGGATCTGCAACAGGATCTGGGGCTGTCTTACGTGTTCATCTCCCACGATCTGTCGGTGGTGGAGCACATTGCTGATGAAGTGATGGTGATGTACCTCGGCCGCTGCGTGGAGAAGGGCAGTAAAGACGCCATCTTCAATAACCCGCGCCATCCGTATACTCAGGCACTGCTTTCTGCTACGCCGCGCCTGAACCCGGATATGCGCCGGGAGCGCATCAAGTTGACCGGTGAACTGCCAAGCCCAATGAACCCACCACCGGGCTGTGCATTCAACGCCCGTTGCCGCCGTGCCTTTGGCACCTGCACCCAGCTGCAACCGCAGCTCAAGCAGTATGGCGATCAAATGGTGGCCTGCTTTGCCGTTGACCAGGATGAAGCCGCAGGGTCTTGATATTTCTTCACCGGGCTCGCAACGTAGATACTCTGCATGCTGCGCCCGGTTCCCTCCGCGACATTGCCACTCTATCTTCAATCAGACGCCGGTAGCGATACCGGCGTTTTTTATGAGTGCGGTTCAGAAACTTACTAGCCGCAAAACGCCCCTCACCGCTTACTGGGGATAAGGCACCCAATCCCCGCCATTAAGGCGAATATACGCCTTGCCCTGATACTGCATCACGATGGCATTGTCATTCTCAGAGATCACCGCCGTTTGCGGCAGGTTCTGCGTCAGCACTTGCCAGTCGACGCTTGGCGCAGTAAACACCTTGCCGTCCACCAACCGCGAGACCAGTTCGGACAGCGCCAGATAGCTGCTCGGCGTTTTAATCTCCACCGGGCTGCCCTGATGCGGGGCCTGCATACCAACCAGTTTTATACCAACCGGCGTATGGGTAATGTTCAGGCTTGGGATATCCCGCAGGCCGGACATCTGCATTTTGTCGCCCGCCAGCGCCGCACCGTGCTCCGGCACGATCACCACCATCACCTTGCGCCCGGATTTCTGTAGCTCATCGAGGAAGGTATTCAACTGATCGAAGAGTTGCTGCGCTCGGGGCTGATAATCGGCGGTCTGTTTACCCCCGACAAAGCGGTTGCCGTCATGCAGCGGGATCAGGTTGAAGAAGGTGGCGGTGCGGGCATCGCCGCCCTTTTTCTGCTGATCGAGCCAGCGGTTGAGCAGTTGCAGATCGTTATAGATCGGTTCACCGTCGAATGAAGCCAGTTCATTGCCGATCCCGGCCTGCGACATCAGTGGAGCCTGTATATCACCTTGCTCACGTACTTCTTTCAGGAAGTTACCGAACACGCCGGAGTGATCGAGCATCAACTGCTGTTTAAAGCCCAGCTTGGCCAGGTTATCAAACAGATAGCACTGCTGATTGGCAGGCTGATACAGATCGTGATGTGAAGGCTGGCCGCAGCTGGCGCGTAACAGGCGGATGGCCGCTGGGCCGCTGTACGCAGTGGCCGAGTTAAAGTTGGTGAACATAATGTCCATCTTGGCCCACAGCGGGTGGTTGCGCAGATTGACGGCGTCCAGATCGGCCCAGGCTAACGAGCAGATGTTGATGATCAGCACGTCAAACGGCTGGGCATCGGCAGGTAAGGCGACCGGGAAGGTGGTCGCTCGGGCTTTTTCCTGCTGGTAGAACTGCTCCAGGTAGGCCGTGAGGTTGGCATTGGTCGGTGGGCCATTGGCCGCAGGCAGATTGCCGCCTGGTGCCGTCGCCGTGGCCGGTGTAGACGGGGTATCCGTCACCGTTGCAGTGTTGGTGGTAGGCAGCAAGGAGATCGCCGGGCCAGCAATATTGACCACGTTCAACCACACCAATGCCGCCACGGTAAACACCGTGATGCGTATCCATTGGGCCAGGAACAGGTAGGCAATCAGCAGCACGAAGGCGGCGCCAATCATCTGCCAGTTGATAAAGCGGTTGGTCAGTTCCAGCAGGTAATCGGCGCTGAAACCGGTGAGCTGCGAGCCCTGGCTAAGGATGCTGTTAATCCCCGGCAGCCAGGTGTCGTGGTAGAACAAACCGATACCGATAGGAATGGCGATCAGGTGACGCCAGCGGTGCAAGCGCGGCGACGGGATCGGCATCAGTAAAAAGGCCATAAACACCAGGTTGGGCAGCGCATGGAAATTCAGATAGCCGAACCACAGCAGGCCGAACTTGGCCAGGAAATAGAAGTTCCAGCCGCCAAGGCCGCGCCAGTATCGCCATAAGGTATTGTCAGGTTGCGTTATTTTATCGTCGCTCATGGTTATTTTTTACGCTTGATTTGAGAGGTGGAACCTGTGCGCACCCATAGCCCTGCCGACTTTAAATAGCGCGGTGATAACAACAAATTCTGCCAAGATCGGTGCCAGTTGGGGAAACGGCGATGCAGCAGGTATCCCGTAGGGATAAACACTATTGCGCACAGGATCACCAGTTGCACGATATCGTCAAGTGCGTTCATGGCTGTTCCTCCTGCCCGAGGCTCATCAGGGTGAAGGGAATGGGTTCCCGGCGTTCGGTCTGGTGTTCCGTTTCTACGGCGTGGGTTGTTGTGGCAGCGGCCGATTGCAGCTTGCTGGCGGGGAGCGAAAACTCGATATGCTGCCGCAACAGCCTGATTTTATCGATAATATCCACATCCTGATGCCACACTACCCGATTACTGAATGCCTCGCTAACTGGCAGGCGGAAGACGAATTTCAGTGCGGTATCCAGATCGTTAATCCGGCAGGTGGAAAGGAACAGGAACAGCCGATTCTGCGCCACGGTCATGATGTCGCCAAAACGCCGCAAATGGCACAGCGTCATCGACTGGCGAGCGCTCAACCCCGGAGCTGGGCGCAGGGCGACCATCACCCCTTTGCCATCTTCCGGCAACAGGGTATTTTCCATCAGCGAAGTCACCGCCCGGTTGAATTCCTCCAGCGGCAGGTAGCCTTTCAGTTGCAGTGGCCGCAGCCCGGCGAGCAGGTTATCGATATCCGCCGGGACATGGCGCGACAGCCTCTGGCCCTGAATACCTTCCAGCATGGTCAAAAAATTGGAAAGCGGTGCCACGTGGGGCACGATCAGATTGGCACCGCAGGCCAGCAGCAGGCGTTCGTCGCTGTAGCGCAGGCTGGCGCTCATCTCACGTACCACAATCTTCAGCCCGTCGCCCCTGCTGCGGCGCAGGCTATGGATCTGATGGGCCAACTCGTCAATTTCGTCACTTTGATACAGGGCGAAGATCAGCGTGGCGGCGATGGTCAGCATGCCACGCTGCATCAACTTGGTATTGTTCTCAAACAGTTGCCAACTGGCCGATAGCGGCGGGGCGCCCTCGAGAATGCGTTGTTCCGCCAGGCACAGGCTCTCGTCGTTGCGTTCCGGGGTAGGGGAGGGTTGGTTACTATCGTCTGCCCCTTGCCAGCCTTCCGGGCCTTCGGTCAGGGTGAACAACTGATTGGCATTGATGCCGTTTGCCGTGCTCCACCAGTGCACCAGATACTGGGCACTGCCTTGCAGCCCCTGCAGGCTGGCCAGGCCGTTGAGAATACGGTGCTCGGCGGCTAGCTGGCCTTTGAGTTTACTCACGCCACTGCCGTGGCTGAGTACAACCAGCGTGCACTGCTGCTGGTGTAACCATTGGCCGAGTTGAGCGGCCCATTTGCGCAATTCATCGCTGGTAAAGGTTTGCCACAGGCTGGCGTGGGCCAACAGGATCAGTAAGCGGTTGCTGGGTTTTAGCTCACGCATCAGATCGTCGGCCAAATGCAGCAGCGCCGCTTTTTTTTCTGGCAGGCTATATAAAGGGAGTTTTTTAATCGCAGGGGAAAGAGGCGTTGCCAATAAGGTGTCTGCCTGATTGCCGCTACAAATCACTGCCAACTGGGCATCTTCTGCCTGGGCGGCGATGATCTGCCGGCAAAACAGGTTGGCATCGCTCTGGCGATCGATATTCACCCAGTAAAAGCCTGGGGATTGCATAGCCGACAATTCTTGCCAAATCCGTCGGATACCTAATGAAAAAGAGTGCGCCATAGATTTATTCTACTTTCGTTGAAAGTGGCGTAGACCAAACCCGAGCTGGTCACATTAAAAGCGTAATGTCTGAGTTAGCATAGCAAATCTAACCATAAGAGGGATATTATCCGTTAAGATTCATCTTATTGGCCCAATTTTTTCCGAACGTTGCTATAGTCATTTAACATTAGCCTATTTTATGAGGCGGCAAGATGAATAATGATGCGTTAAGAGGGCTTCGGGAGAAAGCCCCAGTAGAACCTCAGGACGATTTGCAGGCTTTGAGCCGCGCTTTTTCGTTGCCTAAGTTAAACTACATCGATATTTCACGCCAGGAACGGCTAGCACAAATGATGGTCCGCTGGCCGCTGCTGGCGGAACTAGCCAACAAGACGGGGAGTGCTTGATCCATGCCGGTCATTGCACTGCAAGGGATTCGGGGCGGTATTGGCACCACGTCAATCACTGCGGCGTTAGCCTGGGCGTTACAGCAACTGGGCGAGTCGGTACTGGCAATTGACCTGTCACCGGACAACCTGCTGCGATTACACTTTAATATGCCCTTCGAACTGAACCGGGGCTGGGCTCGTGCAGAGCTGGATGGCACCGGTTGGTCGCATGGGGCAATGCGTTACGGCAAAAAGCTCGATTTTCTGCCGTTTGGCCGGTTAAGCGCCGCCGAACGGGAAAAAGTACGGCAGCAACAAAGTGATACCCCACAACGTTGGCATGATTTTCTGGCTCAGTTACGTGCTTCAGGGCAGTATCGCTGGATCCTGCTGGATATCCCAGCGGGTGACGGTCCCGAGATTGAACAGCAACTGGCGCTGGCCGACCAGGTTTTCCTGTTGCTCGGGCCCGATGCCAACTGCCATGCGCGCCTGCATCAGCAGCCATTGCCTACGGGGTGCCACTTGCTGATTAATCACTATTCCTCGGCCAGCCCGTTGCAGCAAGATCTGCATCAGCTGTGGCTACAAACGCTAGCAGGTCTGTTGCCACTGGTGATCCATCGTGATGAAGCGCTGGCGGAAGCGATGGCGGTCAAGCAGCCGCTGGGAGAGTATCGGCCGGAAAGCCTGGCGGCCGACGAAGTGCTGACGCTGGCCAACTGGTGTCTGCTCAACCTGCAGGACGCCGAGGTATGAGCAGGGTATTGAGCCTGCTGCTGGTGCCTCCCGTTCACCGGGCGGTGCAACAACGCTACCGCGCTTATCGCCACGCGGGGGCCCCGGCATTTACCGCTGGTCTCACGACCCTGATGGTGGCTATTGGCTGGCTGTTGCTGCGGTTTGAGTCCCCTGGCTGGCAAAAGGTGCAGGCAGGCCAAAGCTATTGGTTCCCCCATATTTCCCCCCATCGCCCACGCCCGGCAGACGCGTTGCGTTATTTGTTGCAGGGTTTTTGGTTGCTGGTGACCCACAGTGGCCCGGCCCCGATGGGGCGCCATTACTTTGCCGGTTGGCACCGTTTGCAACTGCGTTACGCCAACTGGTTGCAAAGCTTGCCGCAGCGCTTGCAGGGTGCCGGTATGGAGGAGCGTACGGTACAGCGCCTCAACCGGATGAATCACCGGGTACGGCAGGTGCTGTTTATCATTGCTGGCCTATTGGCTGGGCTGCTGGCTCTGCTGTGTATTTCCCAGCCCTTTGAACTGCCCGCCCAGTTTATTTTTGTGCTGCTGCTGTGGTGTATTGCCATGGTGGTGCGGCGTATCCCGGGCCGGTTACCCAGCCTGATGCTGATTGTGCTGTCGCTGACCGTTTCCTGCCGTTATCTATGGTGGCGCTATACCTCAACGCTGAACTGGGACGATCCGCTCAGCCTGACCTGCGGCCTGCTGTTGCTGGCGGCGGAAACCTATGCCTGGGTAGTGCTGGTGCTGGGCTACTTCCAAACCGTGTGGCCGTTGAATCGCCAGCCGGTGCCGATGCCTGCCGACAGCAGCACCTGGCCGACCGTCGATCTGCTGGTGCCGACCTACAACGAAGATCTGGGCGTGGTGAAGCCCACCATCTATGCGGCGCTGGGCATCGATTGGCCGAAAGATAAAATCAATATCTATATTCTCGACGACGGTAACCGGCCAGAGTTTAAAGCCTTTGCCGCAGAGGTCGGGGTGAAATACATCGCCCGGCCGACCCATGAACACGCCAAAGCGGGCAATATCAACAATGCGCTCAAGCACGCTAGCGGTGATTTTGTTGCCATCTTCGACTGCGATCACGTCCCCACGCGTTCTTTCCTGCAGCTGACCATGGGCTGGTTCTTTAAAGACAAGAAGCTGGCGATGCTGCAAACGCCGCACCACTTCTTCTCGCCCGATCCGTTTGAGCGCAACTTGGGGCGTTTTCGCCAGACGCCAAATGAAGGCACCCTGTTCTACGGGCTGGTTCAGGACGGTAATGATATGTGGGATGCCACCTTCTTCTGCGGCTCCTGCGCCATCTTGCGCCGTACGGCATTAGATGAGATCGGCGGTATCGCGGTGGAAACGGTGACCGAAGATGCCCATACCTCGCTGCGTCTGCACCGCCTTGGCCACACCTCTGCCTATATCCGTATTCCGCAGGCCGCCGGGCTGGCAACGGAAAGCCTGTCTGCCCATATCGGCCAGCGTATTCGTTGGGCGCGTGGCATGGTGCAGATCTTCCGGTTGGATAACCCGTTACTGGGTAAAGGGCTGAAGTTTGCCCAGCGCCTGTGCTATGCCAACGCCATGCTGCACTTCCTGTCCGGTATTCCGCGCCTGATCTTCCTGACCGCGCCGCTGGCGTTTTTGTTGATGCATGCTTACATCATCTTCGCGCCAGCCTTGGCAATTGCGCTGTATGTGCTGCCCCACATGATCCACGCCAGCCTGACCAACTCACGTATTCAGGGCAAATACCGCCACTCCTTCTGGAGTGAAATCTACGAAACCGTGCTGGCCTGGTATATCGCCCGGCCAACGACCGTGGCCTTGTTCAATCCGCATAAAGGCAAGTTCAACGTCACCGCCAAAGGCGGGTTGGTTACGCAAGAGCACGTTGATTGGGTGATCACCCGACCTTACCTGCTGTTGGTGACACTCAATCTGGCAGGCCTGGGTTTTGGCGTGTGGCGCTTTTTCTACGGCCCGGCGGACGAGATGATGACGGTGGTTATCAGCCTGATTTGGGTGATCTACAACATGACCATCCTCGGTGGAGCGGTGGCCGTGGCGGTGGAGGCCAGGCAAGTACGGCAGTCGCATCGCGTGGAGATCGCCATGCCTGCGGCGGTAGCCCGGGCAGACGGACATCTGTTCCCCTGTACGTTGCGTGATTACTCCGACGGTGGTGTGGGTATCGAAATGCGCGTGCCGGATCAGTTGCAAGAGCATGACCAGATTGCGCTGCTGCTTAAACGTGGCCAGCAGGAGTTCAGCTTCCCTTGCGTGGTGACGCGATCCCATGGCCGCTCGGTGGGGGTCCGCTTGGTCGAACTCTCGACCCGCCAACATATCGAATTTATTCAATGTACCTTTGCCCGGGCCGATACCTGGGCACTGTGGCAAGACGCATTCCCGGAAGACCGGCCGGTGGACAGCCTGCGGGACGTACTGATGCTAGGTTTTCACGGCTACCGGCGCATGGCCGACTATGCGCCTCCAACGATGCGCAAGATCCTGGTCGGCCTGACCTCGCTGGCCACCTGGATCCTGTCATTTATTCCGCATGGCGTAGGAAGAGGCCGCGCTCCAACGGCCACAGAGACGGTGGCATAGGCTGTATGTCGCAACCGCCCGTTCGCATGCCCTGTGAACTGGCCCAAAAGATGATGATACGATGACGAGAAAAATAAACTGGTTTACCTCGCTGGCCTTAGGCATCAGTAGCTTATCTCATGCGGAAACGGCCCCCACTCCAGCGGCTGGCGTGACCCCGCCTGTGAGCACCGTGGCCGAAGCTCCGGTCACCGTACCAATGGGAGTGGCGGTGCCGCAAGCACCCGAGGCGCCGGTGCGGGATGTAAAACTGCCGTTTACCGAGGTGGCACCACCGCCTGGCACCTTTATCCTGCGTGGCACCCGCCCAGAAGGCCAGATTGAGTTTAGCGTACGCAGTGACGAAGTGGTTTCGCAGGCGCTGCTGGACCTGGAGTTTACCCCTTCACCGTCGCTGATCCCGGTAGAGTCGCACGTCAAGATCTACCTCAACGATGAGTTGATGGGCGTCACCACCATTACCAAGGAACAGTTGGGTAAGCCTAATCGTGTCCAGTTGCCGATCGATCCGCGCTATATCACCGATTTTAATCGTATTCGCCTGGTGTTTGTCGGTCATTACCAGAACATCTGTGAGAACCCGGCCAACAGCACGCTGTGGCTGGACGTCAGCAAATCCAGTTCGCTGAACCTGCGTTACCAGACACTGCCGGTGAAAAATGAGCTTTCCCACTTCCCGGAACCCTTCTTTGACAGCCGAGACGATCGGCCATTAACGCTGCCGATGGTGTTTGCCGGCCAACCCGATCTTGCACAGCAGCGTGCGGCGGGGATCTTGGCCTCCTGGTTCGGCACCCAGGCGCAGTGGCGCGGTCAGTCCTTCCCGACGCTGTTTAACCGATTGCCAAGCCAGCACGCCATCGTGTTTGCCACCAATAAACAGCGCCCGGACTTCCTGAAGGATTATCCGGCGGTCAACGGGCCGACGGTGGAGATGATCAGCCACCCGGATAACCCCTATGTGAAGCTGTTGTTAGTACAGGGCCGTGATGATAACGACCTGATCACGGCGGTGAAGGGCATCGCGCAGGGTAATATCCTGTTCCGTGGCCAGAATGTGAGCGTGGATAAGGTTGAGCAGTTGGCCGTTCGCCAGCCATACGATGCGCCAAACTGGGTGCGTACCGATCGGGCAATGAAGTTCAGCGAACTGCAGCAATATGCCCAGCAGTTGCAGACTGACGGCGTCGAACCTGGGCCTATCTCGCTGTCGATGAACCTGCCGCCGGATCTGTTCCTGATCCACAGCAACGGTATCGATATGCAGCTGAAATACCGCTACACCTCCCCGCGTATTGAGGATGGTTCTCGCCTGAGCATCAGCCTGAACAATCAGTTTGTGCAGTCCTATGCCCTGGTGCCAGAGCATGAGAAGGGCGCACAGCTGTTGCGTTTGCCGCTGGCTCAGGGATTGCTCGATTCCGATAAGGCGGTCAATATTCCGGTGCTGAAGTTGGGGGCGACCAACCAGCTGCGCTTTGACTTCGATTACACCACGCTGCTGGCCAGCGGTGCCGAAGGGCGTTGCGAAACCTATTCCTTGGTGCCGAACCATGCGGTGATCGACGGCAACTCCACCATCGATTTCTCCGGCTATCGTCACTTTATCACCATGCCCGACCTGCGTTCCTTCGCCAATGCCGGTTTCCCTTTCAGCCGTCTGGCGGATCTGTCGCAAACGCTGGTGCTGGTGAACAAACAGCCGCAGCCCGCCCAGGTGAGCGCCTTGCTCAACGCCATGGGTAACATGGGGGCGCAAACCGGCTATCCGGCGCTGGCTTTCTCGCTGTCCGATGACTGGTCACAGGCCAAGGAAAAAGACGCCGATATCCTGCTGATCGGCACCATTCCGCCGGAGCTGCGTGATGACAAGAAAATCAACCTGCTGGTAGAGGCGACGCTGAGCTGGGTGAAAATGCCGATGCGCCAACTGCCGCTGCCGAGTATGGATGTGCAGCAGGATGACGCTACGCCAGACAGCAAAACCACCATCAGCTCGGAAGGGGCGATGGCGGCGGTTGTCGGTGTGCAATCCCCGTTCCACGATCAGCGCAGCATTGTAGCCCTGCTGGCAGACAGCCCACGGGGTTATGAACTGTTGAATAATGCGCAGCTAGACAGCGGCAAGCGTGCGGCGATGTTTGGTTCGGTGGCCGTGATCCGTGAGTCCGGCGTCGATAGCTTGCGCGTGGGGGATGTTTACTACGTCGGCCATCTGCCATGGTGGGAACGTATCTGGTATGCGTTGTCGACGCATCCGCTGTTGCTGGGCGCGATAGCCGCGCTGGTGGTGGTGATGGCGGCCCTATTGCTGCGGCGTGGTCTGAAGGCCTTTAGCCGTCGTCGTCTGTCACCGGAAGATCGGGATTAATCGCCATGATGGAGATCTGTCTGCGCCGCCTGCTGCCTGGCCTGATGTTGATGTGTGCGTTCAGCACGGCAGCAAGCTGTGATTGGCCAGCCTGGCAGCAGTACCAACAGTTTTATCTCAGCGATGAAGGGCGGGTGATCGATCCCAGCAGCCCGAAGCGCATCACCACGTCCGAAGGGCAGAGCTATGGGATGTTCTTCGCGCTGGTGGCCAACGATCGGCCTGCCTTCGATAAGCTGTTGGCGTGGACGGAGAACAATCTCGCCTCTGGCGACCTGAGCGCACATCTGCCCGCCTGGCTGTGGGGGCAGGACGATGCCAAGGCCTGGAAGGTGCTGGACAGCAACTCGGCTGCCGATGCGGATTTATGGATCGCGTATAACCTGCTGGAGGCGGGGCGGCTGTGGCAAAGCCGCCGCTATCAAACATTGGGCACGCTGTTGTTGCAACGGATTGGTCGTGAAGAGGTGGCGAATATCCCCGGTTTGGGTCTGATGCTGCTGCCGGGCAAGATGGGTTTTGTGGCCGAGGATCGCTGGCGCTTGAACCCCAGCTATTTACCACCGCAGTTGCTGGCCCGCTTTGCCCAATTGAACGGGCCGTGGCGAGCGATGCAGAAAACCAGCCAGCGGATGCTGCTGGAAACGGCTCCGCAAGGGTTTTCACCAGACTGGGCCGAGTGGCAATCGGGCAAAGGTTGGCAGCCCGATCCCGTCAAACCCAATATCGGCAGCTATGACGCCATTCGCGTCTATCTCTGGGCTGGGATGTTGGCGGACGACGATCCCCATAAAGCGGCGCTGGTGAAGCAGTTTCAACCGATGATGCGCCTCACCGCCCAGCTTGGCGCTGTGCCGGAGAAGGTCGATACCGCCAGCGGGAAAACCAACGGTACTGGCCCGGTAGGTTTCTCCGCCGCGCTGTTGCCGCTGCTGGCTGCACAACCCGATGCCCTGGCGGTGCAACGCCAACGTATTCAGGATAACCCCTTGGGTAATGATGCCTATTTCAGCGCCTCTTTGCTGCTGTTCGGCCAGGGATGGGATCAACAACGCTATCGTTTCAATCGTCAGGGTGAACTTCAACCTGCCTGGAGTAGCCTATGCGCAACTTCACACTAGGCTGGCTAAGCCTGTTTCCTTTAAGCCTGGCTCTGTTGCCGCAGGCGCAGAGTGCCGAGAGCGTTGCCCCGGAGCAATGGCTGCTGGAGCAGGTGCGCATCGGTGAAGCCAGCAACAAAGATGAGCTGGTACGTCAATCGCTATATCGCCTTGAGCTGATGGATCCGAATAACCCCGACGTGATAGCGGCGCGTATGCGCCTGGCGCTGCGGCAGGGAAATCAGGTCTTGGCGCAGCAACAGCTGGATAAGCTGAAGGGGGTGGCACCGCAATCGCCGGTGTTCCGCCAGGCAGAAATGAATATGCTGCTGACCCAGCCGGAAACCCGCCAGAAGCTGCAACAGGCTCGCCTGATGGCGGCCGCAGGGCGCTTGCCGGAGGCCAAAGCTCAGTACGACGAGCTGTTCCACGGTAATCTGCCGACGCTCGATCTGGCGGTGGAGTATTGGCGTCTGGTGGCCAGGCTACCCGGCCAGGAATTAGCCGCGACACAGCAACTACAGGCGCTGGATCGGCAATATCCCGGCAACATCACGCTGCGCATGGCGCTGGCGCGGATGCTGTTCAGCCAGGATCGTGACGCTCAGGCCTATGAGCTGTTACAGCAGGTGGCGGCCGATCCCGCAGGCCGCGGTTCTGCGGCAGATTTGTGGTTGGAACAGGTCAAAGCGTTGCCGGTCAGCCCGCAGAGCGTGGCGGCGTTGAACCGTTTCCTCGGCGTGTTTGAAAGCGGTGAGCAGGCGCTTGGCGCACAGCAGGAACTGGCCCGCCAGCGGACCCTGCTGGCCGATCCTGCCTATCGCGCGCGCATGACCGGGCTGGCGCAGGTGAATAAAGGCGGCAGCCGTGCGGCAATCCCGGAACTGAAAAAAGCGCTATCGAGTGCGCCCAATGATGCCGAAGTGCTTGGTGCGCTTGGCCTGGCCTATTCCCGCGCCGGTAACCGGCAGCAGGCCTTGAGCCTGTTCCAGCAGGCGCAGAAGGCGGACAAGGATAACTACGACAGCAGCAAATGGCAGAGCCTGATCAAAACCACCCGCTACTGGCTAGCGATCGAGGCGGGCGACAAGGCGTTAAAGGCTAATAACCTGCCGTTGGCTCAGCAAAAATACCAGCAGGCGCGGCAGATTGATAACGGCGACAGCGATGCGTTGATCGGCCTGGGCGATGTTGCCGTAGCCCGTAAAGATGATGCTGCTGCCGAGCGCTACTATCAGCAGGCTCTGCGCCTGGATCCGGGCAGCGGTAGCGCGGTGCGGGGTTTGGTGAATATCTACCAGCGGCAGTCGCCACAAAAGGCGCTGGCCTATCTCAATAGCCTGCCTCGTGGGCAGCAGACCAAGCTGCACAGCACTCTCAACGGGTTGCAACTGGATATGCTCAAACAGCAGGGCGACGAACTGGCCCAGCGCCAACAGTGGCCAGAGGCGGCGGAAAAGTACCGGCAGGCGCACCAGAAGGATCCTGATGACGTCTGGCTGACCTACCACTATGCGCAAACGCTGCGTCAGGCCGGGCAACCGCAGCAGGCCGACGTGCTGATGCGTCAACTGGCCGCGAAGAAGTCAGGCGATCCGCAGCAGGTTTACGCCTATGCGCTGTACCTGGCTGGTAGCGATCGTGACAACCAGGCGTTGGCCCAGTTGAATACATTGCCCAAAGCGCAGTGGAACGACGGGATGCGTGAGATGGCCCAGCGCTTGCAGATGCAGGCCACGCTCGATCATGCCGAACGTCTCCGAACTGCCGGTGATGAACCCGCAGCAATCGCCTATCTGCGCCAGCAGCCCCCGGCAACGCGCATCGACCTGACCTTGGCAGATTGGGCGCTGGAGCGGGGAGAGTATGACGAGGCGCTGGCGGATTATCAGCGGGTGCGTGCGCGTGAACCGAATAATCCGGATGCGCGTTTGGGGGAGATTGAAGCCTATGTGGCGCAAGGTCAGCTGAGCGAGGCCCGCCAACGGCTGCAAACGGCACCAGCGCAAGCGGACGAGTCGATCAATGGCCAGCGCCGTGTTGCCAATGCCTGGACGGCAGTGGGCGAACCGCAAAAAGCGACCGATATCTTCAAGCAGTTAAAAGTGGCTGCCCAACAGGAGCCGCCGGGGCAGGCCAAAGCCTTGGTGTACCGTGATGCCGCCAGGCTGGAGCAAAAGCAGTTGCAACCGCAAACGGCGCAGCAGGATTATCGTCAGGCGATGGTGGCCAGCGGCATTGCGCCAACGGTGCCCGAGGATAATGACGGTTATACCCGTCTGACCCGCAATAACGCGACGGATGACTGGCTAAAACGCGGCATCCGCTCCGATGCCGCCGATCTTTATCGCCAACAGGACGTCAGGGTCACGCTCGATCACGACTACTGGCGTTCGAGCGGCACCGGTGGCATCTCGGATTATCAGGCGCATGACACCATGTTGCAGGTGGATATGCCGCTGTATGACGGCCGGGCGTTCCTGCGTACCGACACCGTCCAACTGAACGCGGGCAGTTTCTCGACCGATAATAACGGCAAGTACTTCGAAACCTTTGGCACCTGTAACACGCAGGGTTGCCGCGGTGACGAACGGCAAAAAACCACCGGCACCAGCGTGGCGGCCGGTTGGGCTAACGACCATTGGCAAACCGACATCGGCACTACCCCGATGGGATTTGAAGTGGTGGACTGGGTCGGTGGCGTGGCCTATAGCGGTGACTGGAACCATATCGGTTGGACGCTGGGCGCCTCGCGGCGGCCGATTACCAGTTCGCTGTTGGCCTTCGGCGGGACGCGAGATCCGAACACCGGCACTACCTGGGGCGGCGTGCGTGCCACCGGTATCAATCTGAGCGCCAGCTACGATCGCGGTGAAGCCAACGGCGTGTGGGCCGATCTCAGTGCTCATCAGCTTACCGGCCAGAATGTCGAGGATAACCAGCGCCAGCGCTTGATGGCCGGTTATTACTATAAGGTGATAAACGAAGATAACCGCCGCGCCACCGTTGGGTTGAGCACCATGCTCTGGCACTATCAGAAAGACTTGAGCGGTTACTCCCTTGGGCAGGGGGGTTATTACAGCCCGCAGCAATATGTTTCGCTGGCGGTGCCGGTGAACTATCGCCAGCGCACGGAAAACTGGTCGTGGGAAGTGGGGGGCTCGGTGTCGATCTCGCACTCGAAAACCAACGATGAAAAACGCTATCCCCTGCAAGGGCTGATCCCAGATTCCCTGCCAGACAGGGACGCGGTGGAAAGCGGTGGCTCCTCCTCCGGCGTGGGCTATACGCTGCGAGCCCTGATCGAACGCCGCCTCAGTTCCCATTGGACACTGGGGGCCGGCATCGATATTCAACAGGCTAAAGACTATACCCCGAGCCATGCGTTGATTTATCTGCGTTACTCGCTCGCCGGTTGGCAGGGCGATCTCGATCTGCCACCGCAGCCACTGACGCCGTACGCCGACTTCAAGTAACGTGAAATTGGTCGATTCGTGGTGTCGCCCACAGGGTAGTTTTGCTACCCTGTGGCTATTCCGGCTAGGATAATACCGAAACCCGCGCTTTTCCTGCTGCCACCAAGCGGTTGGTAAGGTAAACACGTGAGGCAATCGAGTATACTCAAGCCGCTTATCCAGCAAGCAATATTTCCCCTTACCCCTGCCCCTCCTTGCAGGAACTGATACGGAGCTGCGGTCAGGCACAAGAGTTAGGTTTTAGAGCATTCAATCCCTTCTCCCTGTGGGAGAGGGTTAGGGTGAGGGGCGTCATTGATTAATCTAGGAGTGCAGGTTTTTGCGGGTCAGGCGTTCATTAACGATTAAGCAGATGGCGGCAGTGTCTGGTGTGGCACTGGTGACGATCTGTATCTTCATCGTGATCCAGCTATTCCACTTTGTGCAGCAGCGCAGAGATGACTATGCCCAGCAGTTGGAGAATGTGGCCCAGGCCGTGCGTCAGCCTCTGGCAGAAGCCGTGCTGCGCATGGATGTGCCGGAAACCAAACGCGTGCTCAACTCTCTGCAGCCGGTGGGGATCCTCACCCGAGCGGATATTGTCCTGCCTAACGAGTTTCAGGCACTGCATGCCAATTTCCCGCCGGAACGCCCGGTCCCTGCGCTAGTGGCGCGAATCTTTGAGCTGCCGGTACAGATTTCGGTGCCGCTCTATTCGCTTGAGCGGGTGCCTGCCAATCCTCAGCCGCTGGCCTATCTGGTGTTACAGGCCGATTCGTACCGCATGTATCAGTTTATCCTCAGCACGCTATCGACCATGCTGTCGACCTATCTGCTGTTGGCGCTGATCCTGTCGATCGCCGTTAGCTGGTGCATGAACCGGCTGCTGGTTTATCCATTGCGAGCCATGGCGCGTGAACTGGAAAATGTCCCTCAGGAAGATCTCCCTTACCACCAACTGATGTTGCCTGCTCAACATCAGGACGATGAATTAGGCTTGCTGGTGCGCAATTACAACCGCAACCAGCAAACGCTGGCCAAGGCGCATACCGCCATGAGCCGCCTGAGTACCCATAACTCGATGACCGAATTACCCAATCCGGTGCTGTTTGCCGCGCTGCTTGAACAGCATATTGCTGCCAGTATGCGGCCACCGCGCTTTAATCTGTTGGTAGTGGGGATCGAAACCCTGCATGAAGCCTCCGGCGCGCTGAACCCATCCATGCGTGAAGCGCTGTTGCTGACGCTGGCGAAAAAGCTGCGTCAGGTTATCGGTGTGGACTGCGTGCTGGCACAGCTGAGCAATGCCGAGTTTGCCATCCTGGCGAAAAATATTGAGCAGCCCATTCACGCCATGCAGTTGGCCAGAAGAGTGATGGCAGCCATCAATGCGCCACTGAACCTGCAACAGAAAATGCCGCTGCGGCCAAGCGCCAGTATCGGCATTGCCCATTATCCCAATTCTGGGGAAAGCGCGGAGCAACTGCTGCGCAGTGCCACCTCGGCCATGATGTCGGCACATCGTGAGGGTAAAAATCAGATCCTGTTCTTCGAGCCTTGCCTGACCGAAAAAACCCAAAAGCGTCTGACGCAGGAAAGCGAGATCCTGCTGGCCATTGAGCAACGTCAGTTTGCGCTGTTCCTGCAACCGCAGTGGGATATGCAAACCAATCAGGTGACTGGTGCGGAAGCCCTGTTACGTTGGCAACTGCCCGACGGGCAGATTATTCTCCCGGCGGATGTGATCCCGCTGGCGGAGGAGTTGGACGTGATCGTGCCCTTGGGTAACTGGGTGCTGGAAGAGTCATGCCGTATTCTGGCCGCGTGGCAATCCCAGGGCATCACGTTGCCGTTGGCGGTAAATATTTCGCCGATCCAACTGCAGCATAAAGACTTTGTGCCTCAGTTGAAACGGCTGCTGGACGAGCACCAGATCGACCCTCATAAGCTGCTGCTGGAAATCACCGAGACGGTGCGTATCCACGACCTTGATGGGGCGCTGGAACTGCTACGGGAATTACATGATTTAGGCGTGTCGATCGCCTTGGATGACTTTGGCATGGGCTATGCCAGCTTGAATTACCTCAATCGTCTGAAATCCCTGCCAATTGATCTGATTAAAATCGACAAAAGCTTTATTGACGGCCTGCCGGAGGACGATGCGATGGTGCGGATCATCAGCTCGATTTCCGAGGTGCTCCATCTGCCGGTAATGGCGGAAGGGGTGGAAACCGCGGCGCAGCGAGACTGGCTGTTACAGCACGGCATTCGCACTGGCCAGGGCTTCCTGTTTGCCAAGCCCTTGCCCCGCAAGGAGTTTGAAGCGCAGTTTGCCTCCGTTGCCAAAGCGTGACCTGGTTGACCTGACGCTGAGTTTTTATCCTCCCTCCTGGTACTTTTCAGGCGGGAGCGGCCGCTTTATTTCCCCAGTCAAAAACTAGTTTCTACTGCTACCTATTCTGAGTTAATGCAAAGAAAAGCGTCCGTAACGCTGGAACTTGTACACTGACTGACGCGTTTCAGCTCTTAAATTCACACCAATAGGCCTGGATCCCTCCAACAAGTTATTTCCATGTTGTTATGGGGGTGTTATTTTCCGCGCAAGCGATAAACAGGACGGACGAGTGATTGCCCGCCTGCCGCGTTGTCTCCCCCCAAAGGATGTGCTAATGAAAACAACTATATTTAAGAGCCTCTATTTTCAGGTGTTAACAGCGATTACGCTGGGGATCCTGCTTGGCCATTTCTACCCTGAACTCGGTGCCCAGATGAAACCCCTGGGCGATGGATTTGTTAAATTAATCAAAATGATTATCGCTCCGGTGATCTTCTGTACCGTGGTGACCGGCATTGCGGGCATGGAGAGCATGAAGGCCGTGGGCCGTACCGGGGCGATTGCCCTGCTGTACTTTGAAATCGTCAGCACCATTGCGTTGCTGATCGGCCTGGTAATCGTTAACGTGGTGCAACCCGGTGCCGGGATGAACGTTGATGCAGGAACGTTGGATGCCAAAGCGGTAGCAGTCTATGCCGAGCAGGCTTCGCAGCAGGGCATTGTGCCTTTCCTGTTGGATATTATCCCGGGTAGCGTGGTAGGTGCCTTTGCCAGCGGCAACATCTTGCAGGTGCTGCTGTTTGCGGTGCTGTTCGGTTTTGCTCTGCATCGCCTGGGTGAGAAAGGCCAGGTGATCTTTAACGTTATCGACAGCTTCTCCCGCGTCATTTTCGGCATCATCAATATGATCATGCGCCTGGCGCCGCTGGGGGCCTTTGGTGCCATGGCGTTCACTATCGGTAAATACGGTGTGGGCACCCTGTTGCAACTGGGCCAGCTGATTGTCTGCTTCTATGTCACCTGTGTGCTGTTTGTGGTGGTGGTGCTGGGCTCGATTGCCCGTTACAACGGCTTCAATATCTTCAAATTTATTCGCTATATCAAAGAAGAACTGCTGATCGTACTGGGTACCTCGTCTTCCGAATCGGTGCTGCCACGCATGCTCGATAAAATGGAAAATCTGGGGTGCAAGAAATCGGTGGTAGGCCTGGTGATCCCGACAGGCTACTCGTTCAACCTAGACGGCACTTCGATCTATCTGACGATGGCGGCGGTGTTTATCGCCCAGGCTACCAACACCCATATGGACATCATGCATCAGGTGACCTTGTTGGTGGTGTTGCTGCTCTCCTCGAAAGGGGCTGCAGGGGTTACAGGCAGTGGCTTTATCGTACTGGCAGCGACCATTTCGGCAGTAGGGCATTTACCGCTGGCCGGTCTGGCGCTGATCCTCGGTATCGACCGCTTTATGTCTGAAGCCCGCGCCTTGACCAACCTGGTCGGTAACGGTGTGGCGACGGTAGTGGTGGCCAAATGGTGTAACCAACTGGATGAGAAGCAGCTGCAAGACGTGCTGAATAACAGAACAGATAAGGTTGCGACCAACAAAAAGCTGCCTTCTGCCTAAGTTTATTCCTATCTTCAACATCGGCTGCCATGGCAGCCGATGTCATTTCCCCTTGCTTCTTGTTCATTTTTTCTCCATAACACCCTACAGCTATTATTTTTCACTGTGATGAGTGACATCCGCCAAGGCGCGCGGTCTAACAGAATGGTACACTTTGCGCTTTCCGCCCTACGGTGAAACTCAGGGTGTGATCGTTGCTGTGCCACGCACAGTTCAGGCCGTACTCGTCAACATCGCGGCGAGACGATGCCTTATATTCCAATGAACGGAATATCCGTATTTGCATAAAAAATTGGCTAGTCATTAAGTAGGGGTTCACATGCAGGGCACCAGAATTCGTCTTTTAGTGGGTGGGCTGCTGTTGGTTGCGGCCAACGGCAGCGTGCACGCTGAAGCGCTACAACCTGATCCTGCCTGGCAGCAGGGGCAGCTGAGTAACGGTTTTTCTTGGCAGATCCTTGATACACCACAGCGCCCGAGCGATCGCGTTGAATTAAGGCTGATGGTCAATACCGGATCGCTGGTGGAGTCTGCCCAGCAGATCGGTTTTGCCCATCTGCTGCCGCGTATTGCGATTACGCGCAGCGAGAGTTTTACCCAGCCGCAGCTACAGTCGCTGTGGCAACAGAGCGTGGACAGTGAACGGCCATTGCCGCCAGCCATCAGCTCTTATGATTTCACCATCTACAATCTGAGCCTGCCCAATAACCGTCCCGATCTGTTGAAAGAGGCGCTGGCCTGGCTGGCGGATACCACGGGTAAGCTGGCTATTGATGAGCCAACGGTAGAAGCGGTGATGAATGCCAATATGGATCCTATCGGTATCTTCCCGCCGGATCCTAAAGACAGCTGGTGGCGTTATCGCCTGAAAGGCTCAACGTTGCTCGCACACGATCCGGGCCAACCGGTCAAGCGGCCGGTCAATATCGAGCAACTGCAGAAATTTTACCAGCAGTGGTATACCCCGGACGTTATGACGTTGTATGTCGTAGGTAAAGTTGATAGCCGTAGCCTGAGTGAGCAGATCAACAAGGCGTTCTCGCCTCTCCAAGGCAAGCGCGAAGCGCCGGCAACCATGCCAACTCTGACCCCACTGCCACCGCAGCCTGTCAGCCTGATCAGCGATCAGGTTAAGCAGGATACGCTGTCGATCATGTGGGATACGCCATGGCATCCGATTCGCGATTCGCAAAGCCTGAGCCGTTACTGGCGCAGTGATATGGCCCGTGAAGCCCTGTTCTGGCATATTCAGCAGGTACTGCAAAAGAGCGAGCAGAAAAACATCAAGCTGGGCTTTGACTGCCGGGTGCAGTATCAACGCGCCCAGTGTGCAATCCATCTGAATTCACCGAATGATAATCTGAACAGTGGCCTGGCGTTTATTGCCCGCGAATTGGCTAATGTGCGTAACAACGGCCTGTCTCAGGATGAGTTCAATGCCTTGCTGGCACAGAAAACCGATCAGTTGAGCAAACTGTTTGCCACCTATGCCCGCACCGACACCGACGTGCTGATGAGCCAGCGTCTGCGTTCACAGCAAAGTGGCGTGGTGGATATCGCTCCGGAGCAATACCAGAAGCTGCGTCAGGCCTTCTTGTCGTCGCTGACGCTGGAATCGCTGAATCAGGAACTGAAGCTGCAACTGTCGCAGGATGCCACCTTGGTGCTGTTACAGCCGAAGGGGGAGCCGGAGATGAATATGAAGCAGCTACAGGAAACCTATAACGGCATCATGGCACCAGCACCGGCCGTGGTGAGCGAAGAGCCAAAACCGGCGGACGCGGCTACCGCAGCACCGGAAGCCAGCGCACAGTAATCATTGCCCCTCACCCCAACCCTCTCCCACAGGGAGAGGGAGCTGGTCCGGTGCTGTGGTCATGTACTGTGGTAGATCTGTTCCCTACGTAAAAGGGGCCAGACTTGGTGGTGAGGTGCCGTGATCGTTCTGTGCCCCACATAAAAGGGATCTGATTTGGTGCTGTGGTCAGGTAATTTTCTTTAGCTGATAGTTAGCTCGATCGGTCCCCTCTCCCTGTGGGAGAGGGTTAGGGTGAGGGGCCTAGTTGCGATACAGTACCTTGATGATGTGATAGCCGAACTGGGTTTTCACCGGGCCATAGGGCTTGAGCAACGGGATGCTGAACACCGCCTTATCGAAGGCAGCGACCATCGTCCCCTTGTTGAACTCACCCAGGGAGCCGCCGTTGCGTTTGGACGGGCAGCTCGAGTATTTGCGCGCCAGCGTATCAAAGCTGACGCCGCGCTTGAGTTTGGCCAGCAGCTCGTTGGCCAGTGTTTCGTTATCCACCAGAATGTGCAGGGCACTAGCGGTCTTTGCCATAATTTTTCCAATACCGTCATGCAGAATTTTTCGCCATTATACCTGTTTTACCCTATGAATTTCGAGTTGTAGCTAGGCGACAAGAGCGTAAATCCCCAGGAGCTTATTTTCGATAAGTGACTGGGGTTTGTGCTCGCGGGTAACAACGCTACAACTTGAAAGGCGACGGGTATAAATCTGAGTGGCGCTTTCTGCTACAATCCTTCTCCCCTGCACACCAATATTGAGCAATAAAGCGCCATGCGATTAAACCCCAGCCAACAACAAGCCGTCGAATTCGTTACCGGGCCTTGCCTGGTGCTGGCCGGTGCCGGTTCCGGCAAAACGCGTGTGATCACCAATAAAATCGCCCACCTGATCCACCAATGTGGCTATCAGGCCCGGCATATTGCCGCCGTAACCTTCACCAACAAAGCGGCGCGTGAGATGAAAGAGCGTGTGGCGCAAACCATGGGGCGCAAAGAGTCACGTGGCCTGATGATCTCCACCTTCCATACGCTGGGGCTGGAAGTGATCAAACGCGAATACGCCGCGTTGGGGATGAAGTCCAACTTCTCGCTGTTTGACGATCAAGACCAGCTGGCGTTGTTGAAGGAACTGACCGAGAAGTGGCTGGAAAACGACAAGACTCTGGTGGCACAGCTGATCTCGACCATTTCCAACTGGAAGAACGATCTGGTGGATCCACAACGGGCAATGGGGCTGGCGCGCTCTGAGCGGGACAAACTGTTCGCCCACTGCTACGGGCTGTATCACGACCACATGAGGGCCTGTAACGTCCTGGATTTTGACGATCTGATCCTGCTGCCCACCTTGTTGCTACAGCGTAATGAGGAGGTGCGTGAGCGCTGGCAGAACCGTATCCGCTACCTGTTGGTGGATGAATATCAGGACACCAACACCAGCCAGTACGAACTGGTGAAACTGCTGGTGGGTAACCGCGCACGCTTTACCGTAGTGGGGGATGACGATCAGTCGATCTACTCCTGGCGCGGTGCGCGTCCGCAGAACCTGGTACTGCTAAAGGAAGATTTCCCGGCGTTACAGGTGATCAAGCTGGAGCAGAACTACCGTTCCAGCGAACGTATTTTGAAGGCCGCCAATATCCTGATTGCCAACAACCCGCACGTCTTTGAAAAACGCCTGTTCTCCGAACTGGGCTACGGCGAAGAGTTGAAGGTGGTCACGGCCAACAATGAAGATCACGAGGCCGAGCGGGTGGTGGGGGAACTGATCGCCCATCACTTTGTGAAGAAAACCAACTACGGCGACTATGCGATCCTCTATCGCGGAAACCACCAGTCGCGGCTGTTTGAAAAAATGCTGATGCAGAACCGCATTCCGTACAAGATTTCTGGCGGCACGTCGTTCTTCTCGCGCCCGGAAATCAAGGATTTGCTGGCCTATCTGCGGGTTTTGACCAACCAGGATGACGACAGCGCCTTCCTGCGTATCGTCAATACGCCGAAGCGGGAAATCGGCCCGGCGACGCTGCAAAAATTGGGGGAGTGGGCCAATCAGCGTAACAAGAGCCTGTTCAGCGCCAGCTTCGATCTTGGCCTGGGCCAGTATCTGACCGGACGGGGGCTGGAGTCTTTACAGCGTTTCACCCACTGGATGGAAGGTATCATCCAGATGGTGGAGCGTGAACCGGTGGCAGCGGTGCGCGATCTGATCCGCGGCATCGACTATGAAAGCTGGCTGTTTGAAACCTCGCCCAGCCCGAAAGCGGCCGAAATGCGCATGAAAAACGTCAACACGCTGTTTGGCTGGATGACCGAGATGCTGGAAGGCAACGATCTGGACGAACCGATGACGCTGACCCAGGTGGTCACGCGCTTTACGTTGCGTGACATGATGGAGCGCGGCGAAAGTGATGAAGAGTTGGATCAGGTACAACTGATGACTCTGCATGCTTCCAAGGGGCTGGAGTTCCCCTATGTGTTCCTGGTGGGGATGGAAGAGGGGTTATTGCCGCATCAGAGCAGCATTGACGAGGATAATGTCGATGAAGAACGGCGTTTGGCCTATGTGGGGATCACTCGAGCCCAGAAAGAGCTGATTTTCACCCTGTGTCGCGAACGTCGCCAATACGGTGAGCTTGTGCGGCCGGAACCCAGCCGTTTCCTGTTGGAACTGCCGCAGGACGATCTGGCCTGGGAGTCGGAACGTAAGGTGGTCAGCCCGCAGGAGCGGATGGAGAAAGGTCAGAGCCATTTGGCCAGCGTGAAGGCGATGTTGGCCAAGGCCAAAGGCGGTAGCTGAGACTAGTTGCGAAGGCGTCTCAGACCGCTAACAAAAGCCTGCACTGGCTTCCTATATAGGGGCGCTGCATGTGCCCTTTTAAGACTGCTCTTCCAAAAACAGCGGCCAGTGGGCATAGCTCTGCCAGTGGCTTTCCTGATCCAACGCCTCTGCGCGCAGCGGATGTCGCTCTAACCAGCCGTGCGGCAAAATCACATGCAACTCTTCATCGTTTGCACGCAGGCGTACTGCGGGAAGGGTATCGTCACGGCGGCGGCTGGCAAAGATGATGGCCAGACGTAACAGACGACACATGCGCTGTGCCACGCGGGGCGGTACGGCGTTTTGTTGGCTCAGCAGCGCCAGATCGAGGGCATTGCTTTGGTTTTGCAGCAGGGTGGCTAACAGTTTTTTCTGTGCCGGGGTAAAGCCGGGTAAATCTAGATGACTGACCAGATAGGCGGCGTGTTGAGGAGCCTGTTTGAAATCGACGCTCAGGCCGATTTCGTGGATCAGGCAGGCCGCATGCAGTAGCTCACGACATCGCGTATCCAATTGCCATTCGTTGGTGGTCTGCAAACAGAAGTTCGCGGCCAACTGGCTGACGCGTTCGGCCTGCTCGATATCCAGCAGGTAACGGCGTTGCAGGTTGCGTAACGTGCGGCTGCGGATATCCTGCTCGACCGGCAGATGCAGCATGCCATACACCAGCCCTTCGCGCAGAGCGCCACCGGCCAGCGTCATGCTTTCGATGCCTAACTCCTGGAAAATGGCCAGCAGTATCGACAGGCCGCTTGGGAACACCAAGGCACGTTCCAGCGTCAGGCCTTCGATTTCCAGCTCTTCCAGCTTGCCACACTGAATGGCGCGTTGTTTCAACTGCCGCAGCTTGGGCAGGGTAATACGTTCGTCCATCCCCTGCGCCACCATGATTTCCTGTAGCGCTTGCACGGTACCGGAGGCGCCGACGCAAATCTGCCAGCCATGTTGACGAAGTTGTGGGGCGATCGGCCGCACCATTTCACGCGCGGCCTGTTCGGCGGCTTCGAAGTTATCCCGCTCCAGATTGCGATCGCTGAAGAAGCGTTCGAGCCAGGTGACACAGCCCATCGAAAGGCTGTACAGCTGCGCGGCCTGCGCCCCTGTACCTACGACCAACTCCGTGCTGCCACCCCCGATATCGACCACCAGACGCCGATCCGGGCCGCCTGTGGTGTGGGCAACGCCGTGGTAAATCAGGCGGGCTTCTTCTTCGCCGCTGATGACCTGAACGGGGCAGCCAAGGATAGTTTCGGCGGTTTGCAGGAATTCGGCCGCGTTATTGGCCAGGCGCAGCGTTGCGGTGGCGACGACCCGAATTTGATCGCGCGGGATATCCTGCAAGCGTTCTGAGAACAGCCGCAAACATTGCCAGCCACGCTGCATGGCTTCCTGTGACAGGTGATTGTGCTGATCCAGCCCGGCCGCCAGGCGCACTTTGCGCTTGATGCGAGCCAGCGTCTGGATACTGCCAGCCACCTCACGTACCACCAACATATGGAAACTGTTGGAACCCAGATCGATGGCGGCATAGAGGGTGCTGGAACCTGGCATAGTTGTCTATTAGCCTGAACGTTTACGGTTGTTACGTGGCGCACCGCCACGACGTGGCGCGGAAGAGTTACGGCGTGGGCCGTTGTTGCCACGTGGGCGCACCAGGCGCTTCGGTGCTGGCAGATCGCTCAGCAGCGCATCGCTGTTGTACTTGCTCACAGGAATGCTGTGGCCGGTATAAGTCTCGATGGCTGGCAGGTTAAGCGCGTACTCTTCACAGGCCAGGCTGATGGAGTGACCGCTTTCGCCCGCGCGGCCAGTACGGCCAATGCGGTGCACGTAGTCTTCGCAGTCGTCCGGCAGATCGTAGTTGAAGACGTGAGTCACCAACGGGATATGCAGGCCGCGTGCGGCGACATCGGTGGCGACCAGGATATCCAGGTTACCCTTGGTGAAGTCGTCCAGAATACGCAGGCGTTTTTTCTGCGCCACGTCGCCGGTCAGCAAGCCTACGCGGTGACCGTCCGCAGCCAGATGGCCCCAGATGTCCTCACAGCGGTGCTTGGTGTTGGCGAAGATGATGCAGCGATCCGGCCACTCTTCCTCGATCAGCGTCTGCAGCAGGCGCATTTTTTCTTCGTTGGAAGGGTAGAACAGCTCTTCCTGAATGCGGTGGCCAGTTTTCTGTTCCGGTTCAACTTCCACATATTCGGCATTGTTCATCTGCTCAAAGGCCAGTTCGCGTACGCGATAGGACAGGGTGGCAGAGAACAGCATGTTCAGGCGTTGATCGACCGCAGGCATGCGGCGGAACAGCCAGCGGATATCTTTGATAAAGCCCAGATCGTACATGCGGTCGGCTTCATCGAGCACCACAACCTGGATCGCACCCAGATCGATATAGTTTTGTTTGGCGTAGTCGATTAAACGGCCGGTGGTCCCCACCAGAATATCTACGCCGCTTTCCAGCACTTTCAGCTGTTTGTCATAGCCATCGCCGCCGTAGGCCAGGCCAAGCTTCAACCCGGTAGACTGCGACAGAGCTTCTGCATCGGAATGGATCTGCACCGCCAGTTCACGCGTAGGCGCCATGATCAAGGCGCGCGGCTGGTTGGTCTGGCGACCTTCTTTCGCCGGGTGGGACAGCAAATAGTGAAAAGTAGACGCTAAAAATGCCAGCGTCTTTCCGGTACCGGTTTGCGCCTGACCTGCAACGTCGCGCCCACTGAGGGTGAGCGGCAATGCTAACGCCTGGATGGGCGTGCAGTTGTGAAACCCTTTTTTCTCAAGGGCTTCAAGGACTAACGGGTGCAGGGCGAAGTCGGAAAACTTCTGTTCGGTCAAGTGTGTTTTGCTCATAGTGTGGTAGAATATCAGCTAACTATTGCTTTACGAAAGCATATCCGTTGAAATAAAAGCGGTGAAATAAAATCACCTGAGTTGGTTTGATGCTACACCAACAAGGTAGACCTAATCCTGTGGAGTAGAACATGAGCGATAAAATTATTCACCTGACTGACGACAGCTTCGATTCCGATGTGCTGAAAGCCGAAGGGCCAATCCTGGTCGATTTCTGGGCTGAATGGTGTGGTCCGTGCAAGATGATTGCTCCGATCCTCGACGAGATTGCCGAAGAGTTCGCCGGCAAGTTGACCATTACCAAACTGAACATCGATCAAAACCCGCTTACCGCGCCTAAATACGGCATCCGCGGTATCCCAACGCTGTTGTTGTTCAAGAACGGTGAAGTGGCAGCGACCAAGGTCGGCGCGCTGTCCAAGGGCCAGCTCAAAGAGTTCCTGGACGCGAATCTGTAATTAGGGCGGGAAGCCCCGTGACGGGCGTCTGGAGGGGGATTTTCATTCACCGCTAGACGCCTGCCAAGAAGCGTGTTAAGTTTAACCATACTGCATTCTGAACTTGCCATAAGTATTAAATCTAAAGAGTCTGAATCTAAGCATTACTCTACGTTGAACCATCGGCACTAGCATTTTACTGTGAACCGAGCCCGTGTTTTGACGATCAAGCGGTTTTACAAAAAAATCAGTTTTAAGGCACCTTCGATCTTAAACCGTCAGCGTGTGCGCCCCAGCTAAGCCATTTCTTACTGCGGCGGCCCAGCAGCCCGGCGATCGAACGTCCAGTAACAGGCACGCATACCCTATGAATTTCACGTTGTAGCTTGAAAGGTTATGGGTATAACACGCTGCCATACCATTCACGATACTAGTTCGAGACACACCCCGAGTTTAAGAACCCCCACTATGAATCTTACCGAATTAAAGAATACGCCGGTTTCTGAGCTGATTACTCTCGGCGAAAATATGGGGCTGGAAAACCTGGCCCGCCTGCGCAAACAGGACATTATCTTCTCTATACTCAAGCAACATGCGAAAAGCGGAGAAGATATCTTCGGTGATGGCGTGCTGGAGATATTGCAGGATGGATTTGGTTTCCTCCGTTCCGGAGACAGTTCCTACCTCGCAGGCCCCGACGATATCTACGTTTCTCCCAGCCAAATCCGCCGCTTCAACCTCCGCACAGGTGACACCATTTCCGGTAAGATTCGTCCGCCAAAAGAAGGCGAGCGCTATTTTGCCCTGTTGAAAGTTAACGAAGTCAACTACGACAAACCGGAAAACGCCCGTAACAAGATCCTGTTCGAAAACCTGACGCCGCTGCACGCCAACTCACGTTTGCGTATGGAGCGCGGCAACGGCTCTACCGAAGATCTGACGGCTCGCGTACTGGATCTGGCAGCGCCAATCGGTCGTGGCCAGCGTGGCCTGATTGTGGCACCGCCAAAAGCCGGTAAAACCATGCTGCTGCAAAACATTGCGCAGAGCATCGCATACAACCATCCAGACTGCGTGCTGATGGTGTTGCTGATCGACGAACGTCCGGAAGAAGTGACCGAGATGCAACGTCTGGTAAAAGGCGAAGTCATCGCTTCTACCTTTGACGAACCCGCATCCCGCCACGTACAGGTTGCCGAAATGGTGATCGAGAAGGCCAAGCGCCTGGTCGAACACAAAAAAGACGTGATCATCCTGCTGGACTCCATCACCCGTCTGGCGCGTGCCTACAACACCGTAGTACCTGCCTCAGGCAAAGTGCTGACCGGTGGTGTGGATGCCAACGCCCTGCATCGTCCGAAGCGTTTCTTCGGTGCGGCTCGTAACGTTGAGGAAGGCGGCAGCCTGACCATCATCGCTACCGCACTGGTCGATACCGGTTCGAAGATGGACGAAGTGATCTACGAAGAGTTTAAAGGTACGGGTAACATGGAACTGCATCTGGCGCGTAAAATCGCCGAGAAGCGCGTGTTCCCTGCTATCGATTACAACCGTTCCGGTACGCGTAAAGAAGAGTTGCTCACCACCTCTGAAGAACTGCAGAAGATGTGGATCCTGCGCAAGATCATTCACCCAATGGGCGAGATCGACGCGATGGAGTTCCTCATTAACAAGTTGGCGATGACCAAAACCAACGATGAATTCTTCGACATGATGAAACGCTCATAAATAAGTAAAATATTCGAGGAACGCCACGCCTAGTCGTGGCGTTTTTTGCTTTTGGCGGATACGATAAGTAACAGTAAAGGAAAGTAAGTTATTCTTGTGACTTATTGAGAACTTATCTTATTTGCGCCCGTTTTTGCGTTAATGCGTTGAAGCAAGACACGTTTTGGGCATTGATAAGTGTCTATGTCATAGGAAATGACTGAAAGGTCGCTTGGTCATGTGGCGCGGTTTTTTACCCATGTTAAGCTGCCTCATCTTCTTCAGAGATTTGTTAACCGTGAACTTACTCACCATGAGTACTGAAATTCTTTTTGTTTTTCTGTTTTCTCTGGCTTTTTTATTTGTTGCTCGCAAGGCAGCAAAACCTATTGGTTTGGTTGATAAGCCTAATTATCGCAAACGTCATCAGGGGCTGATCCCGCTGGTGGGTGGGATTTCTGTTTACGCTGGCATCTGCTTTGCCTTCCTGATCACCGACCAGACGATTGCGCATAGCAAACTCTATCTCACCTGCGCCGGTGTCCTGGTATTCGTCGGGGCGCTGGACGATCGCTTCGATATTAGCGTCAAGATCCGCGCCACCATTCAGGCACTGGTCGGTATCGCCATGATGGTGTTTGCTGGCCTTTATCTGCGCAGCCTCGGCTATGTGTTTGGTGGCTGGGAAATGCAGTTGGGGCCGTTTGGCTATTTGGTGACGCTGTTTGCCGTTTGGGCGGCGATTAACGCCTTTAACATGGTCGACGGTATCGACGGCCTGCTCGGCGGTCTCTCCTGCGTGTCGTTCGGCGCAATGGGGATCCTGCTGTATCAAGGCGGCCATAGCGAGCTTGCCTTCTGGTGTTTCGCCATGCTGGCGGCCATTGTTCCCTATATTCTGCTCAACCTCGGCATCCTTGGCCGTCGCTATAAGGTCTTTATGGGTGACGCCGGCAGTACGCTGATCGGTTTTACCGCCATCTGGCTGCTGGTGCAAAGCTCGCAAGGGCCAAACCATCCGATCAAACCGGTCACCGCGCTGTGGATTATCGCCATCCCGCTGATGGATATGATTGCCATCATGTATCGCCGTCTGCGTAAGGGCATGAGCCCGTTCTCGCCAGACCGTCAACACATCCACCATTTGATTATGCGAGCGGGCTTTACGCCTCGTCAGGCTTTTGTGCTCATCACCTTGGCCGCAGCGCTGTTGGCGGCGGTTGGTGTGATAGGCGAACGTCTGACTTTCATACCTGAATGGGTTATGTTGGCATTATTCTTGCTTGCATTCTTCTTGTATGGCTATTGCATTAAACGTGCATGGCGGGTTGCGCGCTATATCAAACGTCTCAAGCGCCGCCTGCGGAATGCAACGAACAATAAGCAAGTACCTTAACCTGAGGCTTTAGGGCAGTGATGAATCCTGAAACAACGTCTGACAAGAATACCCCGGTGGTCGATAACGAACTCGATATCCGAGGTCTATGCTGCACCCTGTGGCGCGGCAAAAAATGGATTATCGGTTTCGCGGTGTTGTTTGCTGCCGTCGCGCTGATCGTTTCCTACCTGGTGAAACAGGAGTGGAGCGCCACGGCGATCACCGATAAGCCAACGGTGAATGCGCTGGGGGGATATTACTCTCAGCAGCAGTTCCTGCGTAACCTGGATCAGCGCACGCTGCCTGCGGTTGCCAGCGATCAGCCAGGCATCGCCGATGAAGCCTATAATGAATTTATCATGCAGTTGGCCGCTTATGACACGCGCCGTGATTTCTGGCTGCAAAGCGATTACTACAAACAGCGCCAGGAAGGGGATGCCCGTGCCGATGCGGCGTTGCTTGATGATCTGATTAACAATATTCAGTTCACGCCGCGCGACGACAAAAAAGTGCTGAATGACAGCGTGAAACTCACCGCCGAGACCGCGCCAGACTCCAACCATCTGCTGCGTCAGTATGTTGCCTTTGCCAGCCACCGTGCGGCGCAGCATCTGAATGAAGAGATCCAGGGAGCCTGGGCGGCGCGTACCACCTCGATGAGTGCACAGGTCAAACGCCAGGAAGCGGTAGCCGATGCGGTGTATCAGCGTGAGCTCAAGACCGTGCAGCAGGCGCTGAAAATCGCCGAACAGCAGGGGATTAGCCGTACGCAGACCGATACGCCAGCCGAACAACTGCCAGACTCCGATCTGTTCCTGTTGGGCAAACCCATGCTGCAGGCGCGCCTGGAAGGTTTACAGGCTTCCGGCCCGGCTTACGATGTGAGTTACGATCAGAATCGGGCCATGCTGGCAACTTTGAACGTCGGCCCGACGTTAGATGCCAAATTCCAGACCTACCGCTATTTACGTACGCCGGAAGAGCCGGTGAAACGTGATAGCCCACGCCGGGTATTCTGGCTGATTATGTGGGGCGCAATCGGTGGCCTGATTGGTGCGGGCGTTGCCTTGGTACGCCGGCCACGTAGTTAATCAATAATATAATAATTTCGCTGTTGGGCACTGAGTGCCCAACTTTGCAGGTTCGCCTGCACTTCACCGACCAAAAGAGATTCGCTGTGAAAGTGTTGACTGTTTTTGGCACCAGACCGGAAGCCATCAAAATGGCACCTCTGGTACATGCTCTGGCTCAGGATGATGCCTTTGAGTCAAGAGTCTGCGTTACGGCACAGCATCGCGAGATGCTGGATCAGGTACTGCGTTTGTTTGAAATCGTACCGGATTACGACCTGAATATTATGAAACCGGGCCAGGGGCTGAGTGAAATCACCTGCCGCATTCTGGAAGGGATCAAAGGCGTACTGGAGGACTTCAAGCCGGACGTGGTGTTGGTTCACGGTGACACGACGACCACCATGGCGACCAGCCTGGCGGCGTTTTATCAGCGTATCCCGGTGGGGCATGTGGAAGCGGGTCTGCGTACCGGTAATCTCTATTCTCCGTGGCCTGAAGAGGCCAACCGTAAGTTGACGGGGCATTTGGCGATGTATCACTTCTCGCCAACCGAAAATTCACGGCAGAACCTGTTACGTGAATCGCTGCGGGACGACCATATTTTCGTCACGGGCAACACCGTGATCGATGCATTGCTGTGGGTGCGCGACCGCATCATGCACAACCCAGAGCTACGCAGCAGCCTTGACCAGCGTTATCCTTTCCTGGATGCCAACAAAAAGCTGATCCTGGTGACTGGGCACCGCCGCGAAAGCTTCGGCGGTGGGTTCGAGCGCATCTGTAGCGCCTTGGCCGAGATTGCTCTTCAGCATCCTGATGTGCAGGTGGTGTATCCAGTGCACCTCAATCCGAACGTCAGCGAGCCGGTCAACCGTATTTTGAAGGGGATCGATAACATCATTCTGATCGATCCGCAGGATTACCTGCCGTTTGTCTATCTGATGACGCGATCTTATCTGATCCTGACCGACTCAGGCGGCATTCAGGAAGAGGCGCCATCGCTGGGTAAACCGGTGTTGGTGATGCGTGATACCACCGAGCGGCCAGAAGCGGTAGATGCCGGCACGGTACAGCTGGTGGGAACGGATGTAGCTAAAATTGTTGATGCGGTAACCCGGTTATTGACAGACGAAGGCGAATACCACGCCATGAGCCGGGCGCATAACCCGTACGGTGACGGGCATGCCTGCCAACGTATCCTCGAAGCTTTAAAGAATCATCAGGTGACACTATGAGTTTTAACACTATTTCAGTTATTGGCCTGGGTTATATCGGTTTGCCAACGGCGGCGGCGTTTGCTTCCCGCAAGAAAAAAGTGGTGGGCGTAGATGTTAACCAGCACGCGGTAGATACCATTAACCGCGGTGCCATCCACATCGTCGAACCTGATTTGGATCGCGTGGTAAAAGAAGCGGTAGAAGGCGGTTACCTGCAGGCGGTGACTAAACCGCTGGCGGCCGATGCGTTCCTGATCGCCGTACCCACGCCGTTCAAAGGGGATCACGAACCCGATCTGGCCTATGTTGAAGCCGCCGCCAAGTCATTGGCACCGGTACTGAAAAAAGGCGACCTGGTGATCCTGGAGTCTACTTCACCGGTGGGCGCTACCGAGCAGATGGCTCTGTGGCTGGCAGAGGCGCGTAGCGATCTGAGTTTCCCGCAGGATGCCGGTGAGCAGGCCGACGTGAACATTGCCTACTGCCCTGAGCGCGTGCTGCCTGGGCAGGTAATGGTTGAGCTGATCCAGAACGACCGCGTGATTGGCGGGATGACGCCAAAATGCTCCGAGCGCGCCAGCGCGCTGTACAAGATTTTCCTCGAAGGTGAGTGTGTGATCACCAACTCGCGCACCGCCGAGATGTGCAAACTGACGGAAAACAGCTTCCGCGACGTTAACATCGCGTTTGCCAACGAGCTTTCGCTGATCTGTGCCGAGCAAGGCATTAACGTGTGGGAACTGATCCGCCTGGCCAACCGCCACCCGCGCGTCAACATTCTGCAACCTGGCCCAGGCGTGGGCGGGCACTGTATCGCCGTTGATCCTTGGTTCATCGTGGCACAGAACCCGCAACAGGCTCGTCTGATCCATACTGCGCGCCTAGTTAACGACGGCAAACCGCTCTGGGTGGTCGATCAAGTCAAGGCAGCCGTGGCAGATTGCCTGGCGGCCACTAACAAGCGCGCTTCTGAAGTGAAAATTGCCTGCTTCGGTTTGGCGTTCAAACCCAATATCGACGACCTGCGTGAAAGCCCGGCGGTTGAAGTGGCTCACCTGATTGCCGATTGGCACGTGGGTGAAACCCTGGCGGTCGAGCCTAACGTTGAGCAATTGCCGAAGTCACTGGCGGGCCACGTTACGCTGAAAAAACTGCCTGAGGCCTTACAGCAGGCGGATGTGATCGTGATGCTGGTCGATCATAAAGAATTCAAGGCCATCAGGCCGGAAGAGATTAAGCAGTCCTGGATCGTGGATACCAAAGGAGTTTGGCGTTGAAACGTATTTTGGTCACTGGCGGGGCCGGATTTATCGGCTCTGCCGTAGTAAGACATATCATCGAGGGTACCCGCGACAGCGTGGTGGTGGTTGATAAGCTCACCTATGCCGGTAACCTGGAGTCGCTGGCGGGTGTGGCGGACAACGAGCGCTATGCTTTCGAGCAGGTAGATATCTGCGACCGTGCCGCACTGGACCGCGTATTTGCGCAGTACCAGCCGGATTTCGTGATGCACCTGGCGGCAGAAAGCCACGTTGACCGCTCGATCGACGGCCCGGCGGCCTTTATCGAAACCAACATAGTGGGCACTTACACCATGCTGGAGGCTGCCCGTCATTATTGGCAGGCGCTGGCGGCAGAGAAAAAGCAGGCTTTCCGCTTCCATCATATCTCTACCGATGAGGTGTACGGCGACCTGCACGGCACCGACGATCTGTTTACCGAAACTACGCCTTACGCGCCAAGCAGCCCGTATTCCGCCTCCAAGGCCTCGAGCGACCACCTGGTGCGCGCCTGGCTGCGTACCTACGGTTTCCCCACCGTCGTGACTAACTGCTCCAACAACTACGGCCCTTACCACTTCCCAGAGAAGCTGGTGCCGCTGGTGATCCTTAATGCCATCTCCGGCAAACCGCTGCCGGTCTACGGCGACGGGGCGCAGGTGCGTGACTGGCTGTTTGTGGAAGACCATGCGCGGGCGTTATATCAGGTGGTGACAGAAGGTGTGATTGGGGAAACCTATAACATCGGTGGCCACAACGAACGCAAAAATATCGAAGTGGTACAGACTATCTGCGATCTGCTGGAAGAGCTGGCACCGAACAAGCCGCAGGGCGTGGCGAAATATCGCGATCTGATCACCTACGTTAAAGATCGCCCTGGCCACGATATGCGCTATGCCATCGACGCGGGCAAAATTGAACGTGAACTGGGTTGGCGCCCACAGGAAACCTTTGAAAGCGGCATCCGCAAGACGGTTTCCTGGTATCTGAACAATGAAACCTGGTGGCGCCGAGTGCAAGACGGGTCTTATGCCGGGGAACGTTTAGGCTTAAGCCAGTAATACCCTTCATCTTTCAGGCCACAGCGTTGTTGGCTGCGTACGTCAACCCCAGTCACTTATTATGTATAAGCTCCTGGGGACTGACGTACTTGCCGCCTGGCTGTGGCTCGAAATCTATTGGGTATGTTTACTTAACGTATGGCAAAAAGAACTTTCGCGTAACGAAGGTGAGTCAGGAGTGACGATGAAAGGTATTATTCTAGCCGGCGGTTCGGGGACGCGTTTACACCCGATCACCCGCGGCGTCTCCAAGCAGTTGCTGCCCATTTACGATAAACCGATGATTTACTATCCGCTCTCGGTGCTGATGCTGGCCGGGATCCGCGATATTCTGATTATCTCTACGCCAGAAGATCTGCCCTCGTTTCGCCGTTTGCTGGGCAGCGGTGAAGAGTTTGGCATCAACCTCAGCTACGCCGAACAACCGAGCCCGGACGGGTTGGCGCAGGCCTTCCTGATTGGCGAAGAGTTTATCGGCGGTGAGCCGTGCTGCCTGGTGCTGGGCGACAATATCTACTTCGGCCAGGGCTTCAGCCCGAAACTGAAAAGCGTGGTTCAGGGTCTGAAAGGTGCCACGGTATTTGGTTACCAGGTCATGGACCCAGAGCGCTTTGGCGTAGTGGAGTTCGACGATAACTTCCGCGCGCTGTCGATTGAAGAAAAGCCGCTGAAGCCAAAGTCCAATTGGGCGGTCACCGGCCTTTATTTCTATGACAACCAGGTGGTGGATTTCGCCAAGCAGGTGAAGCCTTCCGAACGTGGCGAGCTGGAGATCACCAGCATCAACCAGATGTATCTGGAACGTGGCGAATTGAGCGTCGAGCTGCTGGGGCGTGGTTTTGCCTGGCTCGATACCGGCACCCACGACAGCCTGATCGAAGCCAGTACCTTTGTGCAGACGGTAGAGAAGCGCCAAGGGTTCAAGATTGCCTGTCTGGAAGAGATCGCCTGGCGTAACGGCTGGCTGGATGATGATGGCGTAAGACGCTCGGCGCAGGCGTTAGCCAAAACCGGTTATGGCAAATACTTACTGGATTTACTGCATGTCCGTCCACGCCAATATTGAGCCTTTGGGTTGGGAAAGCGAGTATTTCCAACTCTCTAGCGCCAAACTGCATTTTGACGATGCGGCTCCCGCGCTGACGGCAACTGAACTGGATGCGTTTGCGCTGGTTCAGGCCAAGATCCCGGCTCAGCGCCTGGACTTGGCCGATGGTTTGGCTGGTGTGGGATTTCGGCTGGTAGAGGGCGAAGTGGACTTTGCCCTGGCAATTGGCACAGATTGTGCATTGAATTTACCGGCTATCCGCATCGCCCAGCCTGAAGATATTCCACTGTTGCGTTCGGTGGCGGCCAAGGTTTTTGCCGCCAGCCGTTTTCGCGCGCCTTGGTATCAGCCGCAGGACAGCGGGCGTTTTTACGCCACCTGGATTGAAAAAGCGGTGCTGGGGACGTTTGACCATCAGTGCCTGCTTGTGCTGGGCAGCGATGGGGAGCCAGAAGGGTTTGTCAGCCTGCGTGATATCGGCCAGCAAGAGGCGCGTATCGGCCTGCTGGCGGCATTCCCAGGTGTACAAGGTAAAGGGACCGGTTCTCGGCTGATGACTGCCGCGATCGCCTGGTGCCAGCAGCAACGGCTGCAGCGCCTGCGGATCGCGACTCAGATAAGTAATATTGCCGCGTTACGGCTCTATCAACGGCACGGTGCCACCCTAGAAAGCACCGCGTATTGGTTCTATAGAGGTTTACATGATCCCATTTAACGCTCCACCGGTTGTTGGCACGGAACTCGATTATATGCAGGCTGCGATGAGCAGCGGCAAACTCTGTGGTGACGGTGGTTTTACCCGTCGCTGCCAGCAGTGGATGGAGCAGCATTTCGGCTGCCCGAAAGTGCTGCTGACGCCGTCTTGCACCGCGTCACTGGAAATGGCCGCCATCCTGCTGGATATCCAGCCGGGTGATGAAGTGATCATGCCGAGCTACACTTTCGTATCCACCGCTAACGCCTTTGTGCTGCGCGGGGCGGTGATGGTGTTTGTCGATCTGCGTCCAGACACCATGAACATCGATGAAACCAAGATTGAAGCGGCGATCACCGATAAAACCCGTGCCATCGTGCCGGTGCATTACGCTGGCGTGGCCTGCGAAATGGACACCATCATGGCGTTGGCGAAGAAGTACAACCTGATGGTGGTAGAAGATGCTGCGCAGGGCGTGATGTCGACCTATAAAGGCAAAGCCTTGGGGACCATTGGCCACATCGGTTGCTTCAGCTTCCATGAGACCAAAAACTACACCGCTGGCGGTGAAGGTGGCGCGACGCTGATTAACGACCCGGCTCTGATCGATCGTGCCGAAGTGATCCGTGAAAAAGGCACCAACCGCAGCCAGTTCTTCCGTGGTCAGGTGGACAAATATACCTGGCGCGATATTGGTTCCAGCTATCTGATGTCAGATCTGCAAGCCGCTTATCTGTGGGCGCAGCTGGAAGCCGCCGAGACGATCAACCAGCGCCGCCTGAAGCTGTGGCAGAACTATTACGATGCCTTGAAACCGTTGGCGGCTGCGGGGCGTATCGCCTTGCCGGTCATTCCGGCCAACTGCGTGCATAACGCCCATATGTTCTACATCAAGCTGAAAGACGTGCAGGATCGCACCGCGTTTATCGACTACCTGAAAGAAGCCGAAATCATGTCGGTGTTCCATTACATCCCGCTGCACGCCTGCCCGGCGGGTGAGAAGTTTGGCCGTTTCTCCGGCGAGGACCGCTTCACCACCAAAGAGAGCGAGCGCCTGGTGCGTCTGCCGCTGTTCTTTAACATGTCAGACGTCAATCAACGTACGGTGATCAATACCATCCTGAGCTTCCTCGCCTGATATGTCGCTGGCAAAAGCATCGATTTGGACCGCTGGCTCCACGCTGATCAAGATCGGCGTGGGGTTGCTGGTGGTAAAAATGTTGGCGGTGGCCTTCGGCCCCAGCGGTGTTGGGCAGGCGGGTAACTTCCGCCAGTTGATCACCGTGCTGGGCGTGCTGTCGGGTGCCGGGATTTTTAACGGTATCACCAAGTATGTGGCGGAATACCATCAGGATCCGCAGCGGTTGCGGGTGGCGGTGGGTACCGCATCCAGCATCGTGCTGGGTTTCTCAACCCTGCTGGCGCTGGTGTTCCTGTTTGCTGCCGAGCCGATCAGCCGTGGGCTGTTTGGCCATGGTGACTATGTGAACGTGGTGCGGGCGGTGGCGTTTATCCAGATGGGGATTGCCTACGCCAACCTGTTCCTGGCGATCCTCAAAGGTTATCGCGATGCGATGGGTAACGCGCTGGCGGTGATCGCTGGCAGCCTGATCGGTGTGGTTGCCTTTACGCTATGCTTTAAGCTGGGCGGCTATGAAGGCGCGTTGGCCGGGCTGGCTCTGGTTCCCGCCCTGGTGGTGTTGCCTGCCGGTTTCATGCTGTGGCGGCGCAAGGCGCTGCCGCTGCGCTATCTGGCGCTGGCCTGGGATAAGGCGCTGGCCAGCCATCTCGGTAAGTTTACCCTGATGGCGCTCATCACCTCCGTGACCTTGCCGGTCGCCTATGTAATGATGCGTAACCTGCTGGCAGAGCATTACGGCTGGGACGAAGTGGGGATCTGGCAAGGGGTGAGCAGTATCTCCGATGCCTACCTGCAGTTTATTACCGCTTCTTTCACCGTTTACCTGCTGCCAACGTTGTCGCGCCTGCAAGAGAAAAGCGCTATTTCGCGGGAGATCGTGCGCTCGCTGAAGTTTGTGCTGCCTGCGGTCGCCGCTGCCAGCTTTACCGTCTGGCTGCTGCGTGACTTCGCCATCTGGCTGCTGTTCTCAGAGAAATTCGTTGCCATGCGCGATCTGTTTGCCTGGCAACTGGTGGGGGACGTGCTGAAAGTCGGGGCCTATGTCTTTGGTTACCTGGTGATCGCCAAGGCGTCGCTACGTTTTTATATTCTGACAGAGGTCAGCCAGTTTGCCTTGCTGACGCTGTTCTCGCACTGGCTGATCCCACTGCACGGCGCATTAGGGGCAGCACAGGCCTATATGGCAACCTACATCGTGTATTTTGCGCTCTGTAGCTGCGTATTTATTCTTTATCGTAGACGAGTATGACCATACTAATCCACGTACTGGGATCTGATATCCCGCATCATAATCAGACGGTGCTGCGCTTCTTTAACGACGTGCTGGCCGAACGTCTGCCCCCAGAACAAGTGTGTCACTTCATGGTGGCAGCCAAAGACGTGGCCGCGTTGGGTCACTTTCCCAAACTGACCATCGAGGCTTTCCCCGGCAAAAAGAGCCTCGCAGAGGCCGTGATTGCCCGTGCCAAGGCCAGCCGTGACAACCGCCTGTTCTTGCATGGCCAGTTTAACGCGGCGCTGTGGCTGGCCTTGCTGAGTGGCAAAATCAAGCCGCGCCAGGTGAGCTGGCATATCTGGGGGGCCGATCTGTATGAAAATGCCACCAGTTGGAAATATCGCCTGTTCTACGTGCTGCGCCGCATTGCCCAAGGGCGGATTGGCCACGTGTTTGCTACCCGAGGCGACCTGATCCACTACCAGCAGCGGCACGCGCGCGTTCCGGCCTCGCTGCTGTATTTCCCGACGCGGATGGACCCAGCGTTGACAGGCATCGAAGTTGAAAAGAACCTGGCCGGGCCGATGACCATCCTGGTGGGCAACTCTGGTGATACCACCAACCGCCATATCGAGGCGTTACAGGCGATCCATCAGCAATTTGGTGACAAAGTGCGGGTGATTTTGCCGATGGGCTATCCGGCCAATAATGACGCCTATATTGCCCAGGTGCGTGCGGCGGGCCTGAAGCTGTTCTCCGAGCAGAACCTGCAATTGCTGACCCAGCAGGTGGCGTTTGACGATTATCTCAATATCCTGCGTGAATGCGATCTCGGCTACTTCATTTTCGACCGCCAGCAGGGGATCGGTACGCTGTGCCTGTTGATCCAGTTTGGCGTGCCTTTTGTCCTGAGCCGCAAGAACCCGTTCTGGCAGGACCTGGCCGAGCAGCATCTGCCGGTGCTGTTCTATGGCGATTCGCTGGATGAAGCCGTGGTGCGCGAATCACAGCGCCAACTGGCAACGCTGGATAAGCAATCCATCGCCTTTTTCAATCCGAACTACGTGGATGGCTGGCAGCAGGCATTGGCGCTGGCGGCGGGGGAAAACCCATGACGCTGGCACAGTTTGGCGGACTGTTTGTCGTCTATCTGATCGGGGCTCTGTTTGTGCTCACCCTGACCTATCAGGAGTTTCGGCGCGTCCGCTTCAACTTTAACGTCTTCTTTTCCCTGCTCTATCTGCTGACGTTTTACTTTGGCTTCCCGCTGACCTGCTTACTGGTGTTCCAGTTTGACGTGGCCGTGGTGCCGGTAGAGTTCCTGCTGTACGCCATTCTCTCCGCCACCGCCTTCTACGCGATTTACTACGTCAGCTACAAGACGCGGTTGCGTAAACGCACTGGTCAGCCGCATAAGCCGGTGTTCACCATGAACCGGGTTGAGACGCATATCACCTGGATATTGCTGGCGCTGGTGGCGATCGGCACCGTGGGCATCTTCTTTATGCAAAACGGTTTCCTGCTGTTCAAGCTCAACTCCTACAGCCAAATCTTCTCCAGCGATGTGTCAGGGGTGGCGCTCAAGCGCTTCTTCTACTTCTTCATCCCGGCGATGCTGGTGGTTTATTTCCTGAAGCAGGATCTGCGCGCCTGGTTCTTCTTCCTGGCGGCCACGGTGGCGTTTGGCATTCTGACCTACGTGATCGTGGGCGGTACCCGTGCCAACATCATCATCGCGTTCGCACTATTCCTGTTTATCGGCATTGTGCGCGGCTGGATCTCGCTGTGGATGCTGGTAGCCGCCGGGGTGCTTGGCATTGTCGGCATGTTCTGGCTGGCGTTAAAACGCTATAGCCTGGATGTCAGCGGCCCGGAAGCGTTCTACACTTTCCTGTATCTGACGCGTGATACCTTCTCGCCGTGGGAGAATCTGGGGCTGCTGCTGCAAAATTACGACAAGATCGATTTCCAGGGGCTGGCCCCGATCGTGCGTGATTTCTATGTCTTTATCCCTGCCTGGTTGTGGCCGGGGCGGCCTGATCTGGTGCTGAATACCGCCAACTACTTTACCTGGGAAGTGCTGGACAACCATTCCGGGCTGGCGATTTCCCCGACGCTGATTGGTTCGCTGGTGGTGATGGGGGGGGTGCTGTTTATCCCGCTGGGCGCCATTGTGGTGGGCCTGATCATCAAGTGGTTCGACTGGCTGTATGAGCTGGGCAAAAGTGAACAGAACCGCTTTAAGGCGGCGATTTTGCAAGGGTTCTGCTTTGGTGCGGTGTTTAATATCATCGTGCTGGCGCGTGAGGGGGTTGATTCCTTTGTCTCACGCGTGGTGTTCTTCTGCATCATTTTTGGTGCCTGCCTGGTATTGGCAAAATTACTGTACTGGCTGTTTGATGCTGCCGGGCTTATCAAAACTCGAATTATGCGCAAGCGCGCGTTGGCTCCCGTTGCCAACTCCCTTGTGCCAAGGTAATAGTGACAATGGAAGCAAACATTTCGGTTCCCAAGTATGAGCTGCGTGGTTTCAGCCTGTGGGGCTTTCGCGACATGGCGCAGTGTATGGATTTTCTGTTCGACGGTGGCAGGGTCAAGCAGGGCACCCTGGTGGCGATGAACGCCGAGAAAATCCTCAATGCGGAAACCGATCCGGCGCTGCATGCCTTGCTGGATGAGGCTGAGTACAAATATGCCGATGGCATCAGCATGGTGCGCTCAATCCGCCGCAAGTATCCTGGCGCGGAGGTGTCTCGCGTGGCCGGGGCCGATCTGTGGGAAGCCATGATGCAGCGCGCCGGGCAGGAAGGCACCCCGGTGTTTCTGGTGGGTGGCAAGCCTTCGGTGCTGGCAGAGACCGAGCAGAAGCTGCGTAGCCAGTGGAATGTGAATCTGGTAGGCAGCCAGGATGGCTACTTCAAGCCGGAACAGCGGGATGCCTTGTTTGAACGCATTCGTGCCAGCGGCGCGGCTATCGTGACCGTGGCAATGGGATCACCCAAACAGGAAATCCTGATGCGGGATTGCCGCAAGGTGCATCCACAGGCGTTGTATATGGGGGTTGGCGGCACCTATGACGTGTTTACCGGCCATGTGAAGCGCGCGCCCAAGGTGTGGCAGAATCTGGGCCTGGAGTGGCTCTACCGCCTGCTCAGCCAGCCGAGCCGTATTCGCCGCCAGCTTCGACTACTCAAGTTCGTCGGCTATTACTACACCGGCAAGATGTGATCCTTCGGCTGGAGCAGCCTCTCCGTTGCTCCAGCGTCTGTTTTGCTCAAATAATCTCCCTATCGGCCATAACGTGGTCAAAGCTATAACCTCGGTCAATCATTCCCTCGTCACTTATTCCATAAGGTTTTAATTCGCGGTTTGCTTATAGCGGCAAAATGCGAAACCATAGCGCCCGAAAATTTCCCCAGGCTGCAGCGGCACTTCCCCGCAATTAAATTGTGCGGATGACTCCTTAAGTTCCGTTTTGCCCGGCGGGGGATGAATTACACTCAACTTGTCTAAAACAATAATGACCGGCACCGATCGGCAGGCAAAACAGCATCAAAAATATGATTGAGGATGTATGGCAAGCAAAGAAAAACCACAAGGTTTACATCGCGGGTTAGAAGCGCGACATATAGAGCTGATCGCCCTGGGTGGCACGATCGGCGTGGGTCTGTTTATGGGGTCAGCCAGTACGTTGAAATGGGCAGGGCCTTCGGTGCTGCTGGCCTATATCATCGCTGGCCTGTTTGTGTTCTTCATCATGCGTTCGATGGGGGAGATGCTGTTCCTGGAGCCGGTGGCGGGCTCTTTCGCTGTCTATGCGCACAAATACATGAACCCCTTTTTCGGCTATCTCACCGCCTGGGGCTACTGGTTTATGTGGCTTGCCGTGGGGATATCGGAAATCACGGCTATCGGCGTCTATGTGCAGTTCTGGTTCCCAGAGATACCGCAGTGGCTGCCTGCGTTAATTGCGGTCGCTATGGTCGCGTTAGCCAACCTGGCGGCGGTGCGCCTGTACGGTGAGCTGGAGTTCTGGTTTGCCATGATCAAGGTCACCACCATTATCGTGATGATCCTGGTGGGCTTGGGGGTGATCTTCTTCGGCTTCGGTAACGGCGGGCAGCCGACGGGCTTTGCCAACCTGACGGCTCACGGCGGCTTCTTTGCCGGTGGCTGGAAAGGCTTCCTGTTTGCCCTGTGTATCGTGGTAGCTTCTTACCAGGGAGTTGAGCTGGTCGGCATTACCGCCGGGGAAGCCAAAAACCCGCAGGTGACGCTCAAACGTGCGATCAACAACATCCTGTGGCGTATCCTGATTTTCTATGTCGGTGCCATCTTCGTGATTGTCACCATCTTCCCGTGGAACGGTATCGGCACCGCAGGCAGTCCGTTTGTGCTGACCTTTGCCAAGATTGGTATCGTCGCCGCCGCAGGTATCATCAACTTTGTGGTGTTGACTGCCGCGCTCTCCGGCTGCAACAGCGGCATGTATAGCGGCGGCCGCATGCTCTATGCCCTGGCCAAGAACCGCCAACTGCCTGCGGCATTGACCAGGCTTTCTGCCAGCGGCGTACCGGTCAACTGTATTGCCGTTACCATCATTTGCCTGTTGGTGGGGTCTGCGCTGAACTACGTTATCCCCAATCCTCAGCAGGTGTTCGTCTATGTCTATAGCGCCAGCGTGCTGCCGGGCATGATGCCGTGGTTCGTGGTGCTGATCAGCCAGATCTATTTCCGCCGTGCCCATAAAGAAGCGATGAAGACTCACAGCTTCAAGTCATTTATGTTCCCTTACATGAACTACCTGACCATCGCTTTCCTGATTTGTGTGCTGGTTGGCATGGGGATCAATCCGGATACGCGGATTTCGTTGGTGGTGGGGATGATTTTCCTGGCTGCGGTGAGCCTGTGTTACTTTGTATTCGGTATGCATAAAGTCCATCATCAGCCTGAAAAGCGGACAGAAAGTCAGCGCTAAGCTTACGAAAAGGGCCTTGTCGGGCCCTTTCTGCTGCAAGAGTGAGCAAAGGGTCAGCGAACTCAACATTTCTGAGAAAAAGCACTAGACAGGATGGGCATAAAACCGTAGTATCCCCACCCGCAACGGCGCTACGCGCCCGTAGCTCAGCTGGATAGAGCGCTGCCCTCCGGAGGCAGAGGTCTCAGGTTCGAATCCTGTCGGGCGCGCCATTAATTTTGTGCGCAGGAGCTGCGGTGGTATGATTACCGCGTGAAGTAAGCAGTAGATAAAGTAGTTATGGTGGCTATAGCTCAGTTGGTAGAGCCCTGGATTGTGATTCCAGTTGTCGTGGGTTCGAGCCCCATTAGCCACCCCACTTTACCTAGGGTAAAGTAAAAGAATTGAAAGCTGTTTTGTGACAGTGCGAAGGTGGCGGAATTGGTAGACGCGCTAGCTTCAGGTGTTAGTGTTCTTACGGACGTGAGGGTTCAAGTCCCTCTCTTCGCACCACACACAAAATGTCTGATAAATTTAATATTTACATAGACATAAGCTGGAAAGTTCAGTAGTATCAGCAACAAGAAATCGGCGAGTAGCGCAGCTTGGTAGCGCAACTGGTTTGGGACCAGTGGGTCGGAGGTTCGAATCCTCTCTCGCCGACCAATTTCAAAGAAACCTGCTTTTTTAAGCAGGTTTTTTTACGTCTGAAGTCTATGAGGATGAGAACCTCCGAAGGAGGTCGACAAATCTGTCGGGAACAGATTTGCATATCGCGTCAGCGATACCCCGAAGGGGCGAGTATCATGGACGATACGAGTGAATCCTCTCTCGCCGACCAATTTCAAAGAAACCTGCTTTTTTAAGCAGGTTTTTTTACGTCTGGAATTTGTGTAGCCCGTTCAGTAATGAGCGGCTTTTTTGCTTTTTATACTGGCGGAAATGGTGGGTGTCCGATACCCGAGATATCGTGTTGACCCTCACCCTAACCCTCTCCCTGTACAGACCGGGGACATGGTAGACAGGTGTTCAAGGACATGGTGAACACTTTTTAACATCCTTTACCCATGATGATCGACCTATTTCTCAGGTCGATC